>DATNPS010000068.1:0-7624 GCA_036703095.1 Crinalium sp. | reverse complement strand
AAAGGATTGAGACGTGTAAGGCTGGGTTTCCTGATCTAGTGCGTCAATCACATGATTATAGATTTCTTCGGCCTGTTGGGGAGAGTTACCAATGCTGGTTAGCCCCAGTTTTCCAAATTCAGACAAACAACCAATCAGATGAAAGACCGTGCCCGTCTCGCTTACGCTGTTGAAGTGCAGCCGATGATTGGCAATAATATCCATCAAATCACGGGGTGACAGTCCGATATAACGATCTTTTTGCAGGTTATCGGTAGCGACGTAAAATTTGGGTTTTCCAAGTTGGTTGTAAAACAGTCCAGTGGCGTGGTCATATCGCCCCTGCGTCAGCAACTTCATGCCCATGAACGGATGGGTCGTTCCACCTTTGCGGACGTTAATCTCGATCGCCTGTAATTCCCATTGGTCAGGCCGATCAGGATGATGAATGGCCATGAAATCCACGCTAAATCGCTCCAGTGCCCCCTTGGCCGCCAGGGCTTTGCCGACCTGATAACCATAATCTTGTAGGCTTAAGCGATAAGCTTCATCTGCTGGGAAGCGACAGCCCAGGAAGATTTGACCGTCTGGCCCTCCTAAGATCTGGTCGTGCGTTGAAAGCACTTCCACATCCCCATGCGGCGTGATGCGGGCCTGCACACTGGGCGATCGCTTCTCTTTCCCCTCAATAAATGCCTCAGCGATCGCGCCCAGTTCTGTAATCTTGGTGCTAAAGCTATCCCAGGTCTCGGTATCGCACTGAAAGCTGAGATGGTTGAAGTGCTGACTAAAGGCTTCAATCCGGGCGGCTGTTGAGGCTGATCCGGGAGCAACGTGGCGCAGGGGTTTGAGACTGAGCAACGCATTACCTTGGCCTGAAAATCCTTCATTCAGCTTGATCACCATCCGCTCTAGCGTCGGTTGGCGCTCCCATAGTTCTGCCGCCGCGATCGCTAAATCGTCAGCCGTCCAAACCAAGTCACTGCCGTCGGGATGGGGCACTCCGGCTTCGGCAAAGATCTGGCGACTGCCACTTTTGGTACCCCAATACAGCAGGTCTGGATCGAGTCCCAGTAACGGAATGCCTAACTGAAGCGACAGTTCGCGCTCTAATACCGTGGAATTAAAGCAGGTCATATACGCTTGATCAGAACGAATAGCCTGCCGAATACGTTCGACTAAACGGGGTCTTTCTAAAATCTTTTGGGTGAGCGGCTTGTCGGACGAATCGTAGGTGCAAAGCAACAGGAGGCGATCGCGCGCATGAGAGATCGGTACTCCCGGCAGCATTTGCAGATAGTAATCAATGATATTGGGATGAATCGGCTGAGACGTAATGTAAATCACGCGCGTATTAGGATTGCGCAGCCGAATCAAGGAAAACAGCATCCGTTCTTCATAGTGATGGATGCCTTTTACCTTATGAAGTTCACGCTGATCAAGGCTGAGCGACGGAATGATAACGATGTCGCACTCGTTTTGATCGAAGTGATCGATACTCTGCCAGCGATCGCGCAGTTGGCTCTGAAGCTGGCGGAACTGCTCTGCCTGCGTTGTAGGAAGTGTCAGACTTTGCATGATGCCAGCCTCGCCCGCTTCTGGATGCTGAAAATGAGCACTCGAAGGGGAAGGCTCCGAATGCCTATCTTGATAGCTTACCAGTGATTTTAACCATATCCAGGGAGAAACATCCGTATATTTAAAGTCGCTCTGCTTCATAAAAATAAATATGAAAATATAGCCTTTGAAAAGGCGGACTATTCTCATATTGAGGCTTTTCTGTGGGCAATGTTGACTGACTTAAGACAGAGATATGGATCTTCTACTGCCCTAACTGATCTGTTCGATTCGTTATTTGCTCCCTACCAACTTAATGTGACGTGAATTCAATAGCACCATTCCGCCGCCCGTTGGGCGATGGAAATGGCGCAAATTGACATCCCACGCGACGCGTGGGATGTCAATTTGCGTGTTTATCGAATTCACGTCAACTTAAGGTTTTTCAGTCGCGATCGCTCCCACAGTTCCACTCACAGCTTTGAGATAATCGGCGGGAGCCAGCTTCATCATCGTGCCGCGAATTCCGGCAGAGACAAAGATCTGATCGAATAGTTCGACCATCTCATCCACGTAAACTGGATAGGGTTTCTTACAGGCGATCGCCGTTACGCCACCGCGAATGTACCCCGTTAACGGCTGCACGTCTTTGAGGGGAACCGTGTCTACTTTGCGATCGCCTGCCACACGGGCCAACGCCTTCAAGTCCAGGTGCAGATTGCCGGGAATCACGGCGAGCAAAATTCCCGTTTTCTCGCCCCGCACGACCAGTGTCTTAAACACCTGATAGGGATCAACCCCTAATTTCGCAGCCACCGTTTCAGCCGCCAGATCGTTAGGGTCTACTTCATATTCAAAAAGCTGGTATTCAATCTCTAATGCATCCAGTTGACGGGCAGCGTTGGTCTTCATAGCTTCGTAAAGAGATACGGGAGATAGGGAGATACAGGAGATGGGGGAGATACGGGAGATGGGGAGGGAGAGAAGAATCGCCTGTTTTTCTTCCCCACCTTCCCCATCCTCCTCACCTTCCCCACCTTCCCCACCTCTCTTACCTCTCTTACCTCTCCATTTCCTCAACCGTCTTCGGCACGGCTGCTGTCATAATTTCGTGGCCTGTGGCGGTCACCAGCACATCGTCTTCAATCCGAATGCCGATGCCGCGCCAACGGGGATCAACTTCAGGCTGTCCTTCAGCCGATTTGATATCCGGGCCGATGTAGATTCCAGGTTCTATCGTCGTGACTTGACCGGGTTCCAGGGTGTGAGCGGTTTCACCGTGCTGATAAACGCCAACGTCATGCACATCCAGACCCAGCCAATGCCCAGTTTTGTGCATGTAGAAAGGTTTGTATTTCTCTTCTTTGATGATCTCGTCTGGATTGCCTTGCAGCAGACCAAGGTCAAGCAGCCCATCGACAATAACGCGCACAGCGGTTTCGTGAATTTGGCTGTAGGGATTTCCCGGTTGCACCTGGGCGATCGCCTGAAGTTGAGCCTCCAGCACAATTTCGTACAGCGCTTTTTGCTCGGCGGTGAACTTGCCATTCACCGGAAAGGTGCGGGTAATGTCCGAGTTGTAATAGCCATAGGCACAGCCTGCATCAATCAGCAGCAAATCGCCATCCTGAATCTGGCGATCGTTCTCGGTGTAGTGCAGGATGCAGGAATTCGCTCCCGCTGCCACAATCGAGGGATAGGCCGGGCCTTGCGCACCATGCAGACGGAACGTGTGTTCAATCTCCGCCTGAACTTCGTACTCATAACGTCCGGGTTGGGCAAATTCGCGCGCCCGGTTGTGAGCTTGAGCCGCAATGTCAGCCGCTTTCTGCATTAGCTCTAGTTCCGCCGCGCTTTTAACTTGCCGCAGTGCGTGGAGCGTGGGAGCCGGATCTTCAATGGCGATCGGGCCTGTTCCCCGTTTAGGGTAGGTCGCCATCAGCCGCTGCCAGTGAGTCAGGATGGCATCGTTAAACGTGCGATCGCGTCCCAGTCGATAATAGATGCGGTCTGCCTTCTCCAAATATTGCGGCAGTTTTTCCTCTAGTTCCGCAATCGGATAGACCGCATCCGCCCCAAATCGCTCCTTCGCCGCGTCAACGCCAACTCGATAGCCCGTCCAGGTTTCTCGTTCCGGATCTTTCGGCTGCACAAATAGCACAAACCGATGCTCCTCATGGTGAGGGGCCAGCACCGCTACGGCATTGGGTTCGTTAAACCCGGTCAGGTAAAAGAAATCGCTGTCTTGCCGAAAGTTATATTCGACATCGTTGTGCATAACGGCCATCGGAGCACTCCGCAAAACAGCCGTTCCTTTGCCAATCTTGGCCATGAGCCGTTCGCGGCGCTGTGCGTATTCAGTCTGCATAAGGGGTTGAGAGATTCAGGGTAAAGGGTAGGAGCGATCGCCATTCATGCGATGGCTTAACATTTACACCCTAAAACCTGTAGCTAAAAATTTCAATGATTGATCCCGATTCAGGTAAGCTCGATCGCCGCAGCGTGATGGCATCTCCATTACGGCGCACGGTCGCTCCCTGGAAGAGATTCAGGAAATTATCGAGCGGCTGAAGGTCGCAATTCGTCGCATCTGCGGCTTGAGTGCGGTATTGAGTCGGAACGATAATTTTAGGATTCAGCATTTGGACAGCCTGTCTGGCCTCTTCTGGGCCATAAGCTTTAGGGCCATTCCCGACCGGAATCAACAGCACATCTGGACGCCCCAACAAAATTTGCTGCTCTACGGTGATGGGAGCCGCTGCACCACCTAAATGCAAAATGTTCAATCCGCCTTGATTCCAGCGCCAAGCGACGTTAGTGCCAAAGCGTCTGCCGCCAATGCGATCGTGATCCATCCGAATGCCCTGGACTTGCAGCCCTCTAAATTCGTAGATACCGGGTTCTGACAAAAGCCGGGGATTGCCGGGTAGACCTTCGGTCACACCTTCATCAAATAGACGACTGCTGATCATGACCAGATCAGATGCTACTCGGGGAGGCCGATAGCCAGCCGTGCATCCAAGCGGACGAAACGGATTTACCAGAATACGACGGCCTTCTCCGGTGAACAGGAAACACATGTGGCCGAGCCATTGAATCGAAACCGTGCTGTTAGACTGCGCCTGCGCAGGCTGCATGTGGGCGGCGAATCCCAACCCCATCGAGGCCAACATTCCAGATCCGGCAAACTGAATGAACTGTCGTCGCTTCATGATCTCCTCAACACTGATGCTTGCTGCTTTTGATATCAACCGCTTGCTATAGCGTTCACAAATAAATTGTGGACAAGGGGGGGTGGGGGCTTCGCCCCCAGCCAGGGGTTCCACCCCTGCACCCCGTTGAAATTTCAGTTAAGAGCGCTATAAGACGTTTGATCTGTCATAAATTTGCAACTCTTAGCTTACAGTGATTTCAGTAATCAGCTTACAGTTCCGTAGTCCAGCAATTCTCATTTTGAAACCGATTTTGGGTTTAGCACGCCCGACGGGCGTGCTAAACCCAAAATCGGTAGCACTACAAGCTCGCGGCTGAAACAGAACCTGGTCACGAGACGCAAATTGGTTTCAAAATAAGTAATAAATGACTAATGGCATCGTGAGGATGGCCTGCTCCTGAAGCAACTGGTATGACAATTACCCTCTACAAATGGACGCTGGATCGCTACCACGCCGCGATCGACGCTGGGTTATTTGACGACCAGCCAGTAGAGTTGTTGAAGGGCGACATTGTGGTTATGACACCGGAACGAGAACCTCATGCCTGCTACAGCAGCGATGGAGCAGAATATCTTCGGACGCTATTGGGCGATCGCGCCTCTGTTCGTGAGGGCAAGCCCATAACGCTGCCAAATTCGTCGGAACCGATGCCTGATTTGGCGATCGTGCAGCCACCGCTACGGCGCTATCTCGACCATCATCCCTATCCTGAAGACATTTTTTGGCTGATCGAATACTCCGACGCGACTCTTACAAAAGATTTGGGTGAAAAGAAACAGGCGTATGCTGAAGCGGGTATTCAGGAGTATTGGGTTTCAGATTTGAAGAATGCTCAACTGAAGGTATTTCGAGATTTAGCCCAGAATACCTATCAAACAGAACTAACCTTGACGGTGGGAACAATCTCACCGCAGGCATTTCATGATATTGCCGTGGATGTACAGCGATTGTTTCGTTAAACGCTGGCAGGAATTGCTAGGCGATCGCTGCTAATGGCTACCAAAAAATTCTTGAGTAACTGTTTTCCAGCCGACGTCAGAATGCTTTCTGGGTGAAACTGGACGCCTTGAATATGAGGATAGTCTCGATGACGCACTCCCATAATAGTGCCATCCTCAACCCAGGCTGTGATCTCCAGAATATCTGGACAGGTTTGACGCTCTACAACAAGACTGTGGTAACGGGTTGCCGTAAAGGGATTCTCCAAGCCTTCGAAAACACCGACTCCCGTGTGATAGATCGGGGAGGTTTTGCCGTGCATCAGTTCTGGAGCAGAGGTTACCTGTCCGCCAAACACCTGACCAATACCTTGATGACCGAGACATACGCCGAGAACGGGCACGGTTGGCCCCAGTTCCCGAATCACAGTCGTCGAAATTCCTGCGTCTTCAGGACGACCTGGGCCTGGCGAAATGACAATGCCATCGGGCTTGAGGTCTCGGATCTCTTCGATCGAAATCTGATCGTTTCGATAAACCTTCACATCAGCAGCGATCGCCCACTCTTGTCCCAACTCGCCTAGATATTGAACCAGGTTATAGGTAAAGCTGTCGTAGTTATCGATAACGAGAATCATGGGTGTTGGAGGTTAGGTGTTGAGTGTTGGGTGTTAGGAGTCCCAAAGAGGATTCTTTATTTACCTTAGCGTTGTCTGAATTAATTGGATGAGGGGAGGCAGGAGGAGAGAACCGGCGACCAGGACGGCCGCGAGGGCTGAAATGAGAACCGCAGCAGCAGCACAGTCTTTCGCAATTTTGGCTAGCTCGTGATACGTCTGCTTCACTGTCAGGTCAACCACCGATTCGATCGCGGTATTCAGTAGCTCCATCGTCAGTACCGCTCCGATGGTGAGACCAATAATCGCAATCTCGACTCGACTGAGGCGCAAGAAAATGCTGAGGGCGATCGCCAACGTTCCCACCGCCAGATGAATTCGAAAGTTTCGCTGCGTCTGGAAGGCATACATGATACCTCCCCAAGCATAAGCAAAGCTGACCAGCAAATTAGACGCCACTCGCCAGGAGAGCGTGCGATTCGGCTTAACGAGCGGTGTAGTGCGGGACGGTGTCTCGGTTGTGAGGTCTTGAGGCATACCAATCACGAAATCAAGGAGAATATCCGTAGCAGGCAGGAGGTGAGCGGAACGTATTTATCTACTTAACTCCATCCCAAAAGATGGAGTCCCGCACAACAGCAATCCTTGGTAAAACAATGTAACAAGCTAACCTATGTTACAACCTGCATCGCCCAGATCAATTCCTTTGCTTTACATTTCTAGTCTGTAACTTCTTGCTCTCTTTAAGGAAATGGGTCTGGAGCCGCTTCTGTATTGAAGTTCAACCCGATCGCTTGCAGCAGTTTGTCTTGTTGATGCAGCATTTCGGCCAGCCTCTCATCATCTGGATGATCCCATCCCAACAGATGCAATAATCCGTGAGCGGCTAACCAGGCTAGCTCTTGCTGCAATGAATGTTTTTGCTCTTGGGCTTGCCGTTGTGCCGTTTCGACAGAGATAACAATATCTCCTAGATAAAGGGGTGATTCTAGCTGTAGCTCTTCCAGCTCTGGATAATCAACTTCTAAAGCAGCAAATGCCAGTACGTCGGTCGGTTGATCTTTGTGACGATATTGAGCATTCAGCGCTTGAATGTCTGCGTCATGAGTGAGACGTAGGCTCAACTCATACTCATGGGTCGGAGAAAAATCAGGGTTCAGCTCAGCCACCCAGGCTTGAAACCAATCTTCCCAGGCTTCTAGCGGAATCGGTGCAGCGGTAATGGCAGCCGTTTGGGAATGCAAATTTCCATCCGGTTGAGGAACAGAATTTTCTTCCGAAAAATAATTCTGCACGTAGACCTCTACGCTCGGAGCAG
>DATNPS010000062.1:0-12514 GCA_036703095.1 Crinalium sp. | reverse complement strand
TGAAAACAGCGACGTGATTGCTAGTGCGGAGCGAGGCAACGGCGGGCAGATTGGCATCACGGCTCAGGGTGTTTTTGGACTAACCGTTAACCCATCGCCCATTCGCATTCCTGACAGTGAAATTAATGCGAGTTCTGAAGCCGGTATCGCTGGAACGATTATCATCAACACGCCGGATACGGATGTGGGGGAAACGCCTGAATTACCCAATACATTTGCCACGCCACCGCTGGCTCAGGGCTGTCGAACCAGCAGTCGCTACAATCGATTTGTGAATGCGGGACGAGGCGGCGTGCCCCGCAGTCCTACTGACCCGCTCACTCCCAACACCATTTGGCAGGATCTATTGCCGTACACCACAGATACTCAGGAGCCAGCCACCGAGTCGCGTCATGGAGACCTGCCGGAGACGATGCCAAACGGTCTTTCCGTATCCTCTGCCGCCGCGACTGGGCAGAGTGAACGCGCTGTGGTAGAAGCGCAAGGTTGGGTAACGCTCCCAAACGGCACAACGGCTTTAGTGACTGAGGCGAGTTCAGTTATCCCAGATGGAAGTCAAGGGAATATGGGCGATCGCTGTTTTTCAAGCTAAACCTGACGTGAATTCGACGAATGGGCTTTTAGGAGAGTGGTGCGTCGCGCAACTCTCCCAAAATCGGGCTGTCGAGTTTACGTAAGCGCGCGTGACTGAGTCAAGCGCCATGATTTTCGCCCGTGAAGATTTTGTAAGAAAAGCTACATTTCTAAACGATCTGTGCAAGATTAAAAAGATATTAAATCATGCCTTTTGTAAAAAATCAGAGATGCATTTAGAGAACATTCAATCTATCTAAGCTTTTCTGGGGCTGCATTTCGGGATGACTACCCTGAACTTATCTAATTTTATTTAATTCTCCAATTAGAGAAATATGGGTAGTTCCGTTATCTCGGCAAATATACTTAAAAAATGGTTTAAACGATACTCGTGTATTCGGTAGGATCGATTGTATAGAGGCTATTTCATTTTCATTCTTTGATCCATTAACCTTCTGTTTTCAAGGCGCACGCAATGGCATCCATTCACCGTCGCACTCATTCAAACCAAGTGTTTATGACGTCACGTTTAGAATTGGACGAGGAGATTACACAACGTCCGCTTCAAGCCTCGTTCAGCCATCAAGCTCTACAACAGGATGTGCTGAGGTGCCAACCATCCGACGCAGATTCTAAAACCTTACTCAAGGCTGTGCTGGAAGTGACACCGCTGCCAATGGCGATCGTTTGCCTGACCAGCCATCGCGTTCTATGGCAAAACGATCGGGTTGCACCTTTGTTTGGTAAGGCTGACTCCAGTAGCTTGGAATACTTAACTGCTGATTTCTACGCCGATTCAACAGAACATAGTCAGTTTATTTCTCAAGTAAAAGATAAAGAAGCGATCGCCGATTACCCATTACGCTTAAAACGAAGCAGTGGCGACGCATTTGATGCTGTTGTTTCAGCCAAAATGATTGACTATAGTGGAGTGCAATCAGCTTTTTTAATCTGGACAGATTCAACTAATTTACAAAAAACACAGTGTCTTTCTAGTGTATGTGCAACCGTTGTGGAACACACTGAAGATGCGATCGCAATCCTCAATGCAGACACTAAAGTTGCATATGTCAATCCGGCGTTTGAGGCGCTTGTTGAAAACAGCAGTGACTTTATTGCAATGTCTTCTCTAGATGGCAAAGTGCTGTACGTCAATGAGGCTGGACGTCAGTTAGTGGGATTAGATAGTTTGGAGGACGCTCAACGTAAAAGCATTGCCGAGTATTTACCACAAAACGATCTGGCTCATTTTTGCGAGATAACCCTGCCAATCCTTCACAGCACAGGACGGCATGAAGGAGAAGGGCAGTTGCGTCATTTCAAGACGGGTGAATGCTTTGAGATGTATCGGAGCTGCTTTACCATCAAACATCCTGAAACGGGTGATGTGCTTTGTCTGGCAACGATTCAACGGGACATTACGGCCAAAAAACGGGCAGAGCGAGCGCTCCGCGACAGTGAAGAGCGCGCGAAAGCATACGCAAATCAACAGGCCGCCATTGCTCAGTTGGGGCAACAGGCGCTAGCGGGGATTGACCTATCGGTTCTGATGCATGCAGCGGTTACGATCGTGGCCCAGGTTCTCAATATCCCCCTTTGCGGCATTCTAGAGGCATTACCGGGAGGAAGCGCGTTACAGTTGCAGGCAGGGGTCGGCTGGCAACAAAACCTGGTCGGAATTGCCCGTGTCGGAACACGAGCCACCTCTCAGATTGGATATACCCTGCAGAGTCAAGCTCCCGCTATTGTTGAAGACTTTCGCGTTGATACCCGGTTTGGCGGCCCACCGTTATTGCATAATCATGGGGTCGTCAGCGGCGTGAGCGTCATCATTCCCGGCAAAACACAACCGTTTGGAGTGTTGGGCGGGTACAGTACCCAATCGCGCTCATTTACACAAGACGATATTTATTTTCTTCAAGCGGTTGCCAATGTTCTGGCCGCCGCCATTGAACGAAAACAGACAGAAGCACAACTGCGACTTATGGAACGAGCGATCGCCGCCAGCAGCAACGGAATTGTGTTGACCGATGCCAGTCAGTCTGATAACCCCATTATTTACGTCAACCCTGCATTTGAAGCGATGACTGGGTACTCTGCCCGCGAAGTTTTAGGACGTAACTGTCGTTTCTTGCAAAATTCGGATACCAAACAGCCTGCCATTGATGAGTTACGCACGGCACTCCAGGAGCATCGCGAGTGCCATGTGACGCTACGCAATTATCGCAAAGACGGTTCCATGTTCTGGAACGAACTCCATACAGCACCAGTATTTGATGAGGCTGGGTATCTGACTCATTTTGTGGGGATTCAAACAGACATTACTCAACGCAAACAGGCCGAAGAAGCGTTGCGAGAACAGGAGGAGCAATACCGTCGCATTGTAGAAACGGCTGTAGAAGGAATTTGGGTGTTAGACCAAAACAGCCAAACCAGTTTTGTCAATCAGCAGATGGCCACCATGCTGGGCTACACGGCTGATGAGATGCTGGGAGAAACGCTGTTCTCCTTCATGGATGAGGAAGGGATTGCGATCACTAATCGATGCCTGGAACGTCGCCGTCAGGGAATCAGTGAGGCACATGATTTCAAATTCCGTCGCAAGGATGGCACTGAGCTATGGGCGATCGTGTCTACGGCTCCGTTGTTTGACCCAGAGGGGAATTATGCAGGCGCATTAGGAATGGTGACTGATATCACGGCGCGCAAGCGGGCAGAGTCTGCATTGCAACAGAGCGAACAGCGATTGAATAGTATTCTTTACTCGTTGAGCGATGTTGTCTGGTCTACCTCAGAAACTGGAAAAGAGTTTCTATACCTCAACCCGACGGTAGAAAAGGTCTATGGTCGTTCAGCCTCTGATTTCTTAAACAACCCTGACCTTTGGCTGGAAATGGTGCATCCAGATGATCAGGAACATGTGAGAGTCGAGTCTCAAGCTATTCTAGAAAAAGGCAGAAAAGATTTAGAATATCGCATCGTTCGAGCCGATGGCGAGGTTCGCTGGATCAGAGATCGCTGCTATGTGGTGTGTGACACCATCAGCAAAACTGTGCGTTTAGATGGAATTGCTACCGATATTACTGAACGTAAGCAAATCGAAGAGCAGTTAGCCCACAATGCTTACCACGACGCCCTCACTGGATTACCCAATCGACTGCTATTTCTAGATCGATTGCAACAACTGACCACTCGTCTTCAGCGTCATCCAGATGAACAATTTGCGGTACTCTTTCTCGATCTTGACCGCTTTAAGGTCATCAATGATAGCTTAGGGCATCTGGTTGGCGATCAGTTGCTGATTGAGATTGCTCGTCGTCTCCAGGCGTGTCTCCGTCCGGGTGATACGGTTGCTCGGCTGGGAGGAGATGAGTTTACCATCTTACTTGACCCTATTCGGCATTTGAATGATGCCATTGGAGTCGCTGAACGTATTCAAGATGCGCTCAAAACACCCTTCTGTTTGAATCACCACGAGATATTTACAACAGCCAGTATTGGTATTGCTCTCAACGAAACAGCGTTTACGCAGCCTGACGAATTGCTTCGCAATGCAGACACGGCTCTGTACCATGCCAAAGAACAAGGTAAAGCCCGTTACGCACTCTTTAACGCAGAGATGTACGACCAGGCTGTCGCTCTAATGCAGTTAGAGACAGATTTGCGCTGGGCGATCGAGCGTCAGGAACTGCGTGTTTACTATCAGCCCATCATTGCGCTATCAACGGGCAAAATTACTGGATTTGAAGCCCTGGTGCGCTGGTTGCATCCAGAGAGGGGATTAATCTCTCCCGCTGAGTTTATTCCAATTGCAGAAGAAACGGGCTTAATCGTTCCGATCGGCGAGTGGATACTGCATGAATCGTGTCAGCAGTTAAAGCAATGGCAAACTCAGTTTCCGAACTATGCCTCACTCACCATCAGCGTTAATCTGTCGAGCAAACAACTACCGCAACGAAATTTTGTGGCACAGGTTGAGCAAATTCTCAAACAAACTAATTTGCAACCTCAAAGCTTAAAACTGGAGATTACAGAAAGTGCGATTATGGAACGACCTGAAGCCGCAGCGGATGTGCTGAAGCAATTACGGCAACGGGGAATTCAACTGTGTGTGGATGATTTTGGAACAGGGTATTCCTCATTGGCTTATCTACATCAGTTTCCCATTGATGTTTTGAAAATCGATCGCTCATTCATTCATCAGATTGATGAACAGTCAGAAGGATTGGCGATCGCACGGGCTATCACAACATTAGCAGAGAGTTTGGGTTTGAGCGTTGTGGCTGAAGGAATCGAAACTGCAAAGCAAGTGCAACAACTTCAAGAGTTGCGCTGTGATTATGGGCAGGGCTATTTCTTCTCTAAGCCGTTGAATCAACAAGCGGTAGAAATGTTACTTCTGAATACGTTTTAATCGTGCGCATCGCGCGGCTGAAATGGCGCAAAAGGTGCCCTGTGCGTCGCGCAGGGCACCTTTTGCGCGTCGTCAAATTCACGTTAATCGCCAGACCGCACTTCCAAACGATTAGATGCACCCTGAACAGGGAGTTTAACGATAAATTCTGTTCCCTCGCCCGGTTGAGACTGACACAGAAGATGTCCCCGATGTTTCTCGATAATCTGATAACTGATGGATAAGCCCAGACCTGTACCTTGTCCGACGGGCTTCATCGTGAAAAATGGATCGAACAACTTAGCTTGAAATGAGGTTGGAATGCCTCGACCATTATCTTTGATAGAGACTGCAACCCAATCATCATCAACACAACGAGTCGTAATGGTAACGATCGGTGATACACCATTTTCTGTCGCTGCCGTTTGCAATTCATCGATCGCATTGCTCAGCAGATTCATAAACACCTGGTTAAGCTGTCCTGCATAACATTCCACGTAGGGCAGATCGCTGTAGTGTTTTTCAATTTGAATCACGGTCTCTGAGGTTTTTAGCTTTAAGCGGTGATGCAGGATGAGTAGCGTACTCTCCAAGCCTTCATGCAAATCAACTAATTTGACTTCCGCTTCATCCAACCGGGAAAAGTTGCGCAAGGATTGAACAATGTTGCGAATTCGTTCTGCGCCGATTCGGATGGATGTGCATAGCTTCGGAACGTCTTCTTCAATATAAATCCAGTCGCTTTTCTCAATCTGTTGGCGCAGTTCTAATACAGGCTCAGGATAATGCTGCTGATACGATTGGAGAAGATCTAAAAGATTTCGGATGTATTCTTCAAGGGGCACCAAATTGCCGTAAATAAAATTGATCGGATTGTTCACCTCATGAGCAATGCCCGCTACAAGCTGTCCCAAGCTTGACATCTTTTCACTGTGAATCAACTGAATTTGAATGTGTTTCAGTTCCTCTAACGCGCTGGCAAGCTGTTGGGATTGGGTCTGAATCGCCGATAAATATTCTGCTTGCTGGAGCGCCACTCCAAGCTGTAATCCAATCTGGCTCATCAGCGTTACATCTTGCTCGTCCCACTGGCGCGGCCCTGAATTTTCGTATGCGGCCAGTAACCCCCACAGCTTCTCACTTTGGGCGATCGGCACGATAATATATGCTCTGGCTTGATAGCACTCCAGCATGTTGATGTAACACGTTGAAAATCCCATTTGGTGGATATCATTTACAACTCGCTGAGTAATGCGTTGCGTTTGTTGCAGATAGGTATCTGCGGGTTGAGTGGCGCGATCGCCCATCTGTTTAACCCCACAATTGCTGATATTATCCTGCAAGGGTGTATGGTCTATCTGCGTTTCGAGTAGAGAAATCCATCCGTTCGTAACCGACTCGGCAACGAACTTTCCGCTCCAATCTGCTTCAAACCGATACACAACAACCCGATCAACATCCAATAGCTGCCGGACTTCCTCAGTGGTTGTTTTGAAGATCGTTTCAATGTCGAGTGAGTCTCGGATTTTTGTCACAATTCGGGAAAGCATCGTCTGTCGTTCTACCAACCGCTCTAATTCGACATTGGATTGTTCTAATTGCTCAGAACGACATTTCAGCTCTTCTGTCCGCTCTTCGACCTGCCGTTCCAGATTGGCATTGAGGGCTTGCACCTGTTGATAAAGCTGATATTGCTTGATCGTGGCTGCAAACCGTTCTCCCAGCACTTGGGCATATTTGATTTCCTCTTTCGTCCAATATTGCGCCTGATTCTTTTTCAGTTGCCGCCATACGTCAAACGACTGCCGTGCCATAAGCTGGCGAGTATCGGGATGGTGGTACCCTGCCCACAGAATCTCGGTATCAATGCTGCTGCGAAAGAAGGTGAGACAGCCGAGGACGTGGTCGCCATGCTTCAGGCCAATAATGAGAGCGCTGCGAATCGGGGTGTCGCTGAAGAAGGGGGCCAGTGTGCGAAATAGAGGCTCTTGATAAATGTCATTGATGGCCCAGCAGGAGGCCGTGGTTGGTGCTGATTGAATGGGCTTTCCAAGTTCATAAATGGTGCGCATCCATTCGACTGACCAGGGCTGACGACCCGTTTCATCTGCTGATGGATTGAGAACAGAATGCAGATACTTCTGCCAGAGTAAATTCTCTTCGATGGAGCGATCGCGGTCAGGGTCGATCAGAGCAGGCTGTTCACCAATCGTATAGATTTCTTTGGGCAACTGCTCATTCGCAAATAGATACAGTCTGCCTCCTGTCCCTAAAGTATTCGTTGCGGTTTGGAGCGCATCTTGCCAATTTACCGTGGGTGAGGTTTGCAGTAGCGCTGTGACGTGATTGATATTGGCCTCCTGACGAACTTGAGCGCGGACGTGATTGAGCAGAATGGATTGGGCGATCGCCACGGCCACCTGATCTACAACCATTTGGATGAACTGCAACTCGGCTTCACTCACGACACGGGGTTCCGTATGGTGTGAGACCAGCAGTCCCCAAAGGTGATTGGGCGGTTCGAGGGATGGGGGGTGGTAAGGGCCAGCCGCTTCGCCTTCAATGATGATCGGGACGACCACCGACGATTTGACCCCCATCGCCATTAGGTACTCCTGGTGACAGGGGTCAACCGGACGATAGCGAATATCTGTGTGGCCAATGGGCTGACCTGTCTCTGTGCAATGCAGCGGACTAATGCCAATCTCATGCGTACTCAAATCGACAACGGTACGCTGACGCGCCAGCACAAACAGTTCTCGGGCATAGGGCGGGATGTCATCAGCCGGGAAATGCAGACCCAGTAAGGAGGGTAGGCGATCGCTATCCAGCGATTCAGCAATCACAGTTCCATGACTATCGGGTTGAAACTGATAAATCTTGACGCGATCCGTTCCTAAAAATGCTCGTACTTCGGCTACTGTTGTCGTCAAGATCTCCTGAAGCTCCAGAGACTGCCGGATGCGATTGGCAATGCGGTGTAATAAGGCTTCTTGCGTGAGAGGTTCGCCTGGAGTCTGAGACGACGGCATAAAGTTCAGTGCTCGATGTCGATTGGTTTATCAGCCTAATGTTCCCAAAATTTTGTTAAGGCTAAAGGCAACTTGCATCGCAACGCATGATCTAAAGCGTCTGCCGTTCAAAGCGCCGAACTGCCACCGGAATTTGATTCTAAACAGAGAATTATCACAAACGATTTGTCTAATTCACTCATTATTGACTAGCAATTCTCTGTCTGTAAATTGATGTTTGTGCAGTTTGTCTACGCGAACCGCGCAGGTGCAATCGCGGTTTTACACACCTGCTGGGTATACAAAACCGCAATTTGTTTCAACAGCAGTTCTCATTTTGAAACCCAATGCGAGTTTTGTGTGCCCGACGAGCGCGCAAAACTCGCATTGAGTGGCCGTGCAAATTCGCCGCAGGTAAACTTGCATGGCCACCAACTTGCATCATGAGAATTGCTGTCGTTTCAAAATGATTACGGCTGATTATTGACTCTTATGGGATTGTTGGGCACATCTATTTAATAGGGAGTTACTTGAGCAGGTTCGCTGTGGATAGCGTTAGGTTTAACCGCCACTCCCCTTTGCGCGTGTTTCTTTCTCATTAAAAAATATGAATTGATGCATAGTTGCAAATTTGG
Source organism: Crinalium sp. (assembly GCA_036703095.1). Taxonomy (GTDB): domain Bacteria; phylum Cyanobacteriota; class Cyanobacteriia; order Elainellales; family Elainellaceae; genus DATNPS01. Next base: position 3,902 of record DATNPS010000062.1, on the reverse strand, counting down.
TGAATTCTAAATAGGGATGTTAGCTCTTACAGCAAAACGTGAACTGTAAGCCTAATGGCTAAATCCTTTAGTGTGCGAAGAAAAGCTAGAGAGACCCTGTTCTATATTATGAAGATTCTTGTAGTAGAAGATGATACAAATCTAGCTACTTTGCTGCAAGCAACGCTAAAACCGCAATATCACGTAGATGTCGCAACTGACGGTCAGGAAGGCTGGGAGCTAGCTGAAACAGTTCCTTATGACCTAATTTTGCTGGATTTGATTCTGCCTCGATTGGATGGCATTAGTTTCTGTAAACAATTACGGGCAGGGTACTATTCTTTTGTTCATCATCCCAATCGAGAAACCCCAGTTTTACTGATGACAGCAATGGATTCTGTCACCAATAAAGTCATGGGGCTAGATGCAGGAGCCGATGATTATGTAGTCAAACCGTTGGATTTAGACGAATTGCAGGCTCGCATTCGGGCACTAGAGCGACGGGGACGGCGATCGCGCCCTCCACTGGAGTGGGAAGGACTGCGCCTACAGCCCAAGACGGGTGAAGTGACGTATCTGGAACAGTCGATCGCCCTCACGCAGAAGGAGTACCAGCTTTTAGAACTGCTGTTGCGTTATCCTGACCAGGTTTTTACTCAAAGGCGATTACTGGATGATGTGTGGGAACAGGATGAACCTCCTGCCGAACATGTTGTTCAAGCACAAATTGCAAGCTTACAGCAGAAGCTAAACCAGGCGGGCGCGGATGATGTCATTGAGACGATTTACAAGTTGGGCTACCGCTTGAAGCAGAGAGAGCAGGTGGCGGAAGGGCGTGGGGGAGATGGAGGAGGCAAGGAGGACAAGGGAGACAAGGAGGACAAGGGAGACAAGGAGGACAAGGAGGACAAGGAGGACAAGGGAGTATCTGCTGCTTCTAGTTCATCATCGGTGCCTCAGGAATTATGGGATGTTTGGTTGGAATGCCGGGAGTCTTATCTGGAGCGGCTTGCCACTCTTGAACAGGCTCTTGCGGCTCTGAAGTCTGAGCAGTTAACCCCAGAATTGCAGGAGCAGGCTACACAAGAAGCGCATACTCTCATTGGTTCGTTGGGTAGTTTTGGTCTGACTGACGCCTCTCAGTTAGCGCGTCAGATTCAGCAACTTTTGAAACAGGATGCTTCGCTAGGTCAACTCGATGCCACAACCCTGGAGCAATTGCTCCAAGCATTGCGGCAAGCGATTCCGTTCGATGCTGAAGAAACGAGCGCCCCTCCAACACCTCCAGCTTCTAGCGCTCCCGCGTTTCCTACTTCATCGACCTTACTTATCATTGACGATGATCTGTCTCTGGCCACTCTTTTAGCCACTGAAGGCGCGGTATGGGGATTAGAAACAGCGATCGCCACCAATTTGATTCAAGCCAGACACCTGATCGAGCAACGGCCCCCCAACTTGGTCTTGCTTGATCTGAACCTATCTAAGTCGGGTGAGAACGGGCTGGATTTTCTGGCCGAGCTGCGGCTCTGGCATCCCGATATTCCAGTGCTCGTGTTTACAGCACACGATAATATGAGCGATCGCGTTCAGGCAGCCCGGTTGGGGTGCAAAGGCTTCTTCCAGAAACCGATCGCCCCTAATCAGGTGTTGACTGCGATCGTGCAGGTGTTGCCATCGCCGCAGCAGTCGTTACCCAAACTGCTAATTGTGGACGACGACCCACAGCTATTAACGCTGCTGCGGCGAGTCCTGGAACCCGCCGGATATCAGTTGACCTTGTTAGACCAGGCCCACAAATTCTGGGAAACGCTAGAGCAAACAGCCCCAGACCTTTTAATTCTGGATATGAACTTGCAGGGAGGTGTGTCTCCGGCTTCTTCACCTGTTTTGGAATTAAGTGGGTTTGACCTGTGTCAGATCGTTCGCAATGATCCGCAGTGGGGAAAATTACCTATTGTATTTCTCTCCGCTTGCATGGACCCAAAGACGATACAACAGGGGTTTGAGGCCGGAGCAGACGATTTTTTGCATAAACCTATCGTGCCCGTTGAGTTGCTCACCCGCGTCAGAAAGCGACTCGAACAAGGGCAAATTCGTCGCCAAACGGAGCTTGATGCCCTCACGGGAATTAGCAATCGACGCAAAGCACTACAGGATTTGACGCGATTGCTGCGCTTAGCCCAGCGACAAAAACAGCCTTTTTGTCTGGCGGTGCTAGATCTGGATCATTTCAAACGGATTAATGATTGCTATGGTCATGAGGCAGGCGATCGCGTTCTCAGCTATTTCGGTCGGTTGCTCAGTCGCTCCTTCCGGCAAGAAGACGTGGTAGGACGATGGGGCGGCGAGGAGTTTGTGGTGGGGCTGTATGGCACCTCGAAATTTCACGGAGCCAACCGCTTGAGAGAAGTGCTGCATACGCTCAGTCAGGAGCCATTTACCGCTAGGGATGGCACCGTGTTTCACGTCACGTTTAGCGGCGGCATTGCTCAATTGCTAACCGATGGAACCGACTTGAGTACGCTTTACCAGAGTGCCGATGCGGCTTTGTATCGCGCTAAGGAAGCTGGAAGAAATCAAGTGTTGGAGGTCGAACCCATTTAGTTACAGCGTTTTGTGCAACGCCGATAAAATAGCGCTATCGAATTCACGTTGAGTTAATCGTCTGTCTGAGTTGGGTACTCTACAAAAAGCAGTCGAAAAACGATTTTTACGCTTTTGGTTTATACCCCTTGCTCCAAACGGGCAAGGGGTTTTGTTTTGTGTCAGCCATTCTCATGATGCAAATCAGCGGCAGCAATTGTGGGTTTAGTGCGCCCGTCGGGCGCACTAAACCCACAACCGATTCAAACTGAAAACTGCAAGTTTTGCGTGGGAGAGATAACTACTGCGCTTTGTCCACCTGTGATTGAATCGTTTGCCAAACGGACAGCACACCCTCTAGCCATCCTTGTGCAAACACGACACGGCTCTGCGGATCAACCTCTAACAGATACGCAAAATCAGGGTCATGCAGCCGTGCTTCTTGAGGATAGTCTTTCAGATCTAAAAAGCTCCACAGGTACTCTAGCACCTCATCATCCAACGACGTCGCTAGAGAGGTAACCCGTTCAAAATGACGAAACTCTTTGTAAGAAAGTTTTGAGCTGGAGCGAATGCCCAGTTCAAAGCCTTCCTGACGCACTTTGTTGAGCAGAACTTTCTTTTCAGCCTGTAAGCGTTCAACCAGATTGTCCTGTCCGGCCACTTGCAGCTTCAGTTCTTCACGAGTAATAACCATTTCTAATGCCTCCTGGCAAATCGCAGAAATATTGAAGTGATGTTTGACGGGTTGAAGCCGCTCAAATAGTACATCAGGAATAGCGACGGTGACTCTTTGGCTCACAACTCCCTCCCGAAAACTGTCTACTCTTATACAATACACAGATTAGTTGCATAAAATTCGACGATGACACAATTTGTTGCATAACATACAGTTTTTAATTAGGAGTTATGTAATCAAAGTAATTTTAATCCTCGTTAACGTAAATTTGACAGCGCCATTTCAGCTACTCGACAGGTAGCTGAAATGGCGCACAATGGTTTCCCGCGCGTCGTTCGGGTCACCATTGTACGCATCCGTCAAATTCACGTCTTCGTTAGAGCAGCAATTCTCAGTATGCAAAGAAGATTGCTGTCGTTAGGGGGTTATTACTCAGCGCAAGAACTGCATCGCTCACAAATCCCGTGAACAGTCAGTTCATGGCTATTGACCTGCAAACCAGGAGGGAGGCGATCGCAGGTCAGTGAGCCAAACAAATCCCACGCCAGATCTTGGATCGATCCGCAGCATTGACAGTGGAAATGATGGTGAGGTGCAACATGGGCATCGTAGCGAGTGACGCCTTCTTCCAGCAGCACTTGGCGTACCAATCCTACAGTCT
>DATNPS010000058.1:0-51048 GCA_036703095.1 Crinalium sp. | reverse complement strand
TGGCGGCGCTGCTAGAAAACGGGTGTCTTATAGACACCCGTTTTCTAGCAGCGCCGCCAATGCCCTTTGTAGGCTAAATCCCTGCGCCGTTCAAAAATTCTTCGATCACTTTATCTCGCAGGCGACAGGCAACCGTATGATCTTGAGGCTCATCATCATCGATCATTTCATCCTCAATCTCTGGCTCATACGGAACGAGCACGGGAGAGGCGATCGCGGCGTGCACAGACGTTTGTTTTAGATGGTGAAGCTGTTGCTCTAGCGCTTCAATGCGATCGACGAGTGCGCGAATCACTTGAGCTTCAGAGTCGGGTAAGCTGCCGTGCTCCAGAGGGCCAACACGCTCACCGGAGCGGTACACCACACGTCCCGGAACGCCGACCACCGTACAGTCAGATGGCACATCGCGCAACACAACTGATCCCGCACCGATGCGGACGTTGTTGCCGACTTGAATATTGCCCAATACTTTTGCACCCGCACCCACAACTACATTTTCGCCCAGCGTTGGGTGGCGCTTGCCGCTTTCCTTGCCTGTTCCTCCCAGCGTTACACCCTGATAAATCAGCGCGTAGTCACCGATAATGGCAGTCTCACCGATCACAACTCCCATACCGTGATCGATAAAAACACCCCGACCGATCGCTGCTCCAGGGTGAATTTCAATCCCTGTGATAAACCGGGCAGCGTGAGAAATTAAGCGAGGAATAAACGGAATTCCTAAACAATACAGCCAGTGTGCGAAGCGATGTAGAAAGAGTGCCTGTAAACCTGGATAGCAGAACAAAACCTCCAGCCAGTTGCGGGCGGCAGGGTCGCGTTCAAAGATGATTTGGAAGTCGGTTATCAGGGCCTTTAGCACAAGGGAACACCCCGTCGAGAAATAAGTCAAGTTCTATATTAGCGTTCTGAATGCAACTTCAAATTAAAAACTGATTCAGGATTTTCTAAGCAAAAACTCAGTTAACCCTATCGCCACGTTCGTTGGGACATCGAAAACCAGAGGGGAGTGGGGGCTGCGCCCCAAGCCAGGGGTTCCACCCCTGCACCTTGCTCTAATCCCAAAAAGATTATTCCCACGATTCGAGTTCGGCGGCCCAGTATTGGACAAAGGCTGTCACCTGACTACGACGGGCTTCAAAGGTAGCTGCGACCCAGATGAAGATGAGTCCAATTACAATGCCAACTGCCCACAATAACAGCGAGTAGGTGCTGATAAACAACCATAGCAATCGCAAAACTCGAACGATAAAGGTAACGGTACCGACGTAGAGAAAGGCGCGAACTCGTAGAACCAATCCCAATAAGATGAGTCCAACGCTCAAGACCAGTGTCAGAATGGCAAACCAAATCGCGAGGGGTTGGAGTTCGATTTCGGCTTGATAAAGAGCGGTGAGACAAATCATACCAGTCGCTAAGACGCGCAGCAGGTGCCGTTTATCGCGATCGCTCGCCTCCTGCAAATCCGGATCGATCTGCACTACATACAGAACAGAACATCCCAGGATGGTGCTGATCCAAATCGGTTCAAGCCAGCCTTGAGTGGTCAAGTATTTCAGAATCGCCCAATCCAGCAAAAATACGCTGATGTAGCTCAAACGCATCTGCCGCATGGCTTTCGCTAACCAGGCGTAGAAAGCACCTGTAATTAACAGGGTTTGAAGCGCGATCGCATAACTGGTAATTACCACGATTGCGGCGGGTAAAATGCTGGCCGATCGCCGCCAGGGGCGGAGGGGCCACCCCCACTCCTCCCACGGCAGGTAATACATGGGAATGGCAACAACACAGGCGATCGCGGCTCCCCAGGTGGTCAAGATATGGTCGGGGATCAGGCGATGCAGGACGTAGATGAGGGTGGCGAGGGCTTCGAGGATTCCGGCGTAGGTCCAGGTGCTGGGTGTTGGGTGTTGGTTGGGGGGGCCGTGGGAGGCCCAACGATGATTGGCTGTGGCTAGGGCGTATAGGGTGAGGATGGTCATGGTGCCGATCCAGAGGTTGGCTCCGGTGGGGCTGAGGGAACTGGCGATCGCTAGTGGAGCTAGAGCTGTGCCGACGGCCCAGTGGAGGTGAGCAAATCCGTGCAGTTCGCTAGAGTCGATGCGCAGGTAGGGGGTGAGCCAGCGGGTCAGGAGGCGATCGCAAACGGCAATCAGGGCGGCTAATCCGGCCAGGAGCGTGATACCATCTCCGGCTTTTCCTCCGGTTGCCTGGAGCAACTGATAAATCAGCAGTTCATACGCGCCGATCGAGAGGGCCAGCAGCGCTAAGTAGGTCAGAGGCCGCAGGGAAGGCTGACGTCGCCCGATGCCGATCCAAATAATGGCAGCGGCGAATGTATAGAGTCCGCTAGAAGCAGTGAACTCATTGTGAGACAGCACCCAGCCCAGAGCGGCGTAGGCCAACGGGATTGCGTGCCAACTGGTGCGGTAGGGCTGACCGGACAGGCGTACCCGCCAGTCACCCGCTAATTGAGAAGCAAATCCTAATGTGAGTGTGGCGATCGCCACTGCGACCAGCGAAGGTTCGTACAGAGCAACCAGGCTGGCGACACCCAGTTCGACGCTCCAGGCCAGAACACAAAATCCAATATCGTTGGGCTGTTGCCAGAGACGGTATGCGATCGCCAGAGTTGTGATCAGCGTTGCCCCTACAAACAGTTCGGTTGCCGTTGGATAGATATAGAAAAACAAAACAAAGCCAGACAGCGTGGGCAGCAAAAGGGCCGTTAATCCGATTGCCCAACCGTCGGTTGCCTGGGCATAAAGGCGGCGAAGAGAATGTTCGCGATCGCGCCGCAACCAGGCTCGCAGCAGCCAGAGGCCAAAGATAGCGATCGCAACCAAATTCAGCCCAACAGTAGCGGTGACTTGATCCGAGAAGAATTTCCAGATGAGTGCACCGACAAAGCCCAGCGCAAATCCTACGGTGAGTCCAGCAGCTACCAGATGCCGTAATCGCTGTGTGCTAAACAGCATCAGTACCGTAGCAACGCCCAAGGCAATCAGCAGCGTATTCAGCGAGTTGACTAACGGCAGTTGTAATAGCAATGCCGGGATCGTTAACCAGGATGCCACTTGGGGGTGGAAGGAGTTTCGATGGTTTCCCAGAACGGTGAGAAAGACAGGTACGGCCAGCCAGAGCAGACTCCAGTACCCATCGGGTTGATCCAGCCAGAGTTCGGGATAGGCCAGAGCCGCGACGAGCAGGCCCAGGTGCCATGCGCTCTGTCGCCATAAAGGATAGCGGGAGTTCATGCTGAACACCCATTCCAGAAGGGCGATCGCCAGAAACAGGATGGCCCAGTTGCGATTGCTTAAGTCGGGCTGTCCGTAAACGATCCACGAGATCAGCGCGGCCAGCCAGGTGGCATGAGTCAGGTAAATCAGGAATTCTCTAGCCGAGGGGCGGCGGCGCGTCACGACAGCCAGCGTGATAGCAGATAGCAGGAGATTGAGCGATCGCACCACGCCAACTGAAAATCCTAAGCAGGTCAGCAGAACGCCCAGAGTCAGGGCTAACTGTTCGGTATCTTGGGCCAGACCGGGCTGCTGCTGCCGTCGCAACCAGGTTGCCAGTCCCAGCATCAGCACCACATAGGGAAATCCGCCAACGCTAATCAGAAAGGCTCCGTCTACGGATTGCCCTTCCAACGCTGAAACCCACTCGATCACACCGTTTCGCCAGACGTCCGGCACCACGAACCACAGCAGCCAGAATGCCTGTAGGCCAACGCCGAGAAGAGCGATCAAATCGGCAGTTCGCCAGTTCGCTTTGAACCGATCCCACAACAGCCAGAGTCCCAATCCGCTAACAGCGATCGCCTGCCAGGGGGGCTGTACGGATACCACGATGACCCATCCCCAGAGCATCAGTCCGGCTCCGACTCGGTTCCAGATCACACGATTGGCGATCGGGCGTGACAAATAGCAAAACTGCCAGCCGCAAATCCCAAACGCCAACCCTAGCTGATTCAGCGGAACCTGCGCCCCAAATACAGCGCGTCCAATCAGCAACAGAACGGAAAAGGCGATCGCAATCGTGCCCAGCGAAAATAAGTCGGGGAAGGGAGCAGGTCGCGGTTCAGCCTCTGAATTGCTTTCCGGAGTTGATTCTGGGAGTCGGGTTCGTTGGCGATCGCGCTGTTGCAGTTGATAGGACAGACAAAATGCGGTTCCCACGGTGCCGATATACGTGACGATGAGCGGCACACCATCCCAATTCCAGCCCCAGTGCAGCCAGCTTAAGCCAATCGCATTCAGCGCGGTGAGGTGGAAATTCACGGCAGGCGGTAGGCCCACGTTGGTTCGCAATAGGGATAGGGTAATGCTGGTTAGGATAATAGCGGCGATCGCCATTACACCCACCCCGGCTGCACTCTGGCCAACCTTCAGCCCATCCATCATCCAAAAGTTGACGGGAACAATTAGCAGCGTGGTAATCGCCAACATGCGAGCCGTGAGCTGGAGTCGGGGATTGCGTCCCGTCCAAAGGCTAGCTCCCCAGAAGGCGATCGTGTAGGCCAGTAAAATGCCGTACTGTCCGGCGGGCGGAAAATTTTGCCATTGGCTGGCCGCCAGCACCCCCGACGACACCACCACCATAAACACACCCAGAAACAGCAGCCAGATGACGCTGATCTCAGCCACAAAGGATTGCAGCAGGCGGGGCACCAGCGTTTGCTGTTCTCTGACTCTAGTTGGGGTTGGGGTTGGATTTGATTTGGAATGAGTCGGTTCAGCAGGAGTGACATTCGATTCCAGAATCCAGGAACCACTGCTGTCTTCAGTCGTTGTGGAAACCGGAATAGGAGGCAGGGGTTCAATCAAATGGTTTCGGCAAATTTGCCGGACTTGCGCATCGCTCAGCAACCCCAATTGCAGCCACACCTCCAGTCCTTCCAGTAATCGCGTTTGGGCCGCTTCAGAATTCCGGTCAACGTTAATGGTGATCAGCATGGTTCATCCTGGGATGTCACCCCTCAATATAGGTTTCTTGGGAATGTGGATTTATTAAATCTTGCGGATCGACTGCAACAGGCGGAAAAGCTACGCCCGAATGAAAATTTAGGGGCAGGGTGAGCAATGACCCTACGTTATTAATAGTCGGGAAAAGCTACGCCAGAAGAATAGAGTGTTCCAGAAAAGAAAGCATCCCAAGGTCTGTAATCAGCGATATGCAAATTGGCGGCAATGCAACCTCCCCTGCGGTGAGCCTGCACTGCCACCGAATGCGAGCCAAACCTGCATTTGGTAGCAAAATGAGAATGGTTGCCAAAATCGGCGTTGTTGAAGAAATCCCTTGGATAACCGGGCGATCGCCTCCAGTTCACGCATGATCAAGAAGCATGATGAATCGGGAGAATCTAATGAAAGCGATCGCCACATATCAATATCAGCCAACGACTGCTCCAGATTGTTTTGTGGAGGTTGACCTGGATATGCCGCAGCCTGGAGCCAGAGATTTGCTGGTGCGCGTTAAAGCCGTTTCGGTGAATCCGGTGGATTACAAAGTACGAACCTCTCTGAAAGAAAAACAGGCTGAACCGCGAATTCTGGGATGGGATGCGGCTGGAACGGTGGAAGCTGTTGGGGCCAACGTGACGTTGTTTAAACCGGGTGACGAAATATACTACGCAGGCAGCATTCTCCGTCCCGGTAGCGATAGCGAATATCAATTGGTAGATGAGCGAATTGTTGGCAAAAAGCCGACTACGCTATCTTTTGAGGAAGCTGCTGCGCTGCCACTAACAACGTTAACGGCCTGGGAAGCTTTGTTTGAACGACTGGGAATTGAACCACAGAAGACTTTAAAGAATCAGGCCAGTACGGTACTTATTATCGGCGGTGCGGGCGGTGTAGGGTCGATCGCGATTCAGCTTGCGAAACAGATTGCTGGATTACAGGTGATCGCCACCGCATCTCGTCCGGAAACGATCGCCTGGTGTAAAAAATTAGGGAGCGATCGCACCATTAACCATCGTCATTCGTTTAAGCCCGAGTTAGAGCAACTGGGCATTCAGGACATTGATTACATCCTGTGTTTTAACGATACGGAACAGCATTTGCAAAATATGGCGGATGTAATCAAGCCGCAGGGCAAGATTTGCTCGATCGTTGAAACAAAAAATCCACTCAACATGAATTTATTTCAGTGGAAAAGCGTAACGTTTGCCTGGGAATTCATGTATACCAAACCCGTGTACACAACGAACGATATGCAATCGCAACATGACATCTTGAATCGTGTTGCCGAGTTCGTCGATCAGGGTGTTTTGAGAACAACGCTGACCGAGAATTTAGGCACACTCAATTCAGCCAATTTAGCCAAAGCACACGCTTTGGTAGAATCTGGAACGGCGATCGGGAAGACTGTTCTCTCTGGAATTGGGTGTTAGGTGTTGGGTGTTAGGTGTTGGGTGTTAGGTGTTGGGGTAGTGGGGTGTGGAGTTCTTCCCCATCTTCCCTATCCTCCCCATCTCCCTTGTCCCCCTTGCCCCTCATCTGCCCTCTACCTTTCCCCTGCTATGCCCACTCCGCCTTACTTCTAACATCTTTGCTGAGAGTAAATTCATTGACTGCATGAGTAGATGAAGCTTTAATAAAGAACGATGCCCTTTAACTTAAGCAGGTGCGATCTACCCTGGCAAACTTGACCGCTAACCATCTCAGCTAACCGTTTCAGCGTGCAGCTTCAGGGTGAGACTCTCATACTTAATGAAATTGTGATCATGAACTTGCGATCGCGATAGATGGCTTCAGGGGGCAGGTTTAGTGGCTCACGAAACGGCAAATGAGTGCCATTTTTACCGGATCTGTCTCACAATCCCCTGAGAGTTTTTAATGATGTTTAACGAGTGAGTGGGTGAGTAAAACAATTTTGTCTCAATTTGTTTTCTGATGAATGACTGCAAAACGATTTCATTTCAAAGAGTAATATTGCATTTTGATTACTTTACGATTACCTTCAATAACTTCTCTAATGTCTTGACATGGGCATTCTAGGCTCATAAAGAACGTTTCTCGAAGCAGATTTCCAGGCCCCGATTATGACGAAAGCCCGTTTTCCGTTTGCTGGTTCTATTCCACTGCAATGGATACTGGTGATCCCGTTTGTGCTGCAAGTTTTAGCTGCTGTTGGAATAATCGGTTTTTTATCGTTTAGAAATGGCCAGAAAGCGGTCAATGATCTCGCCAGCCAGTTGATTAATAAAGCCAGTCAGCAGGTTGATGAACATTTGAATTCCTATTTAGCGTTGCCCATTCAACTCACGCAAATGAATGTGGATGCGATCGCCACGGGTGACTTAAATGTCTATGACAAACGAGCCAGTGAGCGATATCTGTGGCGACAGTCTAGGGCATTCAAGAATTTGACCTACGTCGGCTATGCGCTGACGGATGGCCGCGAGATCGGGGCAGGCCGCTGGATTAAAGGCATGGATGTCGTTTTATACGACAATTTGCCCGGAGCGGGTGAAGTAACCGACTATGCTACCGATGCGCAGGGAAATCCAACGAGAGCGCTGCAAACCTATGATTACGACCCGTTGACTGATGCCTGGTATCAAGACACGATTCGCGCTGGAAAGCTGATCTGGACGCGGATTTATGCCACCGAAAACACCAATATCGAAGTGAGTGAGGCGGGAAAAGATTTACAGGAAAGTAACGACGTTGATCTGAACACGGGTCTTGAATATTACGTTGCGGTTTCAGCAGCAGCTCCCTTTTACGACAAGAATCACAAGCTGCTCGGCGCGATGGCAACCGATTTGCTGTTGACCAACATCAGCGAATTTTTGCGTGAGTTAAAAGTCAGTGCATCCGGACAGGTTTTTATTATTGGGCGAGATGGGCTACTGATCGGCAGTTCCAGCCATGAACCGATCTTCCACAAAACGAATGATGAAGTGAAGCGCTATGGTGCGCTGGAAAGCCCTGACCTGCTAACACGAGCGATCGCCCAGAGTATTCAGGCACACTCTCAAACGTTGCAATCGATTCAGTCCCAACAAACGTTCCGCATGACCTACAATGGCGAGCGTCAATACGTCCAGGTGACACCCTGGAAAGACGACTATGGGCTGGACTGGCTGGTGGTTGTGAGTGTGCCAGAGTCAGATTTTATGTCGCAAATTCACGCCAATACGCGCACCACCATTCTGCTATGTCTGGGTGCGCTGGGTATCGCGACCGTTTTAGGGATCATCACCTCTCAGCGCATTACCCGACCCATTTTGGAACTGAATCAAGCGTCACGGGCGATCGCCGCAGGGCATCTGGATCAGCAGGTTGCGGCCAGTGGCATTCACGAATTAGACACCGTGGGGCAATCCTTTAACCGCATGGCCGAGCAGCTACAGGCATCATTTACAGCCTTAGAGCAAAACAATGCTGAACTGGAAAATCGAGTGATGGCACGAACGCAAGAACTTAGCCAGAAGAATATTCAACTGGAAAACACGCTAGAAGAACTGCGTCAGGCACAATTGCAAATGGTGCAGAGTGAAAAAATGTCTGCGTTGGGGCAAATGGTGGCGGGAGTTGCGCATGAAATTAATAATCCAGTTAATTTTATTCACGGCAATCTGTCGCATGTCAGCGAATATACCCAAAACTTGTTGGAATTAGTGCAAGCCTATCAAACGCAATATCCCGATCCACCCCAGTCGATTCAAGATTTGCTGGAGCATCTGGAGTTAGAGTTTATTGCGGAAGATCTAACTAAGTTGCTGCAATCGATGAAAGTAGGAACCCATCGAATCCGGGAGATTGTGCTATCGCTACGGAATTTTTCTCGTTTGGATGAAGCTGAATTCAAAACGGTCAACATTCACGAGGGGCTGGATAACACTCTGATGCTGTTGCACCATCGATTGCGAGCCAGACCAGACCGTCCGGAAATCTACGTCGTTAAGCATTACGGTTCTCTGCCTCTGGTGCAGTGCTATGCCGGACAGCTCAATCAAGTCTTTATGAATCTTTTGAGTAACGCGATCGATGCATTAGAAGAAAAAAGTCAGGATCGCTGTTTTGAAGAGATGGTTGAAAACCCCAACATGATTTGGATTCACACCTCAGCAACGGCAGATCAACAGGTTCGTATCACCATTGCGGATAATGGCCCCGGTATTTCAGACGAGGTGCGATCGCAACTGTTTAACCCCTTCTTTACGACGAAACCTGTGGGTAAAGGCACCGGGTTGGGATTATCCATTAGCTATCAAATTATCACCGAAAAACATCATGGAACGCTGTGGTGTGATTCCAGCTCTGGTCAGGGCGCAAAATTCACGCTTGAAATCCCCGTCAGTCAATCCCAGTAAATGGGAACTGATTTTGGGTTCTGTGCACCCGACGGGGGCGCAAAACCCGAAAACGATAGCAAAGCAGGTTTGCCACAGGCAAACCTGCTTTGCTATCGTTTTCGGGAATACTGATATAGCTTTGTTTAGCGAGGGTGAGGACGGGATACAGGGGTGGAACCCTCTGGCTAGGGGCGAAGCCCCCACACCTCCTTGGTTTTCAACTATAGATTTATGATTTATACGGTTATTACTTCTAAACGTGGCTATAAAGGTGTATAACTAAATTCTTTTTATGGGGATTTCCCCTGAGATCATGGTTTCTCGCGCGTTTAAGCCACTGCTCGATCGCTCCAAACTAAAAATCTCCCTCCGGTGGTTACTGGTGGGGCCATTTGTGTTACAGCTTGTGGGAACGGTAGGATTGGTCGGCTATTTATCCTATCAGAGCGGTCAAAAAGCTGTAGAAGACTTGGCTAACCAGCTTCAGCAAGAGGTAGCAGCACGAATCGACGAGAAACTCACGACATATCTGGAAAATGCACAACTGGTCAACCGCATAAATGTGGAGGCGATCGCCTCGGATGCACTAGCCATTGATCAGCTCGCTAATCTGGAAGATTACTTACGTCGGCAGCTTTTAACCTTTGGAATGCTCAACAGCATTACGATCGGAACCGAACAGCCTGACTACATTGGCATTGGTTACAGCGACGCCGATCGCTCATCGCTCTACATATCCATCTGGAACAAAGACAACGCTGGAACCTTTGACTGGGTTGTTGATGACAATGGCAAGCGCACGTTACTAGATATCGATCCAACCTATGATCACCGGATGCGCCCCTGGTATCAAGACGCCGTGCGGACTGGAAAACCCGACTGGAGTGAAATTGATACATCCATTACGCCCAAAAACTTGATTCTGTCGGCCAATCAGCCCTTCTACGATCGCCAGGGCAAGCTATTGGGGGTAGCCAGCACGGATATTGGGTTAGGTCAAATCAGCCAGTTTCTCCGATCGCTGAAGATTGGCAAAACGGGTCAGGTTTTTATTATTGAGCGAACGGGCGGGCTAATTGCCTGGTCAAGTCCCGAAGAACCGTATCGCCTGACGTCAGATGGGGAAGATCTGGTGCGATTGACGGCCAGGGACAGCACCAACCCCCTGATTCGGCAAACGGTAGCTCACCTGACGACCATCCCGGATCTGGCCCAACTCACATCGAGTCGGCGATTCAATTTTGCAGTGAATGGTGAACGGCAGTTTGCCTGTGTCTTGCCGTTTCATGATGCTCGCGGCCTGGATTGGCTTGTGGTGGTCACGATTCCAGAATCCGATTTTATGGCAGCCATTCAGGCCAACACCCGCACTACGGTTTTGCTCTGCATTGTAGCCGCGATCGCCTCTACAGGCTTTGGTATTCTCATGGCCGGATGGATTATCCGGCCTCTCCAGCGCTTACGAACCGCCGCTAAATCGATTGCCTGGGGTGACTTTCATCAACCGTTGGGCACCAGTCAGATTGCTGAAGTACGAGAGGTAGGGCAGTCGTTTAGAGAGATGGCACAACAGTTGCAGTCTTCGCTCGACGTATTGGCCGATTACAACAACCTGCTGGCGGATCAGTTTGATGCCTTCTTCAAATCGGCTCCGGCGGGCATGGTGATCATGGATGATCAGATGCGGTTTGCTCAAATTAATGAGCAACTGGCTGCCATTAACGGCTGTTCAGTAGAGGGGCATATCGGGCGCAGCATTTATGAAATCCTTCCTGAGATGGCTCCTCAACTGGAGCTAGTGTATCGGCAAATTTTAACCACAGGTCAGCCCATTCTGAATCAGGAAGTGACGGGTGAAGTACCCAGCCAGCCAGGAGTACAGCGGAGCTGGATTTGTTCTTTCTTTCCCATTTTTAGTACCGATCATCGGCCCACCAAAATTGGAGGAGTGGTGGTTGAGATTAGCGATCGCAAACAGGTAGAAGCGTCGCTGCGGCAGTCTCAGACCGAGTTGCAGGCGCTATTTTACGCCATGTCTGATGTCGTTCTCACGCTGGATCAAAATGGTCGCTACGTTCAAATTGTGTCGTCCAATCCAAATTTACTCTATGCCCCTCCGCAATATCTGCTAGGACAAACGGCACATGATGTGTTTCCAGCAGACATCGCCGATCGGTTTATCGCTTGCATTCAACAGGTGTTAGCGACACACCAGCCCTGTACGATTGAGTACCATTTGCAAATTAATGGGGAAGTGGTCTGGTTCGATGCCAGCGTCTCTCCGTTTTCCGATCACGAGGTGGTCTGGGTCGCACGGGACATTAGCGATCGCAAACGGCTAGAGATTGCGCTGCAAGAATCTCAGGACAAACTGAACGATATTCTCAACAATACGGCAGCGGCGATTTTCAGCTTCCGATTTTATGAAGATGGACATTGGGAAGATGATTACATTTCATCTGGGGCTGAAGCGATTTTTGGCTATACGGCTGAGGAATTGTTAGCTGATTCTGCCACCTGGAAAACGCGCATTCATCCAGACGATCGCGAGTCGCTGTTGCAGGCAGAGCGTGAGATGATTTTGAACCTTGGATCAGGGATTTTGGAATATCGCTTTTATCACAAAGATGGAGGTCTGCGCTGGATCACTGGGAACTATACCTCTCGCTACAATGAAGTGGCTAGCTGCTGGGTTTGTACCGTTATTGATTTTGACATCACCGATCGCAAGCGGTTGGAACTGGCGCTACAGGCTTCTGAGACGCAATTAAGCGATATTCTTAACAATGCGATCGCCGCCATTATTAGCTATCGGCTCTACGGCAGTTTAGAGGATCTGCACAGCCACTATTCCTCGGATGGTTATAAGGAAAGCAACTGGCACTATGAATTTTGTTCCGCAGGCTGCGAGCAAGTCTTTGGCTATACGCCCGCCGAATTCACGTCTAGTCCCCTGTTTTGGTATGAGCATGTGCATCCTGACGATTGGCAAACAGTGCTGCTGCCACGCTATCGTATGCTATTTACGCAATCCAGAAAAACGGATGAGTATCGTTTTTTGCACAAAGATGGAACCTGGCACTGGATTTCGGAAACAGCCGCGTCTCGATGGGAAGATGCTACTCAATCCTGGGTTGTGACGTTAGTCAGCCACGATGTGAGCGATCGCAAACAGGCTGAAGCCAAACTTCGTCACAGTGAGTCTGCTCTGGCAGACGCTCAGCGCATTGCTCATCTGGGCAACTGGGAATTTGATCTGGGAACACAGCAAGTCATCTGGTCGGAAGAACTGTTTCGTATTTTTGGCCTCGATCCGACTCAGCCGGAACCGACCTATGCTGAATATCTGCAATTTTTCCCAGAGAGCGATCGCCCACGGCTGCAAAAATTGGTGGATCAGGCGATCGCGACTGGAATGTCATATGAACTGGAGCATCAAATTATTCGACCCGATGGTTCGATCGGCTGGGTTTTCGGACGAGGAGAGGTATTGCTCAATTCGGAAGGTCATGCGGTTAAGCTCTTTGGCACCGCGCAGGATGTTACCAAGCGCAAGCAGGCTGAGTTGGAATTGCAGCGGGCTAAAGAAGCAGCGGAGGTCGCCAATCAGGCCAAAAGTATTTTCCTGGCCAATATGAGTCATGAATTGCGGACACCGCTCAACGCCATCCTCGGATTCACGCAACTGCTCAGCCAAGATCCAGCCTTTGATGTCAATCAACAAGAACACCTCAACATCATTCAACGCAGCGGCGATCATCTTTTAAACCTGATTAACGACATTCTGGATCTGTCGAAGATCGAAGCGGGGCGGATGACGCTGGAAATGGCTGAGGTTGACCTTACTGCTCTTTTGCATACCATTCGGGATATGTTTTATCCGCGTGCAGCGGATAAAGGTCTTCAGTTTACAGTAGAAATTTCTCCCACCGTGCCGCCGCAAATTATTGCGGATGAAAAGAAATTATGGCAAGTGCTGATCAACTTGCTGAGCAATGCGGTGAAGTTTACTCATCAGGGATATGTGATGCTGCATGTGTCTACGATGAGCCATCCTCGATCAGTGACTCATGATCGAGACACACAGTCCAATGTCATCCATGTAGGCTCACTCACGACACCCCAGCGAGTCGAAAATTGTATCCTTCACTTTGCCGTTGAAGACACGGGGGTTGGCATTGCATCAGAGGAACTGGAAACAATCTTTGATGCCTTTGCCCAGGCCCATGCGGGGCGGCAAGCGTCAGAAGGCACGGGGTTGGGCCTGGCGATTAGCCAAAAATTTGTGCAGTTGATGGGGGGTGAACTGTGGGTAAATAGCACGCTAGGAGAAGGCAGCAGTTTCAACGTTCAGCTTCCTGTCAACGCAATTATCGCCTCGTCAGAACTGGCGATCGCCTCTCAGCGTTCTGTTCCTCGGTTGGCCCCCGAGCAACCGTCTTACCGAGTTTTGGTGGTAGACGATCAGTTTGCCAACCGTCACCTGATGATGGCGCTATTATCTCAAACAGGATTAGAGGTTCGGTCAGCGTCGGATGGCGAAGAGGCGATTCAGCTCTGGCACGAATGGCAACCGCACCTGATCTGGATGGACTTGCGAATGCCGCGACTGGATGGTTATGAAACGACCCGTCGCATTCGAGACGAGGAACGAAAGCGATCGCCATCTTTCATCAACTCTGACCCACCGATTGCCCCTCCTGCCACGATCATCATTGCGCTTACGGCACAGGCATTTGAAGACGATCGCGATCGCGCTCTGGCGGCTGGATGCGATGATTTTGTGTCCAAGCCAGTTCAGGCGACGGTCTTGTTTGCCAAGATGGCAGATTATCTAAATCTGCACTACAGGTCTGAAGAATCTCTATCGTCTGTTCCATCTGCGAGTGTGAAGGGTGATAACACACAGGATCATTTAGCCCATCATCTTCAATTTACTGACCTACAGGTGATGCCAGAAGAATGGCTGCTTGCATTAAACAAAGCAGCTTTGCTGGGATATTCTGAAACAATTGATGAGCTAATTCGCCAGATTCCTCCAGATTATTCTTTTCTAATTGCTAAACTCACTCGACTCAACTACGAATATCAATACAAAGACATTATTAAACTCAGTCAACAAGCCCTGTCGTAAAAACATTCTCTTGTCGTCGCATTGTTTATAGCAACCAAGGGATTGGTTAGAGCAAGGTTACAGGGCAAAGCCCCTACCCCCTTGGTCTTACAGCGATTCTCTCTTGAGTAAACCACAGTTATTTTTTGGAGAGCCGCGCGGAGCGCGGCTCTCCAAAAAATAACCGGGTTTAAGCGATTGAAAACCGCTGTAACTATCTCCTCGACTGCTATAACGTGAATTCGACGAATACGCAAAAGGGTGTCCCGCACGTCGCGCGGGATACCCTTTTGCGCCATTTCAGCCGCTCGTCGGACGGCTGAAATGGCGCTATCAAATTCACGTTGTTTAGGACACAAGACTTCTTGGTTATGAACCCAATTTATGATGAACGCGAGCGGCATTGCCGCTCGCGTTCATCATAAATTGGGTTTTAGATCGTTAACTGAGAAGTACTGAGTTAGGACATTGAATTCTAAAAGGGGTTTGGGGCTGCACCTCCAGTCAGGGGTTCTACCCCTGCACCCCGTCCTAAGCCCAAAGAACAGCTAGATGAGCTTAACCTTTTACAGCAGCGCGAGTTGGCGGCATGACGACCTTTTTAGCCAGACCTAGCATTTGCAGCGCTCGAATCGACCACCAGGTTGGATCATATTCCCACCATTTGTAGCCAGCAGGAGCAACGTTCGGATTGGCGTGGTGGTTGTTGTGCCAGCCTTCACCGTAGGCGAGAATAGCAGCCCACCAGAGGTTGCGAGAGTTATCTTCGCAATCAAACGAGCGATAGCCCCAAAGATGGGTGGCAGAGTTGATAAACCAGGTGCTATGCCATAGCAATACGCGGCTGAGGAACACGCCGTAAATCACGAAAGCCCAACCACCTAGCGCGTAAAGCACTAAACCGAGAGGAATCTGAAGCAGCGCGAAGTAGCGATCGAGCCACTGATAGTACGGATCACGAGCCAGATCGGGCGCATAACGCTGATAAAGATCTCGGTCAAAAAATTCTTTGCGAGGATAAAGCAACCAGACAACATGGCTCCACCAGAATCCGCGACGAGAGGAATAAGGATCTTTGTCTACGTCTTCAGTGTGAGCATGGTGTAAACGATGTCCTGCCACCCAAAAGATTGGCCCACCCTGAAGCGCGAGCGCACCAATAGTAGCCAGAATATATTCAAGCCATTTTGGAACCTGGAAGCTACGATGGGTCAAAAGACGGTGATACGCCAAGCAAATTCCAATGCTGCCACACAGCCAGTGAACGGCGATCGCCGCCCCAACCGCAGACCATGAGAAAAACCAGGGAGCCAGGAGTGCTACAACGTGAAAGGCTGAGAAGAAAATCACATTAACCCAGCATAATCCCGACAGAAAGCTGCCTCTCGAAGCAGTTTGAGATGAACTCGATGTCATACATCTTCCTTGAATACGAGCCTTGCATTCACCACACCACATCGCTCGCACAGTCGGCTCATTACTTCAGGAAGTTAAGCTTCGCTTTTAAGTGGAGAGATTGTTAAAGTAGGAAAAGAAATGCAAGCAACACTTACATTTCAAGCCTAACACACTCTCGCATTCTGGCAAGTGTTACTTGCATTTTCTTCCCCATGACTCGTTCCACTCGCTCCACTCACCAACGTTTGATCCAGGCTGCGCTTCATCTGTTTGCCACACAGGGCATTACGGAAACGACTACTCGCCAGATTGCCGAACTGGCCGAAGTCAATGAAGTCACGCTATTTCGCCACTTTGGCAGTAAGTACGGCTTGCTTTTAGCAGTCATCGAGGATATGGAGGTGTTTAGCTGGCTGGGCGAGACGTTGGGGCAGCAGGCCGTTCAGACCACCAGTATTTCGGAAGCTTTAGAAACCTACGCCAGTCTGAGTTTTCAGGGGCTAGAGCAAATGCCCGAACTGGTGCGATCGCTGATTGGAGAAGCCGGACAATATCCGCCTGAAAATCGGCAAGCGCTCAGGCGTGGATTATCTCAAGCAAATCAACATACAGCCCAATACCTGAACACTGTCATGCGCCGTCAGCACCTTCAGCCGCTGTTATCGGTTGAGAAGCTGGCCAGCCTGTTGAACAGTCTGCTGGTGGGGTACGTCGTGTTGAATTTGATCAGCGAATCAGACGATTTGTGGTCAAATCAACATGATTTCTTCCACGATTTGGCGATTTTGTTTCTCTACGGAGCTATATCCCAACCTAATTTACTGCCTGAACCTTTAAATCCACCTCAAGCTACATCTTGTTTAGATCTGCTGGTTCAAACTACTCCACCGGAAGAAATAGAGGTGTCGGATCTACCCGCGAGTTTGGTTCATGCCATTTTGAAGCGTGCTAAAAAACAGGGCTTACAGGATTACGCGATCGCCTATATTTTATTTGGGACAGGACTAAGTGTAGCGGAAGTCGTCGGACTGGAGCGATCGCAATCGATTAGTGACACCCATCAACATCTGCTGCGGGTGGCGCAAGGTCGGGTGCGCCATGTTCCGGTCAATCAGTGGATTATGGAACGGCGCTATGGTTCTCATCCCAATAACCCCATCACACGCTGGCTCAAAACCCGTAAAGACAGTCAAACCGCTTTATTTTTGGATGAATCGGGACACCCAGCGTCCGAATTGGACATCCGCTTGTGGTGGCGAACCTGGACGGAGGATTTAATTACGCCAGACGGCAGCCCCCCAGATATTGAACAGGCTCAACACACGTGGCGGGTTGAAATGCTGATGCGAGGCATTAGTTTAGATGACTTGAGCATTCTTACGGGACAAGACGTTCAAGAGTTACAGCCGTATGTCCACAGAGCCAGAGAAAAAAAAGCGTTAGAACATGCGATTCGGCTGGATCAAAGACCTGGAGTGAACGCAGTAGAGGATTAGAGTTATACCAATTGAAAACCCTCAGATTTTGGCTAAGTCAGTGCTGAAGACTGAGGATTGAGGACTGAGTATTACCCCTTTCTCAACACGCTGTCCTCATTTGAAGAATCTACTGATGTGGTTCAAAATAACAGAGTAGCTGTTTTTCGAGCGAACCTATTATGGCTATGAGACCTGATTCTGGTTGGGATCTGTCAGTTGACAATCGTGATGGTCAACTAGCTCTTGTCGTTGAAGTTAAGCGCAAAACCAATGTATCGCCAGAGTGGGCAGCAAAGCTACGTCGCAATATTTTTGCACACGGAACTTTTCCAAAAGCGCCGTATTTTCTAATGGTTTTTCCAGACAGGTTTTACCTATGGGCTAATGCCGAAGCGTATCAGGAGCAGAGTGAGCCTACTTACAGTATTGATGCATCCCCAATTCTTCAGCCCTACTTTGAAAGGGCAGGAGTAATATCTGGCCAAATTAGTGGAGATAGCCTGGAACTTATTGTTACATCTTGGTTGGGAGAGATCATCCATTCAAATCAATTACCTGAAAATATTGATGATTCTCAGCAATGGTTGATTGATTCAGGACTCTATGCTGCCTTGGTTGGAGGTAAGTTTGAACATGAGGCGGCTGCGTGAATATTTATGTTGAGACAAATTTTGTTTTAGAGCTAACCTTTGAGCAAGAGCAATGTTCGAGTTGTGAACAGATTTTGCAACTTTGTGAAGCAGGAAAAGCAAAGCTGATCATTCCAGCTTATAGCCTCGCTGAACCACATGAAAAGCTGAGCCGTCAAGCACGAAGCCGCCGAGAATTGCAGCGATCTTTAGATACTGAATTACGTCAGCTTCTACGTACAGCGTCTTATGCAAACCGTATCAAAAGTATTCAGGATATTGCTAGCTTGATGATTCAGAGTAACGAGGAAGAACGACATCGCTTTATTCAGTGCCGAGATCGCTTACTTAAAGTTGGAGAAATTGTTGCACTAAATGTCAACATCTTGAGTGAGGCTGTTGCCTATGAAACTACTTACGACTTAACACCGCAAGATGCGCTTATCTATGCATCAGTTCTTACTCATTTACGGCATGATTTACCAGAACAAGCTTGTTTCTTAAATCGAAACTCCAAAGACTTTGATAGTCCTGATATTATCGATGAACTTAGACAAGTCAATTGTAGAATGATTCCACGATTTGATCGTGGATACAGTTTTATTCATTCACAGTTGCCATCCAAACAGTCAGAGACATAATAATGTCGATACACTGGAACGCCGGAAATTGGTCGATTGAGTTGCTAAGATTATCTTTGCTCAGTGGAGTTAGTCGTTGGTTACTTTGCATCTTGGTGGTGGCAGTTGTTTGAACGTGTCTATGCAGGTTTGACATCAGGCTAACTTGCCTCTTAATCGATCGCATTCATTCAGTAGCAGATCAAATTCCGCTGCAACTTTCCAGGGGTTTCGTCCTGTGAAAAGAGCGGCGACGATCGCTTCATGGGGATTTCTTCCCGTTTGCTTAACGGCTGCGATCGCATCTGTACTGGAGAGTCCTCGTCCCGCTATCAGCCAAGCGGCTAGAACATGTCCTGTGCGTCCAATTCCACCTGAGCACTGAACAACAACCCGCTCATTTTTCTGGTTAGCAGTCGCTAAGAACGGCAGGATTTGATGAATCAGTACACTCGGATCGGCAAAGTAGAAGTCTTCGATCGGTGCCCAGCAAACTTGGTCAGTCCCAAACGTTTGTCGGTAAACGTCAAGCAGATTGGCATAGCGAGCGAGTTGAGATTCGGGCAGCAAACAGCAGACCCGCTTGATCTGTTGACTCTGCATAAACTCGATCCACTGATTGACTTTCTCGTTGCTGTATCCGGGGCGGGCAGAGCCAAACACGATAGGTTCATTCTCTGAAGCAGCGAAAAATTTATACATGGTGAGCGTCTCAAATCGTTCAGAAAGTTGATTCTAACGCTTAAGTTTTATAGTGACCAGTTCGCTAATTCAGATCTTGCACCATTTGTCGGAATTCACGAGGTTGCGAAACCTTTAGCTGCTACTTTGGTTGATTTTGATACTGAAAAAATTTATCTACAGTGGTTTTCAATCGCTTAAAACCCGGTTGTTTTTTTGAGAGCCGTGCGGAGCGCGGCTCTCAAAAAAAACTGTGGTTTACTCAAGAGAGAATCGCTGTAATTACCAGATTGTTCAAACAGCGTGATTTTTACACTATTTTCTCTAAAAGGGTATTACGTTGAAAAAATCTATTTAATAATATTGTTAGTCTGTAATCAGAAGAATCTTTTAGCCTTTATCTTTGCTGCAATTCTGGTATGAGCGATGTTCTGGTTAATCCAGTTTTAACCTTGTCCCTGACCAAAGGCGTGGTGTATTCTTTGGCGTTTAGTCCTGATGGTCAAAAGATTGCTGGGAGTGGGGGTGTTTTATGGAGTCTTTTTCTCGGTAAAGAGAACGTGATTAGGATATGGGATAGTCGTTCTGGAAGCTTATGCAGTAAGCTTCCAGAACATTTAAACTTTGTGAGTGCTGTAGCATTTAGTTCAGATGGTTCCACATTAATAAGTGGCAGCTTAGATGGAACGATTAAACTATGGGATGCACGAACATTCCTAACACAGTTTACGATTGATGAATCGTCTCCTACACCCTGGAGATTTGACGGCAAACCATTGAGGATGAGTCTACCCAAAATTGACTCGATCGCATTACATCCCAACCAACAGTGGATTGCTGCTGGCGACATCAGTGGAGGTGTAACATTGTGGGATATCCAATCGCGAGAAAAACTAACTGTAGTTGGGAAACACGAAGCTTTTACATCAATTGCTTTTAGCCCTGATGGAACGCTTTTAGCAACTTGTGATGACCACGCAGGGTATAACTTATTTGATGTTCCTTCCGGTAGAAGGGTCTACCCGCCTCCTGGAAAATTTGTTTTCGGACGATTAGATGGAACGGATTGGGCTACGTTTGCTCCACAGCTTAAAACAAGTATGTTCAGTCCTGATGGAAAAGTTTTGGCGGGCGGCTGCTACCGAGGAACAATTAGATTATGGGATGTAGAGACGGGAAATGAAATTTGCAAGATCAAAGGCTCTACAGTCAAGGGAGTTAAAGCTCGTATTTCCTCGCTCATCTTTAGTAAAAATGGAAATCACCTGATCAGTGCTGATTGTAATGGCAAAATTAAGGTGTGGGATCTTCAAACACAACAATGTATGTGTGTCCTAGAGGGACATTCTAGAGAGATTTGTTCGATCGCCTTAAGTCCAGATGGCAACACCTTGGTGAGTAGTAGTTTGGATAGGACAGTACGATTTTGGAGAAGTAGCTTTCTATCAAAATAAGTTGCTACTCATGGGCTACCTGTCACATCAGCGGACGGATGAAAACTGCTAATACTGAGTTCAAGATTGTCTGCTGCCGCTGCGTTTTGCCGTTAGCCTGCTGAGGTATTTATAGGGCTGTTATCTCAAGATTGTCAGTGCGATCGCCCAACTTAGCAGGATGGGTTAGCGAAGCGTAACGCATTATCATTATGAAACTAATGCTTTGGCAGCGATGATTTTGGAAACATCGGATTTGAGATGCTGCTGATTTTGCACGGCATTGTGCTTATTGTTTTGCAAAGGTCTAAATAACCCAGATGGGTACTATGACGCACGGGGTTCCCTCGGTAAGATGATCGGCAAACAGCAAGCAATACATTAGCCGCTTCTACATAGGAAACCTGGATTATGGATCGGGAAATTGCGGAGCATTTTAGCCCGTTTGGTGAAGCAGACTGCGAATCGGAACTTAAGCTTCTTCAGGGGGAGTACAGCAACTATTTTTTCTACCATACCTGGTTTAATGAAGTTGCCCTTGACCCTAAAGTTTTCCTAATTGTTGGGCGACGGGGTTCTGGTAAAACAGCGCTGTCTCAGTTCTTTTCATTTCAAAAGCGGGTTCACTGTGCTACGGCAATTGATGTGGATGAGCCTTGTGCATTTGAACAAGTCTTGCAAGACATTGCTTCAACGTCAACTCAAAGTCGTGAAGTCGCGATTCCTCGTATTGCTAAAGTGTGGAATTTTGTTATCTGGTCAATTATTTTTCGGGAGCTTAAGGATCGAGATCCGCGCATTCGGGCGGCCTGCATTTTTGGAGATAAAAGCGGCAAGCTTTCCAGCTTTATTCGTCATGCGCTCAAGTCTCTGCTCAATCGATTGCTCAAAACAGAAAATGATCTGTGGGATGAGTTAGAAGACCTGCTCGCAGACGATCGCATTCAGGCAGGACAGGCTGCTGTACTGGAGGTAGCTCGTAGAAAGCCTGTTATTCTTTCCATCGATACTCTAGAAAATTATGCGGTCAATGATGTTGCAATGATGCGCGCGATCGCTGCTCTGATTCAATTTAGCTCTGACTTCAATCGAGATTATGGGGCACGGGGTCTTCATCTGAAGCTGTTCTTGATGGATGAAGTGTTCCCGTATTTGAAACAAGAAATGGTGCTCAATCCGCTCAAGTTCATTCGCAATGTGGTGTATCTGTATTGGCGACCCAAGGATTTAATGCGGCTGATTAGCTGGCGGTTTTACAATTACCTTCAGGCGATTGGCAAACTTGACCCCGCTTCTAAAGCGATTAATTGGGACAGCCACGAAGATGTATTGGAAAAGCTGTGGTATCCCTACTTCGGTACCAGTTTGCGAAATCAACAGGATTTACCAGAGTTAACCTTTCCCTACTTGCTGCGACACACCCAAATGCGGCCTCGTCAATTAATTGTGTTGTCAAATGCGATCGCTAAGCAGGCGCTAGTCGAAAAGTCGTTTCCTTACTTCCGTCCTAGAGATATCGTCAACGCTATCTATCAGGGACAGAATGATTTAGCTGAAGAAGTGTTTAACTCGTATAGCTCGGTCTATCCCAAAGTGGGACGGATTGTGGAAGCCCTGTCTGGATTACCCATGATCTTTAAAGGCAACGAACTAGACAAACGCGCTCCCCTCACGGCATCGGAATGGCCCTTTGGTGAATATTCTCCGCTGGCATTTCGTCAACTGGTCGCGGAGTTGGGCATTGTGGGACGAGTGCGGCATCTCGATGAAAAGGCGGGCTATGCGGAAGCTGATTTTGAATATAGCGTAGAGGGGCGTTTGCCATTACTGGTGACGGATATTTGCGTCATTCATCCCATGTTCTATCGCAAACTTAACATTAACCTCAATCGCAAACTGCGCGTATATCCATTTCCAGATCACGATGAGTTTAAGAATTTGGATTACCATCCCCTCCATTCTGCTAGCTAAGGCGCTCGCATACAGCCGTACTAATATTTGTTCGATCGACAGAAATTTTGGCTGTGCGATTGTTTCTCGTGTAGAGTGTCTTTATGATATTCGTGGAGTGCTTCGCATCGATAACCTGGCAAGGCGTGTCACAGCTATTGCTTGACACCTCCTGTCCAACTGCGCGATTTAGATATTCGGCACATTCTTTATAAATGAATTCATCTAAAAAGGCTAAAAGTAGACAGTCGATTATTAAGCAACGCCAGCAGAAGACATTTATTGGACGTGAAGCACAGATAGAAATTTTTCGTGCGAACTTGAAGCTGTGTCCAGATGAATGGTGCTTCCTGTTTAATATCTGGGGACAGAGTGGTGTTGGCAAAAGTACATTAATTAAGCAACTCCAGAAGAGCGCAGAGGATGAAAAATTTGTAACAGCGTATACAAGTCACTCTGAGAACGATGTGTTGGGCGTTATGGCAGAATGTGCTCTGTCTTTTGAGAAGCATGGGAAAAAATTGCAGCAATTTAGCGAACGGTATAAAGTTTACCTCCAAAGAAGGGAGGAAATTGAAGCTGATCCAGAAGCACCCCAAGGGCTTTCAGCCTTTTTAGGCAAGTCGATTGCAAAAGCTGGATTGGGATTGGTCAAACAAGTTCCTGGCAGTGGAGTTGTGACTCCCTTTGTAGATGAGGAAGCGATCGCCACACAAATTGGTGAATGGACATCCTACGTCACGAAAAAGATTACGAACAAAGATGAAGTTCTCTTGGTGCGTAAACCGATAGAACTGCTTACCAAGCTCTTTTTACAGGACATTAATGAGGTCGCTGAAACTACAAATATAGTACTGTTCTTTGACTCGTATGAACGTACAAGCGTTTTTTTAGATATCTGGCTGAGAGAGTTTTTAATAGATCCGGAAGCACGATATGGTGACTTACCAGCCAACATAATCTTTGTCTTTTCTGGAACAGAAGAATTAAATAAAAATGATTGGGGAGATTATGAAGAATTAATTGCTCGCTGGCAGCTTGAACCATTCACTGAGGATGAAGTTAGACAATATCTTGCTTGTAAAGGGATCAATAATGCTCAAGTGGTTGATGAAATTCTCAACCGCTCTGAAGGGTTGCCTCTTTGGGTGGAGACGTTAGCGGCTGGCAATCATGATGACCTTGTTTCCGGCAACATTTCAAATAGTACTGTTGTTGACTTTTTTCTTAAGCGAATTAATGATCCAAAGCGACAGCGGGTCGCATTGGAAGCGAGTCTTGCTTTGTTACTAAACCGAGATATTATCGCCATTCTAGATGCTGAAGAGTCTGCTGATGAATTATTTGATTGGCTCAAATCAATGCCGTTCGTAGGAGAAAGAGCGAGGGGTGGCTGGTCATATCATGATATTGTTCGGACTCAAATGCTGTACAAACAGCGGTTGGTATCTCCTAATCGTTGGATAGAATTGCATGGCAAACTAGCTAACTATTTCGACGCACTATGCAATAACCTCCGGCTTGATAATCAACAAAAATGGCATGATTCTGGTTGGCAAGATTATTTATTGAATGGTCTTTATCATCATCTTTGCTGGAATCCTAGCCAGGGTGTACCTAAAGCCTTAAACACATTTTTAACAGCGTTGGATCGACAATTCCTCTCGGAGCCTGCTCAAAAGTGTGCTGAAATCATTGCTTCTGCGGGAAAAGTATCTGCACTTTCAGAAATTCAGCTTTTGGGAAATCAACTATTAAATGGGCTGCAATCCTTTAAGGAAAATCGATATGAAGACGGCATTGAAATGCTCACATTGCTGTTAACTCGATACAACCTTGAGCAAGAATCAAAAGCAATAGCTCTGAGATGGAGGGGAGAAGCCTACCGTCTCATAGGACTGTACGAAAAGTCACTTCAAGATTTTGATGATGCACTTTCTATCCACTCCAATGATTCCTGGATGATCGTTGCTCGCAGTTCTACTTATCGAAAAATGCGCCGATATCAGGAATCATTACAAGATTGCAATAGAGCGATCGAACTTGATCCCAAGGACATCAGAGCATTCACTAGTCGAGGTGAAACACATCTCCGGATGCGGAAATATAAGGAAGCGCTGCAAGACTTTAGCCATGCTGTTGAGCTTGACCCAGATGATACTTGGCCGCTTTCCAGTCGGGGTAGAGCTTATCAACACATGAGGAAATATCAAGAGGCAATACAAGACTTTGATTGGGTTATTAGACTTGATCCAAATGATTCGTGGGCATTGTCAAATCGTGGATTTGTATATCGTAAACAAGGCCATTACGAACAAGCGTTAGAAGATTACACCCGTGCAATCGAAATTGATCCTAATAATGCTCGATTATTTGCTAGTAGAGCTGAAACATACCGTTCAATGAAGCAGTATGATCAAGCCCTAAAGGATTTTGATTACGCTATTAGCTTAAGACCTGATGACGCGTGGTCTTTATGTAGACGAGCAGAGACTTACCTTCTTTTAAGGCAATACGAAAGGTCTATTGTTGACTTTGAAACAGCAATTCTACTAAGTCCCGATAATGATTGGCGTTTGTTCACTTATTCGCTGGCTCTCAGAGCCTCCGGTTATTTAGAAGAAGCCTCAATGAAGATATCTCTTGCAATTCAAATTGCTCAAACGCGATATGAACAAAACTTAGAAGATAATCGAACCGCTTTATCATTAGCCTTATATTATCTATCTAATGATGCTGCGCAAGCAGAAGATTTGTATGAGCGTATTATCTCAAAAAAGGTTCAACCAGCATTAATTTGGGAAGCAATTCGAGGTTTAGATGACTTTCTTGAAGTCTTTCCTACTCATGCTTTAGGGCAATCTCTTAAGAAGAAGCTTTTGAGCAGAGTTGAAGGATAATGGATAGCAAGTTCTGATATAGCGATCCTAATTAGACCATGTAATAAAAACCGGGGGTGTGTCCAATTTTTTATTACACCCTTCTACTTATGCGTACTCTCAGATAAATTAATAGCCTTTTGTGTTTTTAGTTCTGAATGCTCCGACTTCGCGTATTGTGTTGTGACGACGGAACATTAAAACGCTAAAACCGAGAAGAATCACAGCAATCAATAGATTAATGTAGTGAACAGCAGCAAGCCCTTTGGTGAGTGCTAGAAATACTTCGACGATTAAGATCGAGACGCCATAAATTCTAAATATTATGCCTAATAGCTGAGGAATAATTCCATATAAACAAAATAGTATGCCTAGGATAGCAATGCCGATGTAGATGTTAGAGCTATACGTTGGCATCACTGGAAAAGGCCATTTGTATTGCCATCCAAATCCGCCGATCGCAGTTAAAAGAATCCCGATACTAACATAATAATTTTGCCAAATATACGCTGTGTGCGCGATTCCGCAAACAAGCATAAAAAACGATGCGGCGAATGCATTTTCATAGGACTTGAACAGCGGAATCGACCAGGTGTTAGCACGAGCAAACTGTACCCCCAAGGCCGCAATAATTCCAATGTACGATAGAAATGAAATTGATCCGATGTTTATCCTGGCGATAGCGAAGCCCGTGGGAAATCCCAGCATCGCTTGAACTTCGTTACAGGTTTTAACGAATTTATCGGGATTGGTAAGTTTAAACGATGACGGCTCGTGCGCCGCTGCATTACGAATTTTAGAAATCCATTTCAGCTTGGCACCTACCTCAGCAGATAATTTACCCTTCTCTAAGAGGTCACGAGTGTACTCCCCTAACCCTTTGCCTTCAGCACCCAATTCATTTTTCAGGATTTTCTCAAGTCTTTCAGCGCGTATAAGTACCAATCTAACGTTGTTACTCATAGGGGTTAAGAGAAGGTTCAGGTGACTCACCAAAACTAGAGCTGAGAAAAAGCGTTTGGTCGGGCTTTCTGCTCGTAGGATAATTAATATTACCAACTTTTATTTCAAAAGAGAATCACAATTTCTCAAAATGCTTTATTCCTACGTGAACGTGACTGGGATCTGTCAACTAATAGAACTATGCTGTATTCCCTGAATCGTCGTCGATTGCTGCAATATTGCGCGATGTTGGGTGGCAGTACTCTCCTCACAACAGCCTGTAGGGGGTCTCAATCGACGCGAGCGTTAGACGAGTGGTCGCAAGTACCCAATTTAGAACGTGCCAAAGAACAGGCTCACGAATTTATTACCTATGGGATGCCGCCAGATTGGGCTAATTACGGGGAAGTGGTTCAAACGTTTGCTCAACGATATGGCCTGACGCTAAATCATATCGATACCGATATGTCTTCTCTAGAGGAGATTATCAAATTTGATGCGGAGAAAAATAATCCTCGTGCCATCTGTGCGGATATTGGATTGCTGTATGGGGCGATCGCCGAACGGCAGGGAGTCATACCGCCTTACTTGCCCGAACGAGCGAGTATTCTTCCCCAAGGATTTAAGGGCAGGGAGGGAGGATGGGTTGCTACACTAACGGGCGTTCCGGCGCTAGTGGTGAATGTGGATGTCGTGAAAACAGTGCCGCAAACCTGGGATGATTTGTTAGCTCCCGAATTTCGGGGCAAGGTGAGTGCGATGAATCCAGCCAGGGCAGGCAACGCGGCCACTGCATTTCTGGCCTGGGCCTATGCGCATGGAGGCGATGAGGCAAACATGGCTCCAGCGATCGCCTTTGCCAAAAAATTGCTGCCTCAATTCTCGTCGATTCCGGCGAATACTCAAACGTTGGAGAAGGGGGAAGTACCGATTCAAATCAACTACGATTTTAATTGCAGCAGCGCGGCTGAAACGCTGAGAGCAAAACAGATTCGAGCGGAGGTTGTGATTCCGGGCGTGTCAATTTATGCGCCTTCTGCGCTGATGCTTAACAAATACAACACGGCTAAAATGGACGTCGCTAAACTATTTATGGATTATGTGCTGAGCGATGAAGCGCAAACTGCATTTGCTAAGTTTGGGGCGCGTCCGATTCGCTATGTGTTGGGGGATTTGAAACTGCCCGACGCGGCCAAAGCCAACTGGCTACCGGACGATCGCTACAATCAGGTGCAGCAGGTTCACGA
Source organism: Crinalium sp. (assembly GCA_036703095.1). Classification (GTDB taxonomy): domain Bacteria; phylum Cyanobacteriota; class Cyanobacteriia; order Elainellales; family Elainellaceae; genus DATNPS01. The sequence goes on along the minus strand of DATNPS010000058.1, from coordinate 23,368 downwards.
TTGGACAAAGATTGATGCGGAACAGATCGGTCAAATCTGGCGCAATGCGGTGTTGGGAGGCTGATGGGTGAGCCAACCTGTTTTGCGATCGCCCCGTTTGCAATCCCTGCTACAGTGGCTCAAGTGTTGGCTTCCGGCGCTTCCGCTGTTGATCCTGGCTTATGGACTGCTGGTGGTGCCGCTTATCGCTTTAATGATGCAAAGCTTTCTAGACTCGGATGGCAGTTTTACGCTGGATCATTGGCGCGTAACGTTCGCCAGCCGCATGAATCGTCAAGCTATTGTCACCAGCCTGACGTTAAGCTTCACGTCAGCCACGATTGCGCTGATCGTCGGTGGCCCAGTCGCCTGGTTGATTTCCCAAATGGCGATCGCTCCCCGGTCGATCTGGCTCAGCGGGTTTAATATGGCGACTAATTTTAGCGGGATTGGTCTGGCATTTGGATTTGTCGCCATTCTAGGAACTTACGGAATGCTGACGCTGGCCTTGCGGCAGATGGGGATTGCGTTTACGCCACCGACTCCCGGCTCGTTTTGGGGATTGGCGATCGCCTATTCTTACCTCAACATCCCGCTGTTCGTGCTGTTGACAATTCCCGGCATGAGCAGTTTGCGACACGAGTGGTGGGAAGCGGCTCAAGTGTCCGGGGCGACTCGCTGGCAATTCTGGCAGCAAATTGGTGTGCCGCTGCTGGCTCCTTTTCTGGCCGCAGGCTGGATGCTCACCTTCACCTGGTCGCTGGGGCTATATGGGCTGCCGTTTGCGTTGGGAGTAGGGACGACGCCATCCCTCAGTCTGCTCTCCGTTCAACTGGGCAGAGGGTTGGAAGCAAGCATGACTGGACGCGGAGAAGCTGCCGTTTTAGCGATCGCGCTGCTGCTGTTGACGGGTAGTTCTCTGCTGGCGTATCAGTTCCTCTTGCGGAGAGTGCGGCGATGGCTCTAATGCTGCGGATTGGACGACTGCTGCTGTTAGCCGGAATCGCGGTTTATCTGCTGCTGCCCATAATGGCGGTGGTGCTGTATGCTGTTGCGACCCGCTGGTCAACCCACCTGTTGCCCGATGGTTATACCATGCAGCACTGGCAAACAGCTTTGACCGATCCCCGTTTAATCGCGGTGATGCTGCGAACACTGGGATTAGCGATCGCGGTGACGCTGCTGGTCAATCTGCTGGTCATTCCGGCAGTGTACTGGCAATGGACAGTCAATCCCCGCATTCGACATCATGTGGAATTAATCGCCATGATTCCGTTTGCGCTGCCGTATGTGGTGATTGCCTTTAGCATTTTGCTGTTGAGTGGAATGCTGTTGCCGTTTGCGCAAGGTACAGTTTGGTTGCTGCTGCTGGCGCATGGAGCGATCGCCTTTCCCTTTCTGTATTGGGCCGTGGATGGTGCGATGGCGGCGGCTCAAGTTCCCCTCCTGGTGGAAGCGGCTCAGACCTGCGGAGCGTCCCCTGGGGCGATTTTGCGACGCGTCGTTTTGCCGAATATTGCGACTGGGATTGCGACGGGCAGCATGTTGGTATTTGCGACGAGTTTTAATGAATTTGCACTGGTTCAAATTCTGGTGGGCGATCGCTTTGAAACACTCTCGCTGTATAGTTTGGATTTGCTAACTAGCGCTAACGCAGATTTTAATCAACTGGCAGTTGTAACATGCCTCATGTTTGGGACTGTCTTACTGATATCTGTTGCTTCTCTATACTGGGATGGCGGGCAGAAGCAAATTAGTCAGCGTTTTATATCTGGTAACGCTAAAAAAACGTAGCGCAATATTAAGCGCAATATCATAGGTTGTGAATCCGATATTCAGGCATCGCAGATGGGAAGTGTCAGGCTTTACAACGTCACAAAACAATTTAACGCTTCCAGTTGTGCGCTTAAGGATATCTCATTAGAAGTCTTGTCGGGTGAACTGGTCGCTGTTTTAGGTTCCTCGGGTTGCGGTAAAACTACTTTGCTGCGCGTAATTGCAGGTCTAGAATCTGTCACGACCGGACAGATCTATATTAATGATCAGGATGTTACACACACTCCAACACGCGATCGCCCGATTGGTATGGTGTTTCAAAGCTATGCCCTGTTTCCCAACATGACGGTTCGGCAAAATATTGGCTTTCCGCTGGTGGTTCGTCGCCACCGTCGAATAATCCAGAAACGGGTGGATGAATTGCTGGAACTCTTGCAGTTAACCGAACAGTGCGATCGTTATCCCCATCAACTTTCTGGTGGACAACAGCAACGCACAGCCTTAGGTCGAGCCTTAGCGACCTCTCCAGAAATTCTGCTGCTAGATGAACCTCTGTCTGCCCTGGATGCACTGGTGCGGCAGCAGCTCCGAGACGAAATCCGCCGAATTCAGCAAACCTTTCAAATGACCACTCTGTTTGTGACGCACGATCAGGCGGAAGCAATGGCGATCGCTGACCGAGTAGCTATTATGAAAGACGGCATGATTGAACAACTCGCCAGCCCACTGGAACTCTATGACGCACCTAAAACGCAATTCAGCGCCGCGTTCATCGGCAGCCGCAACGCGTTAGAACTATTCGTTGAACAAGGTCAAATCTGCTTTGGTCGCTTTTTATCGTTGCAGGTTCTAGCACTGCCGCAGCGAAGGGCGATCGCTTTCTTTCGTCCCGAAGATGTAGAGCTGACTGACGAGCATCAGGGGCATCCTGCTACCATCGAAACCAAAACTTTCCAGGGAGCGCTGACTCGCCTACAGGTCAGGATTTCAGCAGACGGACGAACCGAGCGAATCTATGCTGATTTACCGACTCGACAGGCGATCGCGCTTCATCCCAACACGACCATCTGGGTCTGGATCAACCCACGTCACGTCAATGTTTTTCCAATTGATTAAGTAGGCAAGCCTAATTAAACCAAACCCAGAAAACCGGGGGAGTGCCCCGGAGGGGCACTCCCCCGGTTTTTCTATCTAATGTTTAATTTTGCCTACCTACTTAGCAAGCGAACTAGATTTAGACCAATGGCTAATCCCGATCGCCCTCTTTCTATCCATAAATAGAGTGATTACTGGCTCAATGCGGATTTAACTGGAGGGCAAGATCTATGCAAGGTCGTCAACGTAGCTCAGAACCGCAGCGATCGCCCTCCCCCCAACCGACATCACAAGCCCTACCGCGATCGCGTCCCTTTAGCGATGGCCCAGAAATAGCGGATCAATCGCAGACAGATCATCAACCTGAAAAAGGCCATGATTTTGGACAGATCCCGCTTTATGCGGCAGGTGTGCAGGCCAAATTAACGGTTGGTGAACCGAATGACCAATACGAGCAGGAAGCCGATCGCGTGGCCGATCAGGTGGTGAATATGCCTGCTCCGGGTGAAGGGCAATCAATTCAACGGCAAAATGACGACGAGTTGCAGATGAAGCCGTTGGTCAATACCATTACGCCACTCCTGCAACGAGAGACGTTGTCTGACGACGAAGACCTTCAGCGTAAACCTTCACTACAGCGCGATGCTGAAGGAGCAATGCAGACAAGTGAAGATCTAGAAAGCCGCTTAGACCAAGGTGGAGGAACCCCTTTAAATGATGACATGCGATCGTTTATGGAACCACGGTTTGGGGCGGATTTTAGCCAGGTGCGAGTGCATACTGACAATCAGGCTGTACAGATGAGTCAAGAACTAGGAGCACAAGCCTTCACTCATGGTAGTAATATCTACTTCGGTGCTGGTAAATATGATCCGAGTTCCCAGAGTGGCCAACATCTGCTAGCTCACGAGTTAACCCATGTGGTGCAACAAACTGGAAACACAAAATCGCCTCAGGCTAAGCTAACCGCCAGCACCCCTAAAGACGCATCTGAGCAAGAAGCCGATCGCATGGCCGATCGCGTTATGGCTGGAGAATCCGCACAGGTGACTCAATCAAGCGGAGCCAATCTGCACGGCAACTGGTTGACAGACGGACTATCAGCAGTAGGAGATGCGATCGGTGGCGCAGTTGATACGGTTGGCGATGCCGTCGGGGATGCTTTTGACGCACGTGACAATGAAGCCGAACTGGATGAATGGGAAGACTATCAAGAAGCGCGAGAAGACCTAGCAGAATTTCTTGCCGACTCGCCCTATACTTCAGAAGACTTTCAGCCCAGCTCAGGCTTAGGTATGTTTGATGCCACCTATTTTGCATCTACAGGCACATTAGATATTGTGTGCAAGTGTTCATTTAATTTTATTGACGGCAGTGCTACAGAATTTCCTACCGCTGCTGCCGCAGATTTAACCTGGAGCGATGCCGCAAAGGAAGATTGGAAAAGAAGATATCTTGCAACTGTGTCAAGTTCCTGGTCAGGTGGAAATCATACCTTCCACTGCCAGAAAGACTGGTGGGAATCGCTGCAAGCCAGTACATCAGTTCGATTTATAGAAGTAGATTCTGGAGAGCACTTTGGTATTGATGTAACTAAGATTCCTTCGGGTGCTTTCCGACAAAGTTCAGTTGGAGCACCCAGGCTAGGAGGGCTTATTTCAGGCCACGGCGATTTTGACAGTGAAGACTTGACACCAACCAATAAACCAGGTGGCACTCAGGTCGGTGCGGTACACGAAGCAGGTCATATGTTGGGATTAGACGATGAGTATGGTACAGGTACCCCATCTCACAGCGACCTGGTTGAAAAGGAATTTGGTCATGCGGTAACACGCGGAGCCGATGGACGAATTATGTCAGGCGGCATGGATATTTTACCGGAACATGGTGTGACCTTCCTGGAAGCACTCAAGGATGCAACTGATATGGATGAATGGTCAACGGCTCAGAAATCTCCTAGAGATATTCCATCTGATCCTTCATTGCATAATGTGGGAGATTTCCCCACTCCTGATTCTGATAACGTACCTGTTTAGATTAATGTCTTTTCTAACCAATCGACGCGCTGTTTTGATGTTGATGCTACTGAGCTTTACTGGCTGTGGAATGCAGCAAAGGGTAATTATGACAACACCGAATCTTGCTAGGCTTGAAATTCCTGACAATACCTTATTGTTGTATGAGCACATGGCTGTTAACGATTCTGATCGAACTGGGAATTGGAGGTTTCGCTTTGACAACAGCGGTTGTTTTTTTCATACCCGTAACACCCAACTTTGGGTGACAGACTCTACACTACCAAGTGATGCTCCTGAACTACATTGGAACACTTCCTTCCCTGACACACCTAATCGCTGTTTGAATGATTCTCAATATTCAGAACTAATTGATGCAATTCACAACGCTAACTTTGCCTCTTTAAATTCCTATTATTCAACATCTGAGCAATGGTCTCATTCGTCTGTTGAGCGATGGACAGTCGTAGATAATGGAATGACACATACTGTGAGCGTTGAGAATCGTTCTGCGCCACGACAACTCGTTCAACTCCGTCAAACGATTGATCAACTTATTGCTGGTACCCCAGCTAAATAATGATGTAACCTTCCATATGTTATGACAAATTCCAAGGGTAACTAGCAGGAGTTACCCTTGGAATCTTACTTATAGCGGTTCTCACTTGCTTAAAACCCGAAACTTAATTTAAGAAGGTGCGGCACTGCCGCACCTTCTTAAATTAAAAATTGCCCCCTTCGTGGGGATTCCACCCCCCTTTTTCACAAAGTTGCAGCTTCATATTGAATTGGTATTAGTACTTAATCGACTGATCTCTTGTACCCAACGGCGGCGATCGCCATGCTCCAGATTCACAATATCCGTTAACGACCAGTGAAAATGATATGCAATTAACGCTACCTCCTGGTGGAGCTGATCCGGGGGGTAGCTTAAGACTCCCCCGATAGCGTCAACTCCACTTTAAAGTGACTGCTACAGGTAGGACATTGTACTGGAATATACGCATCGCCCTGTTGATTAATGCGATTGTAGAATTCGCGCAGATACGCTAAATCGGGACTAAACAAATTCTCTAAAAGTTCTGGGCTAATAGATGATGATGTGCCCAAACGAGTGATCACTCGCGACAGTAAGACAAGCACGGCGTAAGCGGAATCCTCTTGTACGCGTCGATCTTTTTGAGCATACAATTCGTCTTTAGCTGTAGCTAACCGAATGCGCCCCTGGCGATGCAGTATCCCCTGTTCATCTATCAAACCTCTGGGTAAGGTGAAGTCAAATTCGGTAATGGGAATCATGGGTGCTGGGTGTTGGGTGTTGGGTGTTGGGAAATGAGGTGGGGAAGATAAGGAAGGTGGGGAAGCAACAGCAGGTTCTATCTTCCTTGTCCCCCTATCTCCCTCATCTCCCCTATCTTCCCCATCTGCTTATCTACCATCTGCCTCTAACCGCCTACAAACAATCCACCGCAATTCAGCCGGAGGGGCTTCCTGGATGGGAAACAGATTTCGTCCAGTGGCCCAGTTGGTAAACCAGGCGGTTGGTGGGAAGGCTTCAGGAGGGAGGTGCAGCCGCTCGTAGTCAAATACAGATTCATCTGAGATGATTTCGAGCGGTAAGTCTGCCAAACAATCTTGTAATTCTTGGCGAGTCATGACGTAAGACCAACAAAATTGCGACAATTCACGCACAATATCGTTAGGTTCGTAATCATCCACGGTCAGAAAGAGATTGAACAGGAGGAAGCCACCGGGAGCGATCGCCTCACTCATCAACATCATCAACTGTCGCACCTGAGCAGGATTGCGAAAGTGAGACGCGATCACTTCTGACAAAAAGACCAGTCGATAATACGTCGATTTCAAGACCAACTGAGGATTGAGAATATCGGCTTGAATTAGCCTGATCGCCAATCCTTCAGTTCGAGCAGTGGTATAAAGCTGTTCGATTAATACATAGGTGAGTTCCAGCGCATCGACGGGATAACCTTGTCTCGCCAGCGCTAATGTGTTGCGTCCGGTGCCTGCTCCCACATCTAGAATTGGGGTGTCGGCAGGCATGCCGAGCTGGGTGGCGATCGCCATCACTTTTGCATCAGGATGGCTACCAAACAGTGGCCCTTCGCGGGTATCTGCCCAATGTTGATAATGATCTTCAATCGATTTAATTTTTGGAAAAACGTTTAGTTTAATGCCACTCTGCAATCCCAAACTGGGATCAACCAATTCATACTGAACGACTAAATATGAGTTGGGAGAGTCGTCAAACCAGGTCGCGACATTGGGGGCGATCGCCTGTCGCCATGTGTTCAGTTCTACATCGCTTAACTCCTGTCGCAGCGATCGCAACACTCGCTCTAACTGCCGGATGTGTTGTTCAATTAAACTGGGTACACACGGCATCAAGATTTCTCCTTTAGCCGTTGTGAGTTGTTCAAACTGGACAGCAGAATGATGATCTATTTTTTTATTTACAAAGTCAATTTCCGTATGTTCTTTTAACGTAATACTGAGTTGAAATCCACCCGTTAATCCAACAAACGGGTCATATGCTTCATACTTCAGCAGCAAGCGAGTAGGAACGTCTGATGCTTGACCTTCGGTTATTTTAGCTGCAACAATCTGTCGCCAGGTTTGCAGTTCTTCTAACGGCGGCCTTTGATAAAATGCCTGCAACACGTCTTCAATCAACTGCATGTGCTGATCGAGATAGGCTAAATCACAGGGCATCTCCAATTCACCGCTTGCAAAGGTGAACCGTTTAAACATAAATAAAACGGCTGCTGCTAATGCCGTTGAGTCTGTAACGGGAGGGCGATCGCTTGTTGCTAAGACTGTCATGACTCAACTCATTAGTTGGAATGAACGACTTCTGGTTTAGTCGCAGATGTTTCTGGTAGTTCTAATTCATTAATCTGGCGATAGAACTGTTGAAGATAATTCAAATCACAGGTAAACATACTTTCAACAATCGTTGGCGTTACTTCATCCAGTGCACCCAGACGAGTAATCACACGAGCCAGAATAATCACCGTGGCATAAGCTGGATTTGACTTTACACGCGGATCGCGCATTGGCACAATTTCATCCATCGCTCGCGATAACCGCATGATTCCTTTGCGATGTAGATTACCATCTCCATCCAGGTAGCCCTTGGGCAAGGTGAATTCGAATTCGGTCTGTAGCATAGTGTTACTTTTCCCTATGGCGTATCGCGAGTAAATTCCTCAAACGCAAGTTCCAATTCTTCAATTTCAATATCGTTACTAGCTGAACTGAGATCCGTTAAGGTGTAGCTGGTTGGCCATGCCCCAGCACAGATAAATCGCGCTTGCGGAGTTCCATTCTGGTCGTAAATCGTGAGCGATACATCCTGTCGTTTGGTTGCCCAGTTGCCCTTCTGAACGTCATCAAACCATTGCCATAGCGTCATCGAACAGGTTAACCCTCGACGCAATGTAATATTGTTGCTCTTGAGATTGCCTGGAACTTTCGTGCGTACCACTCGCCCCTGTTTAGCAGTCGTTCCCCACGGTTGAGGCGTAACCTCGCAAATCTCAATAACTTCTTGCGTGCGTTTGAACCCCTTACAGTCCATAAAATACGCATCGACAGGCTCAGGACTTCCCACCAGTTCTAATTTTACGTAGAAGCGGCAGGCGGTCAGAATCTCAGGAAAGTTTTCGATCAGGTTTGGCATGGAGCCTCCTCCAAGTTAAAGCGCCCCTCCCCAGACACCCGGTGTCTTGGCAAGATTAGGGATAGCACCACTATCTAAAAGACACCGGGTGTCTAGCCCCCCACCCGGTGTCTAGCTCTCGGTTTATTGCACTCGCTTGATGCCTTCGTGAACCAGGGTTAGGGTTTCGTTTGCCACATCATTTGATCCGGCTTCTAGCTTTGGCCCTTCGTATTTGGTGGGATACGCATTCAGCATTTCCCAACGCGCTTTCATTTCTCCAGCCTGGTCATACACGCTGACGGAAGCCGCTTTACGGTTGCTGTTCCAATCCGATTTACCACCATCGTTTTTGTTGCAGTCCTCATACCATTTGTAGAGGTCAGTGTCGGTCGTCGCAACGACCTTAACGTTGACTGGGGAGAATTTCACTCGTGTGGGTGCAGCTTGTCGCAAGTTCATGGCATTCTTGCTTGAGCCGAGTACTTTATCCCCGCCAGCAGCAGGGTTTTCAGCACTCAAACCACTAACTTCGAGGATCATCTTTTCTTGAATGCCATCCGCCTCGAAGTAAAACCTACAGTTGACTAAAACTTCACTGGTCGCCGCCATAGCTCATTAATCCTGTTTGTAAATCATTTCGCTGTTTGTTGCCTATAGCAACCGTCGAGATGGTTAGGAGAAGGGGTTGTGGGGGCTGCGCCCCCAGCCAGGGGTTCCACCCCTGCACCCCGTCCTAACTCCTTCGATTGCTATAAGGGGGAATGGGATTCTGGGAAGGTTGTCTTTTCGTGCGCTTATCGCACGAAAAACACCTTTTACCCCCATCCTTACTCTTCGTCCTGACTGCTCCACTGACTGATGCGGAACACCACAAACTCAGCGGGACGCACGGGACAAACGCCAACTTCAACATATAAACGACCCAAAATCATGGTGTCGGGTGTGTTGAGTTCACCGTCGCACTTGACATAGAACGCTTGCTCTGGAGATGCACCAAACAATGCACCTTCACGCCACAGCCGCTCCAGGAAATTGCTCACGGTGCGTCTGACTCGCGCCCACAGATCTTCATCGTTCGGTTCAAAGACAACCCACTGGGTACCCAGTTCGATTGATTTTTCGATGTAGCTGATCAGGCGACGGACGTTGATATAGCGCCATTCGGTCTTATCGGGTTCAACCAGTGTGCGAGCGCCCCAGATGCGGATGCCCCGATTGGGGAACGTGCGAATACAGTTGATGCCGAGCGGGTTTAACAATTCCTGTTCACGGAAGTTGCAGTCGTAAGCTAACCCAATGACCCCTTTGGGTGTTTCGTTAGCAGGTGCTTTGTAAATACCGCGCGTTTCATCCGTGCGCGACCAGACACCCATGACGTGACCACACGGAGGTACCATAATCGGCTTACCACCGTTGCGAGGGTTGGGAACCTTGATCCAGGGATAATACAGCGCTGCATACATGGAGCGACGGTTGAAATAGCTCAACCACTGCACAACCTGTTGGGGCTTTACCTGATCGGGTGGGGTGTCCAGCACGACCATGCGGTTTGCAGGGTTTGGCGTGGCGTTTTCGCACAGGCTGACCATCAGTTCCATGATGCCGTGCACCTGATCGAGATCCATCAGACCCGCTTCATAAACCCGCATCAGGTCGGGACAGGCCATGATCGTGACTTCATCAATCTCACTCAAGCCCTGAATACCAGTGCGATCGTCGCGAATCCCTTGAACATCACGGGCAAAGCGATCGGGATTGGACGGTAGCGGTGGTGCTGCAAGTTCAAATTGACCCACCGCTGGACGCCGAGCGAGGGGCTGCCCGGTTTGAGACAAATCGGTTGCAGCAATGAATTGCGATTCGCGCAGAGCCGTTACAACATAGGTTCCGGCAGATGCTTCGGCATCCACATCCATAGTGAGGTGCTCAAACCGCTCCAGTTCTTCTCCATTGCGGCTGACGACCACGCTGAAGAACTCTCCGGTGTTGACTGGAGGTTCTTCGCTGTCTGTATCGGGTGGCAACGGTTGAGGTTCACTTTCGAGAATAGTCACTTCAACGCGACCATCCTCTTCAGCTTCGGGTTTGAGCGATAGGAGAAGGGAAGGGCGATCGCTCCGAGTTCTAATCCGCAATCCGGTTTCTTCGACGGGTGGAGGTGGGCTACCCGGAAGTTGGGTACCGATGCTCATCACCCAACAGCGACCGCCGCCATTGAGAAACCATCCGTTTACGGCAAAGGGCAGGTAGGCATTAAAGTCGGTAAAGCCATCGGAACCCTGCTTGCCAAAATATTGCAGGTATTGGCTCCAACTGGTGACGAGCATGGGCTTAAACAATTCCGCACCACCGCGCACTGTTTCAGTAAAGCCAATGAATCCGGCTACGTTGGTTTGGACACCCTCAATCGGGCGGCTACCTCGATCAATTTCTTCGACGTAGACACCAGGGGCGAAGTAATCTAGTCTGGGCATGGGCTGGTCTTCCTGATATCAATAGGGTTAGTGATAGGCAGAGCAAGCGATCGCCATTGGACATGAAGCGTTATGAAATTGGGCTTAACACCCAACACCCAACACTCAGCACCCAACACCTACTCCCCTCTGCCCGATTGGGTTTGCGCGAGTAAAACTTTAGCTGTGGAAGATGCCCCTTGCAGATATAGCGGAATCGTCACCGTGACATATAACGCCAGTCGGAGCGGAGCACCCAGAGCACTCCACAGAGCCACTGTGTCGGTCGGAGATACTGTATCCACAGTGATGCAGAGATCGCCATACCCGCTAATGGTGGGAGCCAACGACTCTTCTGGCAGCCAACGACGATATGACAGCAGCATTAACGCTTCTGACAACAACCGTTGCTCTCCCAGAGGGGTACAGTTGCGAGCACTCACCAGAAATGACACTTCAAACCATCTGGCGTTTCGATTCTCGCTCCGTTGCGGTAAGTTTCTCCGATCCTGGCATTCGCGCAGGTCGTAGCAGTAAAGGTTCAGTCCGGGCCTTAAATCTTGCTGTGTGCTGGGATGACCGAAATCAATTTGTTCAGTGCTGACCAGGGAGGTGCCCTCCACCAGGATTTCGGCCAATGTTTGAGCAACAGCAGGGATCATACGGATCACAATGAGTAAAGCCAGGTAAAATGCTGCATACGGTATAAGCTAAGAGCGGAATGGCCTGACTGTTTATTAGACCTTGGTCGAAATCTCATTCGCTGTGCGTTTGGAGGCTATCAAAACCCGTTGTCACACTATAATTGGAAAAATTCCCAGCCCCAATTAACTCTATGTCCAAGCGCGATCCAGCCATCCTAAAACAAGTTACTGTTAGTCTGCCCTTTGGCATTGGGTCTGACTCCCACGAGGCAGACCCAACTGAACGCAAAGCGGCCTGGGAACTGTATGTGGAACTGGTGACTCGGATTGCAGTGCAATCTCTGGATGCAAAAGAAGGACTCATGCGAGAATCTCTCAACTCTCTCTATAGCCTTTTTGGTTCAACGCGAGAGATTCTCAGGGCGGCAGGTCCTCAGGTAGGAGCCTCGAAAAACTCAGTGGGAGGTATTGCCATTGCGGTGTTAAACAATGGCCTGCGTCCATTCTTATCTAAATGGCATCCCAGTTTGCAGGAATGGGAAGCGCAGAAGGCACAAGGAGTCAGTGCCCAATCTCACGAGAAAGCCTGGGCTGAGGAACCTGTTTTACGGCAGGAATTAGAAGCCCTGAGGAAGGATTTGGAAGCCTATGCGGAGGCATTAGCGACGATCGCTGGGGTAGAGTCTTGAAAACAACAGCTTACTTCGAGCAGAAGTTGCTGGATCGACCTGAAATTCAACGGGTATGGTGTGAGCGAGTTCTTGCCAATCCACTCAAAACAGTTACCCAGTCTAATGGCCGCATCAGTTACTGGGCTGTCATCCCAGAGTATGGCGATCGGGTTCTCAGAGTCATTACTCTAGAAGATGGGGAAACATTACATAATGCTTACTTTGACCGCAATTTTCGATCTCGATTAGAAAAGGGCCTGGAACCATGAAAATTCAGTACTTCCCGGAAACGGATACGCTATCAATCCGGCTAAACGACAAACCAAGTACAGAATCGGAGGAAATTGCTCCCGATATTGTCATTGACTTTGATGAGGCAGGCGGAGTAGTGGGTTTAGAAATTGACTTGGCTTCCTCAAAAGTGGATCTTAAAAATCTAGACTTGAAAGGGCTTTTAATTCCAGAACTGCTGTCAAGATAGGTCAGGGCAATGCAGAACGGCCACTTTTAAGCCATGTTTAGCCAGAGCCAAAGAGGAGTGATCGACGGATGACGGAGCAGGCTTTTGATGTGTTTTTGGCCCACAGCAGTAAGGATAAACCATTAATTCGGCAAATTTACCTCAAACTAAAGGAGCGAGGCATTCGCCCCTGGCTTGATGAAGAAGAGATTGCTCCAGGCACCAGCTTTCAGGACGAAATTCAGCAGGCGATCGGCCAGATCAAAACAGCGGCTATCTGTATTGGCAAGGAAGGGCTGGGACCTTGGCAGTCTCTTGAACTGAAGACATTTATCAATCAATGTGTAAATCGGAAGATCCCTTTGATTCCGGTGCTACTGCCAGGGGTAGAAGAAATTCCTGAGGACTTGCTTTTTCTGAGGGAGTTTCATGCTGTCGCTTTCGAGCAACACATAGAAGACGAGGAAGCGTTACATCGTCTAGAGTGGGGCATTACGGGGTCCAAACCTCCACGATCTACTTCAACACCGAAGTCCATTCCTCCTATTCCACCCAATCCCCCAACATTTCTGCTGAAAGAACTTCAGGAATGTGATTCAGTCAAAATCCTCTTTATCAAAAACGTGAAAGACCCAGGACGATGGGCGTATTCACTAGATCGGATGGAACACCCACAAAGCAGAACCTTTAAGCTTTGGTGGAGAAGTGGGAGTCATGGCTCAAAAACACCGTTGATGGGAGATTTAATGATTCTGCATCAACGGGCTAAAGTCACTCATATTGTTGAGTTTTTAGATGCTCAAGTTCATCAAACCGATTCTGGCCTATTGCGCTGGGTTAGAGCCGTGTGGATGCCTGAGCAAGAGGATTGGTATCAGCTTTCTCACCAAAAGGAGATTTTAGGATTTAATCCTAACTATAGCGACGGTAATACTCATTCCTTCAACAGTTTCAATTTCTCAACCTTTCGTGAAGCCTGGAGTGATTTGGAGGAATTTCAAAAACATGTTTTTAAGAAATTAATCCAGTCTAAAGAGAGCACTACTGATGAAGATGATTTAGCTTCTGAAAAGGGTATAGATTACACTCACCTGCGAGACTTTCTGACAGCTAAGCAGTGGAAGGAAGCGGATCAGGAAACTGCTAATCGTATGGCCGAAGCGTTGGGTCAGCAGTCTTTGGTTTTGTTGGGTTCTGAAGCGATTCGTAACTTTCCTATCACTGATCTTCTCACGATTGATTCATTATGGAGCAAGTACAGCGACGGTAAATTTGGCTTCAGCATACAAAGGCGTGTTTTGAACGAAATATTTCAAGATAGCAAAGTAACTCCAGAGACATGCTTTTCTGACTATGAAAGACCTAAAACGATAGAGGATCTATCTGACCGTGTCACGGAGCGTTGGCGCACATTCGGTGAGAAATTAGGGTGGATTAATCAAGATCAAAGGATTATGATGATTGACTATACTCAGGAAGTAACCAACAAACCTGACGGGTATTTACCTCTTTTAGGACAATCCCCCGATTTTTATGTAGTTCTAACCAGTCGAGGGATAATGCCGTGGTGGTGGTTACTTCTGCTACGTCTTGAACCGTGGGAGTTATAACTGCTCACTCGTAGTATGATGCAGTACTCTATAATTCCTGGGAGAACGAATATAATCGATTGCAAGCCTGATTGATTTTGCCGGAGTGCTATGGCCTTTAATGGCACAGAGGCTTAGAGCATTATGAGTCATTCTTGCGTTTAGTTAAGCTTGGCAATTCCTTTAAAAAATAATCCTGATACCCTTTCCCCGGACTGGTATCTTTACTTAAACTACATACTTCATTCAAAAATTCATCTTCCATTGGGATGGGCGGCTTGCCCACTCCAGGGAATTTATTTTTTTTAAGGTTCAATTTCACAATGGGTTCGCTTGGCTTATACCAGCGAACGAGCAACTTCAGGGCAAATTGGCTATCTACACGTTCTCGATTCCAAGCAGTTTTCCGGAATGCCACCGGATAATTTTGTGAATCTACCTATTACAAACCTCTGTTAGACCGATGAGCGCCGAGTTGTTTCGCACACCCGGAAACGAAGCTGATCCTCAAACCCCAGTTGCAGGAAGTCAATCGGATGCGGATGCGATCGCCCTTTCCAATGCATATCCAGGTATTTCAGACGTAAGACAACTCATCCAGTTCCAGATAGAGCAACTGGCGGCACAGATTCCTGTATTGGCCGTTTGGTTGACGTACCGCGATCTGAATCAGGGCAACCGTCAATCGGTTGCTTATGTCAATCCAGAACAGCCTGGGCATGATGCTAGAATTTACGATTACTTGAAATCAGAGGCATGGTTAGATCCATCTTTGTCGTTGATGTCGCTCAATGAACTGGCGGTTCATGAATCACTTCAGAATCAGGATGCAGATTGTGAGGGCGATCGCCCTCACATTTATATCTACCCGTTTAGTCGGCACGATGTCGAGGTGGACTATCTATTAATATGGAGCGCAGAAACACTCACCAAACTTCAACGGCAAGCGATCGAAAAAACAGGTCAGATACTCCATCATATTTTGGCGCTTGTAAAAGGATATGCTCGTCAAAAAGCTGAAATTCAACTGTTAGAGCATGTTTTACACCGTGCCGAACATCAACTCAGAAGTCCACTCGCTTTGATCAGTTTGTATGCAGAAAATTTGCGATTAGAGCTGATAGATACTCCATTAAAGGAACAAGCTATCCTCATCCGAGACGTGGTGGACGAACTCACAACCAACCTCACAGATTTGCTTTATTGCGGACAGCGAGCCAGGTTGCGCGTTGCGCCCCACGATCTGCGATCGATCGTGATGGACAGCATCAAAGGGCTACAGCCCTGGATTGACCAAAAGCACTTGGGGGTGCACTATCCAACAACGCCAGTTACGCTAACGGTTGACCGTTGGCAACTCAAGCAAGTGATTGATAACTTGCTCAACAATGCGATTCACTTTAGTCCGACTCATGGCATCATTACCTGGCGCTGGCATGTCTTTCAAGACGAAGTGCTGGTGGAGATTGCCGATGAAGGCCCTGGGCTTTCAGCAGATGGACTCAAGCAAGCATTCAAACCGTTTTACTCACAGCGTGAAGGTGGAACGGGGTTAGGACTGGCGATCGCGCAAAAAATTATTCTCGATCATCAGGGTAATCTCTGGGTCGAAAATCTACCCAGAGGTGGCGCACAATTCTCGTTTACCCTCCCACGAAAAGGTCACTACTTATGACACCTCAGCCCCAAGTGTCAACATTACTTCCTCCCATCTCAACCTCTTTTTCTACTGTTCCTACAACCTCATCTGGCCCGGTTTCCGTTCTGCTGGTGGATGATGAAGCTCGCTTCCGTCAAGGGTTACGAACCTTGTTGAGCTTCTATGGCTCCAATAAATCCTATCCGTTTACGGTCGTTGGTGAAGCAGCTTCTGCGGATCAAGCGGTTGAGTTAGCCGTTCAACAACATCCCAGCCTGATTTTATTGGATCTAGAATTGCCGCCACAGGACGGAATTTCTGTTCTGCTAAAGCTTCAAGAAACCTCCTATCGTGGCAAAGTCTTAATTTTGTCGGGTCATCGGGAAGATGAATCCGTGTTTCGCGCAATGCAGGCCGGAGCGTGTGGCTATGTCTTAAAAGATCGTTTGGCCAATCAATTGTGTGATGCGATCGCCACTGTTCTAGACGGCGGCGTGTTTCTCTCTCCCGAAGTCTCAACGGGCTTCTTCCGAATGTTTCATTTTTACGCTGGTCGTATCCTTAAATCCTGTCAATCGGTACATCTGACAGAACGTGAGCAAGAAGTATTACATTGGCTCGTTCAAGGTGCGTCTAATGATGAAATTTCACAGCAGCTTTACATCACGGTTGCTACCGTAAAAGCTCATCTCACCGCTATTTTTGAAAAACTGCAAGTAACGAGTCGGACTCAGGCGATCGTCAAAGCGTTAAAGCTCGGTCTGGTATCTGCATAGATCTAGACACCGAGTGTTTTCATGTGGGCTACACAACAATGCTTCTGTAGGGGCGTTTCGCGAAACGCCCCTACCACATCTGTTGCCCCATTCTGAGAAGTCGAAGCTTCACAAGAGATATTCGGTATCTAGCTTCTGACTCCTGACTCCTGGCTTCTGACTTCTATCCAAAACTTTCTGCCCGAATTGAGGTTGCGATCGCCGTGAAACGAAACATCCGAGGAAGTGCAAACGGAATTTTTTCAGAACTGTCGCGTCGAGAAAAAGGACGTGTTTTTAGTCGGTTTGATTTTATCAGGAGTCAGTTTAGAACAAGAGTTGAAAGCTATATTCCATCTCGGTTTCGTTGGATTGTCACGTTTGTTGGCGATACTCTTCCTCCCGATGTGTTGGATCGGTTTAAGCAGGGGGAACAGGTTGTTGAGGTTGAAGAGATTGTGGTTGAAGAGGAACAGCCTGTTTCTCTCGTTCAACCTGAACCGTTGGTGCAGTACAGGCAATATGCTTGTAGTCAGGGCAATCCGCTAACCTGTGCGATCGCCCAACAAACCGTTCAACAACATCCAGATACACGTCACTGTAATGCCTGCGGGTTTCCGGTGCCGCTGGTTGAAAAAGCTGAAATTCAAGGGCATCGGGGTCGCTACCGAGTGGGGGCGCTGTTAGGCTGTCGGGGACGAGGACGATTGTATGATGGCGTTCAATCCATCGACAATCAGTCAATTGTGATTAAAGAATATCTGCTGCCCAGCCGAACCTTTAATGCAGAAGAAGCCCGACAGCGAGGTGAAGCATTTCTGCGACTGGCCGGAT
Organism: Crinalium sp.; assembly: GCA_036703095.1. Taxonomy (GTDB): domain Bacteria; phylum Cyanobacteriota; class Cyanobacteriia; order Elainellales; family Elainellaceae; genus DATNPS01. The sequence continues at coordinate 5,776 of DATNPS010000058.1, read as the reverse complement.
TAAGCTTGGCCGATGGCAGTATGCGCGATTTTCGATTGGTGGTGCCCTGGGAGGCGATCGCCGATCAATCTGCCGATGTAATTCCAGAACGCTGTTACCTGGTAACACAGGGTGTGCTAAACCAACGGCCTACATTGCGGACGTATTTAGCAAACGTGGGAGCCATGAGCGATCGCCAGGTTTATCACGTCCTCAATCAGGTGTTGCAAACGCTGGAATATCTGCATACACAGAAATTTCGGTTGCCCTCTGGACAAATTCAGGCAGGTTTGGCACACGGGAATATCAGTTTAGATAGTCTTTTAATCGAGCACCGCATTGGTGCTTCTACAGTGACTGTAACCGCTGCTATTCCATCGGTTACATCAACCCACGAAACCGACTTTTTCATTCACTCATGCGATCTCGCGCTTTGGGAAAGTTTGTTTAATCCACCTGCTATTCCGCCCGCCCAATTCTCACCCGCTCAGGATTTGATGGATCTGGGGCATGTCGCCTTTTGTTTGTTGACGGGATATTGGAGCGATCGCCCCTCTACTCAACCGCCTGATCCCCAAGATGAACAGCATTGGAAAACCACCAATCCTGACCTCAAAGCGTTCATTTTGCAACTGATGGGCATTGGTGTCCCGTTTGAAAGTGCGATCGCCGCTCGTCAAGCCCTGCTGAAGCTGCATCCGACACTACTCAGAGCTGTCATTAGCCAAATTGTCCTAGAGCCAGAAGAACCCGTTCGGCGTGCCCGTCTGCCCGTCTGGCTGTGGGGTGGAGCGGCATTGGTTTTGCTGGGAGGATTGATCTGGTGGCTGATTCCGAGACAGGAGCCAGCCTTAAGCGCACGACGGGAACTGCTGCTGTGCTGCATCGACCAGGTGAGCGGAGTCCCGGGTGGCAGTTTTAACTACACTGCCGCCAAAGATGGCATCTGGACTTATGCATTGCAGCAAAACGGATTAATTGCGCAGGATCACAATCTTCAAGATGAGCTAGTTTCCCGCCAGCCTAAACTGCGACTCCACTTTAAGCCAGAAGCCACGGGCGAAGCAGCGCTTGAACGAGTGCGAACAGAGCAAGCCGACTTTGCTGTCGTCGGCCTCACCGATGATCTGCCTAATGCTCTGGCCCAAGAATCTGTTGCCTACGATGGATTGGCTGTCTTTGTCGCTTTTAGCTACGCCCGACGCCAGCAGGGGTTGCCTGAAGCCCTGCATGGACAAATTACATTTGATCAACTGCGGCAACTTTACACGGGACAAATCACCAACTGGCGGCAACTGGGTGGCCCTGATCTGCCTGTCAAACTCTACATGCCCACCGATCCAGAAGCCATCCGAGTATTTGAACAGCGTGTCTTACGCGATGCAGACAGCATTGCTACCTTTAGAAGCTTGCAGCAAAGCCCTGATTCAATTCAAAGCATTATCAGCCGCGATCCTTCGGGGATCACTCCTCTGGAAACGTTTACTACGCTCCGCCAGGTGATCCGCGAGTTTGAACAACCTGATCCCGTTGGTGCGATCGCCTTTGGCACTCTCAGTAAAGTTTTCGGTCAATGTTCCGTCTATCCGCTAGCCGTGACGGGCGATCGCCGCTCTCCCATTCAACCCCTTGTACAGGCTAATGGCAGCTCCATCAGCCCGGATACCGATCTCTGCAACGCCAAAGGTAACTACCATCCCGACCCAACTCTCTTTGCTACAAACCAGTATCCCCTGGGATATGCGATCGCTGTAGTTTACCCCAGAGACAACAGCCGCCCCCCCGCCGGACAAAAATTTGCCGATATCCTGCGCACGGAAGAAGGCCAACGGCTGTTGAGTAAAACGGGTTTGGTGCCGCTGACGAACGTGAATAATTGAGGAGTCAGGAGTTAGGAGTCAGGAGTCAGAAGCCAGGAGTCAGGAGTCAGGAGTCAGGAGTCAGAAGCCAGAAGTCGCCTCAGACCCTACACCCTACACCCTCACACCTCAGACCCCAGATAGGAGTCAGGAGCCACCCTCACACCCCACACTAGACCTTCGGCTACTCCCCCTCACCCCTATACCTTGTTAGGTTGAAGGAAAATCCACTGGGGTTTCTTGTATGGCCGATCAACCGTTGTCTCAGCAGCTTCAAGTGCATCCTGCCTATGCTCGGCTGGGTAACAGTCTGAGTTCGCCTGCCGGATATGCGGCTCCTGCCAAAATACAGAGCGATCGCCCTACTCACGAATCATCAGAACTGGCTGGACTTGCCGATGAAGTACTCCGTGATCCGCTGTTGATGGTTCAGCTAACGGAACGGGTCTATGAACTATTGATCAATGATTTGCACTACCAGCAAGAGCGTAGCTGTAACTATGGAGGATGTTTCAAATGACAAATGGCCAAACGTTTGAAAGAGGCAATTATGTCACAGCTAATCGGTTTTACGTTGAGATGGAAAGCCAGATCAAAGCGTCCTTTACGGAATGCCAGGGATTAAGCGCCAAAGTCAAAAAAGAAACGTATCAAGAGGGTGGTGTTAACGATCAGCAGCGTATTTTTTTAGGACAGGCTGAGTTTACAGACGTTACTCTAAAGCGCGGTGTGACAGACGATCAGGCATTTTGGGAATGGGCTAGCCAGATGCTGAGCGATGGCCCAAAAGCACGCCGCAACGTTAACATTCTGGTTTTTAATCAGGCTGGAGAAACGATGCAATGCTGGACGCTCATTGGTGCTGTTCCCATCACCTGGAAAGCGCCATCTCTGCAAGCGAATTCCACAACAGCAGCGATCGAAGAATTAACGCTCGCCTATGAAGGGCTAAACGTTGTCAAAAACAAACCCCGTAGTGGGGGTGGCGTTACGCCAACGGTTGGCCGCGATAGTTCCGGCTACTTCCCCGGCAGTTCTCCTCAATAATTATTCTTCCTCTGCGCTCTCCTTTATAACGGCCTGAAGCCATGCCAGATCCTACCCCCCGCCCCTCTGAATCAAACGGCAAGCAATCCTCCACAACCGATAACCTCGATCAGGAACCATTAGGGCTTCATCATCCGCTGTTGCCTGCCAACCCATTAGGACAAAACTGGCTCAGTCCCAAATTCCTGACACCTCTCGGTGCCCGCCCGATCGCCGTCATCAACCCCACCATTTTCCTAAAACAAGACATCCCAGGATATGACCCCTTCATCAACGATTTCTCGGATACCCCATTTCTCTCAGAGCAGCCATCGTTAACAGACGAGTTCAACTCCACCGAGCACACCGCTTCCCCATCTCCCATCTCCCCTTCTATTTCTCCTCTCCCCACTTCCTCCTCTTCCCTATCCTCCCCATCTCTCCCCACTTTCCCCACCTCCCCATCTCCCCCACCCTCCCTATCTCCTCCATTTCCCTCTTCCATTCAACGCCAACCCTCATCCCCGCCCCCCCGCCCGCCCGTCCCTATGGATCGGGCTATTCCCCATGAGGAAATCTTTCTTCCAACTCATTCACCTGGTCACGCTTCATCTTCCAAAACTCAACCTGCTGACATTCAGCGTCAACCATCAACAGATGATTATCCGCACTGGGAAAATGATCTTACGTTTCCCAAAAACGAAGACGTTGACTATTTGGAAGTTTCTCAAACGACAGAGATTCATGAGCCTTCGTCCTCCGGAAACCAAGCATCTGTGCCTTTAGAATCGCCTCAGACCATAGAAGCGATCGCCCCATCGCCCCAAACTTCCCCATCTCCTCAACCTCCTTCAACGCCTCCAACGATCCAGCGACGTACCGAATCAACGCCTCCTCAAACACCAAAATCAGCAGACAAACAAGGAGCGATCGCTCCCATGTCTCCAACGGAAGTGGCGATCGAACTCCCTTCGTCTCCCGTTCAGAACCAGCAGCAACTCCATAAATCTGATCGCCAAACATCAGATGCTCTATCGTCAAATCCAGGTATCATTCAACGCTCAGAAGCAGAAGTAGATACACAAGCGTCCTCTCCTCTACCGTCCTCATTGTCCTCTTCCTCATCTTCTCCTCTACCACCTTCTCCATCCTCCCTCCCTTCTCCATCCTCCCCACCTTCTCCATCTTCCCTCCCTTCCCTACCTACACCTTCATCTCCCCCTTCCCCCAAACATACTACACCTCCATCCATTCAGCGGCGGGAGATGCCCAGTAGCTCAAACCCCACATTGCCGAAGATATCTGAACATATGTGGAACTCTTCACGTCAGTTCCAACAAACTTCTGACATCTCGCAAACCGATTTATCTGAGTCCTCTCTAACTACTTCGGATCTTGTTACATCTTCACAAGAAAACAGCTCTACTTATGAATCTATTTCATTAAAATCAGATTCTTCTCTACAGCATCACCCTTATATCATTGAATCTCAAGCTCAGCATGAAGAAACTAATCTAGCAGCAGATTCAGTTAATTATCTTGAGAAGCGATCTGGCTCTCCAGATTCGGTTATTCAGCCTGCAAAACAAACAAACAAGTCGGTTGATAAACAACCATCTGTTCAGTTATCTCAATCGCCATCTTCAGACATACCGTCATCTACTTCACCTGTTGTCCAACCAAGCGTGTCTGTCGAATCCGATCGCGCTACAGAAATTAGAAGGAAACCCCAAAGCAATATTTCCTCTCTAGTGGATTTGCCTGTAGAGGGGCGATCGCAACCATCCCTACCCCAATCAGAAGCTGCTCTAACTAATACTCAGCCTTCGACTAGTCTGTCCTCTCCAACAGACATAGATATATTTTCTAGTGCTCAATCGCGTCGCGATTCTATTTCAGAAGTAACTCCTACTTCTAACCCCATTCAACGTCATCCAGAATTACCTTCTACACCAATCCAACAACGTCCACAGTCACATTCGATTCCCTCTGTTCCTCCAATTCAGCGCCATCCAGAAGCACTAGCTTCTCCTGCCGCTAATCCGATTAAACATGACGAAGAATCAACAAGCATCCAACATCATCCAGAACTTTCTTGGTCTTCATCCCCCGCATCTTCCCCTTCTCCCCAATCTCCCCAATCTCCCCAATCTTCCCCATCCCCATCTACCTCACTTTCCCCACCAATTCAACGTCATCTAGAAGCTTCTCCGTCTCCCACTATTCCCACATCACTTAAATCAAATTCTTCACAGCAAAATATTCAATCTATTATCTCCACAGCATCAGAGCAAATTTCTGCAAAACCAATGTCTATGCCGACTCAAGACGTTGGCACTAGTGAACTTGAAACAGAATCACTGATAGTACTGGACAAGACATCAAATCTTTCGTCTGAAAATGCCACGACTATATCTCCTCAACTAGAAACCACCCAATTCCCAGAACTACCCCCCAAAAAAATCCCCTCTCCCTCCAACACCAACCCATCTACCTCCCCCACCTCCTCCATCTCCTCCACTCCCACCATCTCTCCTCCCTCCCCCACGGCCCCACAAATCTCCCGATCGCCAGCAGAACTACCGACCGTATCCGCTCCGCCCCTTTCAACCTCCTATCCGACTGCATTAACAGAATCGATTTCCTCATCTAACGTATCCACATCTCACGTGTCCGATCATTCATTGAACGACACGCCAAACGAATTACTGAATGGATTGTCTGCCCTGACGTCTGGCAATTCTCCTATCGCAAATCCATCTCTCAATATTCAAAGAAAAACGGCTTCATCACAAGATAATGCGATCGCCTCTTCTTCCTCTCCTTTCAAACGGCAATCAATCTCGTCAGATGTAGTTCCCTCATCATGGTCTAGCATTGCTGAACTCATTGGCGCACCGTCTGAAGAAGAC
>DATNPS010000035.1:0-5132 GCA_036703095.1 Crinalium sp. | reverse complement strand
AACAACTGTGGTTTACTCAAGAGAGAATCGCTGTCAGTGGGGAAGTTGGCAGACGCTATTTCAGTGCTTCCAGCTGTTTGTTCAGCTCATCCAGTTTTTCTTGTTTCTGCTGTTCGCTGAGATTCTTGTCGTTCTGAACTTCCAGAATTTCCTTCCCGATGTTTAACTCTCGAATCGTATTCCAATCTTCGTCTTTCGCGGCTTCAAAACCAGCCCAACCTAAAGGTTTCAGGATGGAAGCATTTTTGTAGCTATAAAAGAAATTTCTCACCTGCTCTTTGAGACAATCTGGCAAATCATTCCGATACGCTAATGGGTCGCTGGGAATTTCTGGAGATGTCCAGATAACCTGAATTTTGGCACGAGTGTCAGGCTCAGAGTTTTTCAGGTTCGTGAGAATTTCGCTATTGTTGGTTGCCACATCAACCTGATTGTTAGCAACTGCTTGAGCCGTGGCTTCATGGCTACCAGCAAAAGTCAATTGCTTGAATGCTTCATTAGGATTGACACCATTTTTAGCAAAAACATAGTAACTGGGGACTAAGAAACCAGATGTCGATTCGGGGTCATTGAAGGCAAAGGTCAACTCAGCCGCATGTTGAACCACGTACTGATCGCCATTTCCCTTATTCACATCAATCTTGGACAAAATTGGATTGTCTTTATTCGTAATCAGGTACGCATAATATCCTTTTGTGCCATCTTCATTGACCACTCGTGCAAAGGCTTCAGCATTCGATCGCTTTACTGCTTCAATGTAAGATTTTCCACCGTACCAGGCGAGCTGAATTTTATTTGCGCCCATTGCTTCAATTACAGCTGCATAATCTGTGGCATAGAAGGCATTAATTGGGCGGCCCAGTTGAGCTTCCATCGCATCAATGAAAGGGTCCCACTTGGGTTTGAGATTGTCTTGGGATTCTGTGGAAATAATCCCAAAATCAAGCTCTTTTACGTCAGGAGCACACGTTGCATTTGCAGCCGTGGTAGTGCTAGAGGCTTGTGGTTGTTGTGCTGTTGGAGAACTGCTACAACCTGCTAGCACACTGACGCTGAGTACAGATGCTGTCAGCAGTGAAGTCCATGTCTTAGAGAACTGGGTCAACATATTTGTGGCTACTCCTGATAAAAAACTTGAGAACTGAAAAAACTTATGCATTCAACATGAAAATTTAGCAATCAAAAAAACTCACATCTTGAACACATCTCTTGAAGCAAAATTAATGTACGAATACTTCGCCATGACCGCTTAACACTAGCTCTTCAGCCGCTGTACCATAAATTTGATCTAGCTTGGCGGTGTCAAGATCATCGATTCGTCCATCAAATTTCACTTCCCCATCCTTCAGGGCAATCGCCCGCTCAAAGTAGCGCCGGACAATTTGTACCTGGTGTAGGGATGTAATTACCGTAATGCCCTGTTCTCGGCTTAGACGAGTCAGCAACTCCATGACTTTACGGGCAGATTCCGGATCAAGAGAGGCGATCGGTTCGTCGGCCAAAATGATGCGTGCCCCTTGCATCAAACATCGGGCGATCGCTACTCGCTGCTGCTGGCCTCCTGACAGCGCTGAAGCTCGCTTATAGGCTTGCTCTAAAATACCAACCTGTTCTAGAGCAGAAAGGGCGCGGGCTTTCTCTTCGGAGGTGAACCAGTGTAAAGCAGATCGGCTAACGGAAACCCGCGATAGATTTCCGACTAGAACGTTTTCGAGTACGGTCAGACGATTGACTAGATTAAACTGCTGAAAAATGAAACCAATCTGACTGCGAATCTTTCTTACTTTGGAGTGGAGCACCCCATTGCTTTGCAGGGGAGTGCCATAGATTTCAACGCTACCCTGCTCTGCCTGCTGAAGACCATTGATGTTTCTCAACAGCGTAGATTTACCAGAACCCGATGCCCCTACCAATGCAAGCATTTCTCCATCGGCAACTGCAAAACTAACATCTCTCAGCGCGGCTAATTTGCCCTTGGCAAACGACTTCGTTAGACCTTTAACGTCAACAGCCGTAATATTCAATAAATTTTGCATATAGCAATCGAGGGGTTAGTTAGGACGGGGTGCAGGGGTGGAACCCCTGGCTGGGGGCTGCGCCCCCATACCCCCTGTCCTAACCATCTCAACGGTTGCTATAGCTTCCATCAACGGCTAAAGCATGTCCTCAATGAGGAACAGGAGGTCGATTTTTTTGTCTAGACATCTAGATAAAAAACATCCTGCTGCTTATTGTCTAAAAGGTGGATTAAGGTAGGGAAAATGATGAATTAAACTTTGCTCAAGCCAAGATTAAACTCTAGCGAAAGAATCAGGTTAAATCAGTTTGAATTACCAGTTCCATGCGATCGCCCCGAAAGCGAGCCACGCCATATTCGATCACCCGTTCTTGTTGATCCACATTAATTGATTCTGTTAAGAGAATCGGTGCACTCAGCGGTAGCTCTAGCAGACGAGCATCTCTAGGCTGAACCGACCGGGCAGAAACGCGGGTACTGCGACGAATATGATCGCAGCCATAGGCTTGAAACAACTTAGAAATTGAATGGCATTGCTGACACTGCTCCAGCAAATCTGGGAACGGCTGGCTGGGGAAATAGCTACTGCTAATACTAATAGGTTTCTGATCGGCCAAGCTTAAACGCTCAAACAAAATCACCGGATCACCGATGGTTAACTCCAATCGTTTGGCGATCGCTGCATCCGCCGGAATTTCAGCGATTCGTAGCGTTTGGTAGCTGGCTTGTAACCCATGAGCTTTGAGAGCCTCGTTGTATCGCACTCGTTTTCCCAAGGGGTAAGGAATAGGAGCCGCCGAAACGAACATCCCCCGTCCGCGATCAACCCGGACTAAGCCTTCTTGCCTTAACACTTCGATGGCCCGCCGTAAGGTATGACGATTTACACCAAATCTGGCACTTAGCTCCGCTTCTGTCGGTAACTGATCACCAATCTGGTAGATCGATTCCTCTATGTTGCGGCGCAACTCATCTGCGATTTGAAGGTATAAGGGTGAGGTTGCTTGAGCCACGAATGTCATCAAATACTTACCAGCCTATTAAACGATTCTAGTAAGATTAAGCGATTTTCTTCATAGCAAACCAGCATTTTCAGCAATTCTCATTCCTAGCCGAGCAGCAAAGCCACTCCCTACAGATAAGTAGATAGCTGCAACACCCGTGAAATTGTCGGTGTTTATATTGGCACACGCGATGAAGCCGCTGCTCGCAAGAAGATCAAATTTCCATCTCGGTTTGTTGCTGCAAGGAGAGAAGAACCATTCCTGCCACTGCAAAACCACTACCAACCAGGAATGCTGCTTCTGGGCTCACGGTTTGCCATAACCATCCTGCCAAAAAACTTGCAGGTAGCAGAGCAATTCCCACCAGTAGATTGAGAAACCCGAATGCTGTACCTCGAAGACGCTCCGGCACTCGATCTGCCACCATTGCCAGCAACACGCCTTGAGTTATTCCTAGATATAACCCATAACTCGCAATCAATAGCCAAACTTGCCAGGGGGTTTGAGAAAACGCCAAACCTAGATAGATGAGAGCATTTAAGCCCCAACCTAAAATTAGTAACGTCCTGCGGTTAACGCGATCGCTCAATGCTCCCATGGGGTAAGCACTCAGGGCATAACTGAGGTTCATTACCACCAGAACGAGCGGAATGTGCGCGTCGGGAATCAGAACTTGTTTTGCCTTCAGTTGCAGAAACGCTTCACTGGAATTGCCCAGGTTAAATAACAACGCAGCGATCGCCAAGCTCCAATAGGCAACGCCTAAACTTTTTAAGGCTTGTAAATTGAGTGGATTTGCACGTCTTAAGGCATGGTAAGGCTGTCGAGGCTCACGTACCCCTACAGCAAGACAGGTGACAGCTAAGATTCCTGGAATTAATGCAACGGCGAAAATGAACCGAAAATTTTGCCCTGCACTTAGAAATCCAAATGCCACTAATGGTCCTAAAAAAGCGCCGATCGTATCAAGCGATTGCCGAAGACCATAGGCAGCACCGCGATTAGAAGCATCGGTTGAATCTGCGACCAGAGCATCTCTGGGGGCAACCCGAATCCCTTTGCCAATGCGATCGCCTACCCGTGCTAGCAACACCCACAACGGGCTACTGGCAACGATAAAGAGCGGTTTGACTGCGGTAGAAAGCCCATAGCCGAAGACAGCTAACCCTTTGCGCCGTTGCCAATAGTCGCTAATTGCTCCCGAAAATATTTTGAGCACTGATGCGGTTGCCTCTGCCAATCCTTCAATCAGCCCAACTAACGCAACATCGGCACTGAGGGCTGAAACCAGGAATAACGGCAACACTGAGTGAATCATTTCACTGCTGGTGTCATTAAATAAGCTGGTGAGACCCAAGATCCAAACGTTGCGAGGAACTTTTATCCGTGCTGACATGCTGATTGAAGCCAAAGAACGCTTTGATAATCTAAGGCAAAGCACTCCGATCCATCAAGCCTTAATCTGAGGGTAACCTGTCAGGGGCGATCGCTACTCTCCCTTATTCCAGACTTGAATCGGATAGCGATTCAGTTCTGCTGCCGGAATGAATGATTCCCGATACATTCTGCACTCAAGATCTTCTTCAACCCATTCGTACTCCTCGAATAGCCTGTCAGGAATTTCAAGGCAGAGAACCGCGTCGCCATCCGCACTTCCATGATTGTCGAGGGGAGCATCGGCTGACACCCAAACACCTTTAAACGTTTGACCTGTCTCATAGGTGGTCTCAGCGTCTTTAAAGCCTTCGCGCAAAATTGCTTCTGAGTGAAATGTTTGGTGAAAGACTTTCATGATTCCTCTTGGAATGGGCGGTCGGTTCACTTCATTGCTGCCAACTTCCTGCACTGTAAAAGCTCGTTTGCTTGAGCTACACACCCATCAATCGACACTCTATCTATTCTACAAATCACGACTTTGGCAAGCTGGAAGAAACAGTGGCTTGCTATTCACCCAGCCCTGCTCGTTTTTTAGCCACTCTCCTTGTGCGTTTGTTTCAATCTTCAGAGGAACGACGGTTTCTCCTCCCTCCAGGCGACCAACTTGCTTCGCCTGATCGCTCGGTTCTGCTCGGACGATCGCCCCCTCAACACTCACCACTCTCATCGGATTG
>DATNPS010000028.1:0-4488 GCA_036703095.1 Crinalium sp. | reverse complement strand
ATAGTAATCGATGAATTATCTATCGCTGGAGCTTGCTTTATTAAAAAATGCTTTTAGTTGTTTGATCAATGGCTCTGCAATCCGAAAAACAGCTCTCTTCACAGTGCGATTCCGTGCTTTTGTTGCAAGCTTTTCGCGAATTTTTATCGACGTCACAGTGCAACTAAATAACCTGCTCTATAAGAATTACAAAGAAAACTAATCATCTAAAGCCAATTAAGCTCAAACCATAGAAAAAAATCTATTAACCTGATTAAACCATTGAAAAAGTCGAGGCTATAAGATCAAAGATTTATTCTCAATAACATCATCTCTTGAACCTGGTCATGGAATTAGCAACCATCATAGTTAGGTTAAAAAATGTTGACATTTTTGCTTGAATTACTCTAGAAAAGCAACATATTAGTTGTTTTTTCGAGTACAGAGAAAAACAACTAATATGTTGCTTTTTCAGGATTTAGAAGCCTGTCGAAAACGAGTTTATGAGGATAGTTGAAACGTGGAAAGAGGGACGTGGAAAGAGGGACGTATCTAACGTTGGAGAAGTGACAGTTAAAATCGCAACTACCGGAACCAAACCTGCCCTCACAGACTGCAAGCACTCCAGCCCACGAATGTGAACTTCGGTCGGATAGCCGCAAAATCTTCGCCAGGTTCAGTCTTCTCTAATTTCAACATTAGATATTTGCGTAACTAGCGATCGCACAAAAAACTGTAAACAAAGTAACCAAATAAAAACTCTATAAAGTAATCCAGTCACGTGGCTGAATAGAGCGCTATCGGCACCAGTAGAACGGTTTGAGAATGTTAAGATAATCTTTAATGGCTCAGTCTGGACAGAAATAATAAATAATTTTGATTAGAACTACGACAGATGAGCAGGAACAATAAAGATCTCTATTGAGTGATTGAGACATCAGATGAATTAACGTGACATAGGTTAGGCAACCACAGATTAAACAGTGTTGACTGTTCGTTAAGAAGTACGCACGGTAGCCTTATCTCTGTCACCCACAACTCAATAGTAGAAAGCAAAATAGTCATTTAAAATAAAAACTCAAAATCACCCTACGGCCTTATGGCTTACACCATCACGAACCGTTGTATCAAGTGTGATAACTGCGTTCCTCAATGTCCCCAAGGTGCAATCAAAATTGAGGGAGATGATTTCTGGATTGACCCCAGTTTGTGTGATGACTGCCGCGATTACACTCACCCGGTGTGCGTAATTGCGTGTCCAACTAATTCTCCGATTCCCCGTCAGGCTAAAAAGGGGAGATGCAAAATTGACGATCGCCCTATCACCAGTCCCGATCTGTTTGCAAATGGCGAAAGTAACCCGTTTGCGTCTGCCATTGTGGTTTGGGAGCTATGCAATGTGCTGTCGCAACGGCAAGCGTTGCCCTGGCAGACCGATAACCAGGGGACACTGTGCTATCACCGACAGATTAACCAGGGGCGCGGCTCTATTACACTCCGAATTGCAGAGAGCGCTGACCCCGAATCAGCAGAGTATTTGAAGGGAGATGTAGCACTTGCGGCGGTTAAATCATTTGACATTCGGGCCGCCTGCTTAAACTTAATCTTTGCGGCTCATGCAACCGCGCTGGAGAAACCCTGGGAACAGGAGTTTGTCATCAACGATCGCCAAATTGAAGACTATCTTGGTCTAGACAAGCGGCGAGATTTAAGTAAAACCAATCGCCTGATTTTGATTAAGGAATTGGTGCAGCAACCTTGCCGATTGCAAGCGTCGATTACCTGGTATCAGCAGGGTAAGGTTAAAGGGTTTTCAATTGAGAGCGATCGCCTCTGGCAGGTTGTTGATGTTCAGCATCATTTTCAAGAAGATGATCAGGGCTGCAAACATTTGTCCGGATTGACGTTCAGGATTAAAGCGGGACTCTGGGCCTCTTACTTCCTAAACAAGCAGGGCTGCAAAGAACGGAATGCATTTTATCAATACGGCAGTCTTCCCAAACCGTTGCTTAGCACCGTCACAAGCATCTGGCAGCAACATGAGGGAGCGGTGCGAATTATGCTATGGTTGCTGTTCAAAACCAAGATGGGACGGGAGCAGCGCGTAACGGTGCCAACGCTGATGCGGGTTGCGTATGGTGAACAGCGAATGCTATACGCAGCATCGCATCGAGACGATCGCAAGCGTCTTTTGAAAACGTTTGAAAGTGATTTGGAAGCGCTCAATCACTATGGATTAAAACCCGCGTTTGATCCGGTGACGTACCCAGTCGATATTCAACCACTCTGGGCGAAGTTGAGTGATATTCCAGAGGATGCTGAAGAAGCGCTGGAGTTTTGGACTAATGATGGACAGAGCGATCGCCGCTTAACGGATTCTGGCCCTCGTGGCAAATGGAATCGCTTGATGAATGCCCGCATTCTCTGTTTTGAGCTACCTCCAGAATGGGAACAAACCGCCGCCTGTAGCATTAAAAAGAAAGAGCAAGCCAGCAAACAATACCAGAAAAAAAATAAGAATCACGCACAGCCTGTTTTGTCGGGTGAGCAAATCATTAAAGCGCGTGAGAAGCTGCGCTTGAGTCAACGCGAATTGGCAGGCTTGATTGGCAAAAGTCAAAGCTGGATTCGCGATGTGGAACGAGGCCGATTTCGCGTCAAACCACAAGATCAAATTTTGCTGCAACGCGTGTTAGGAAAACAGAACTCTTGAGCAATTTTTGTAAGATTCTGGTTTCATGATGCAAATCGATGGTTGTATCGGGCTTTTGGGGGAGTGGCGCGACGCGCTACTCCCCCAAAAGCCCATTCGTCATTCACGTTGAATTAAACGCACTTATTGGTGAACAAACCGAGCCGCCATCCGTGCCTTAAAGGCTTCGAGTTCCTCTTGCGGGGCCTCTGTAGCCTGCCAGGATGGACGGGCAACCAGGCGATCGCACCATGCATTTAACCTGGGATATTGACTCAACGAGATGTCCGCTTTAGACAGCCAGGGAATCACCGTTCCGGCCACAACCTCAGCCAGCGTCAGAGAATCGCTGCCGAAATAAGGGCGATCGCCCAGAAGTCCTTCAAAGAAGGTCAGCACAACGCCAATCTTTTGTTCCGCCTCCCGCATTTTTTCCGGATCGCCACCCGGTAAACCCAGCATTTTGAGGAACAATGGGCTGATGGCAGGCAGCAGTTCATTCACCGTAGTGAGTTGAACCATTCGGGCGATCGCCACATCCTTAGCATCCTTAGGCCACAGCGATGGGGAAGGAAATTTGGCTTCCAGGTAATCTAGAATCGCCAGGGATTCGATTACATTAAAATCATCATCGACTAAAGCTGGAACGTGATGAAACGGATTAATGGCTAAATATTCGGGTTTAAATTGCGTTCCGTCCAGTTTCTGTTCCACCAGATTAAATTCAACTCCTTTTTCCAGCAGCGCGATCCAAACGCGGCGGGAGTTAGGAGACATGGGCGCATGATAAAGCGTTAGCATAAAACAGCCTCAAAACGGTTAAGAACTTAGACAGAACCAACCTTAAATCTTACACCTGATGAGAAAACGATCTGGTTAGTTGAAACAGGCTGATATCATGTTCTGTCTTGCCCTGTAGCGCTAATTCTGCCAATATTTTGCCGACCAGGGTGGAAAACTTAAATCCGTGTCCTGAAAAGCCTGCGCCGATCACAATCTGAGGGTAGTCGGGATGGCGATCGATGACAAAATGTTTATCCGGCGTAACGGTATAAAGGCAGCGACGCGTAGAGACTAGCGGAGCATCCGCGTCAGGAAGATAGTGTCGTGAAAACTGACGAATTCCTTCAACCCAGGCTTCGCTAGGCGTGTAGTCTACTTCACTGGGGTCACTCACTGTATCCCATCCGTAAAATGTCGTGACTTTTACACCCTGCCCATCATCCGGAATGCCGTAGGGTTCTTCACCATAGCTACCGTTCAGGTGAAAAAAGAAAGTAGGGAATCGTCCCGGTACAAACGCGTCTGATGGGGTAGCGGCGAAAAAGGCAAGCTGACAGGGCATCACCCGCAGCGGCAACGGAATCCTCTGTTTCGCCAGGATGGCCTTCGCCCAACTGCCAGCAGTAATAATGAGGCGATCGCCACTATAAGCCTCCGTAGCTGTTTTCACCGTTACTCCCTGAGCCGTGGGCAGAATATCCATCACAGGCGTTTGAGCGATTACAGTGGTGCCCCGCACCTGCGCTAGCCGGGTATGAGCCAGGACACAGCGAGAGGCTCTCAGAAATCCTGCATCCTCCTGATAAAGAGCGTGCATTTCGTCGTCTAGCCGGAACTGGGGGAAGCGATCGCGCACCTCATCTTGAGTCAGATCCTCGTAGTGTAATCTTGCCGCATCAGCACTGGCTTTTGTAGTGCGGAACGACGGTTCATCGGGAAACCCGATGTCCAGCCCCCCCGTTTTAACGTAAAGCTGTTCTCCTGCCTCGGCTTCCAGCGCGAACCAGAGTGGATAGGCCGCCCGCATCAAGTCG
>DATNPS010000015.1:0-15216 GCA_036703095.1 Crinalium sp. | reverse complement strand
TGGATTGGTTTGAGTCTGGCTCGTTCCAGTGGCTTGATTCTGACTGTCTGCGTGGGAAAACACACCGATGCGTTCATTGAGCAATTAGTGGTCAACACCGAAGGCAAGAGCGATTGCAAACAGTTGAATACCGATGACTGGAGTGGATACGAGCGAGTATTGCCAACCGAGATAGAACATTACATCGGCAAAGATAAAACACAGCGATTGGAGCGGACGAATGGAACATTACGACAACAAACGGGAAGATGGCATCGACGACAGAATAAGTTTGCAAAGGTATGGGAACAGACCAAAGTGACGACTCGGTTAGTCGTAGGTTACTTTAACTGGATCTGGAAACATAGCCGCTTCAAAACCACTGCCGCACAAAGAGTGCGATTAACGACACGAGCGTGGAATTGGCACGGCATCGCCACTTATCCACATTAATTTAATGCACCATCCAGTCCTTCGCACCAGTAACTCCGCCATCCATCCTCTTTGACACAGACTTATAAGTGGCAGCGATCGTGTTTGATTCCTTTGGGCATTCCTGAAATGTAGAGTCGATTGGTTTGAGACAGTTGTAATACCTGCTTCCTTTTTGCTTCCATGTCTAGTGCTATCACGCGGCTGATTTGGTTTGTGCGGGGGATTGCAATTGATGGGCGAGACGAAGAATTTCTGCTGCCCGCTCGCCAATAATCACGCAGGGAGCCATTGTATTGCCGGTTGTGACTCGCGGCATAATCGATCCATCGGCGATCCGAAGATGGTCGATGCCATACACCCTTAGGTTGCTATCCACCACCGACATAGAATCCTGCCCCATCTTGGCAGTACAGGTTTCGTGCCAGAAACTCGTCGCTGCATCCCGAATAAAGCGTTCGAGTTCGGCTCCTTTCACATTCCCTGGCATCACTTCACGTCTGGTGAACGGACGCAGGGGCGCGGCGTTACCAATTTCGCGGCAAAGTTCTACAGCGGCGATCGCGGCTTTGAGGTCATCCGCGTCAGACAGCGTGTTGGCATCAATCAAAATTGGGTCAGATGGATTGGCTCCCGTCAGCCTCAATCTGCCTCGGCTTTTGGGATGGGCAACTGCCCCAAATAATGTCCAGCCTGCATCGGGCAGACCAAATCGTGCGATATTCTCGGCACTGGCTTTGGGCACCTCTGCCTGACAGATAAACAGGTCTGGATGGTCAAGCCCGGACTGGCTCGTTGAGAAAAAGATAGCTTCAGACAGGTTATTTCGAGGGGCGATCGCGTTTTCATATTCCCAGACACAATCAAAAGCAACGTGGTCTTGAAAATTTTGCCCCACACCGGGAAGGTGCTGCACGACTGGAATGCCCAACCGCCGCAACTCGGCTTCGTCACCAATGCCAGATTGCATCAGCACTTTTGGTGTATGAATGGCACCCAGCGACAGCACGACTTCGGCGGTTGCACCAATTTGATAGATCGCACCCTGATAGGAGATTTCTACACCAGTCACCCGCTTGCCCTGGAAGGTTAGGCGCGTCACCAGTGCCTGAGTCAGAACCGTCAGGTTGGGTCGATCCATATAAGGAAAAACGTAAGAGCGGAAGATAGATTCGCGTTTGCCATCACGGACTCGGACATCGCTGATCGCCGCGCCCTTTGCCGCTTCCATCATGCGCCCGTTCGGATTTTCAAACGATGGAATCCCAACCGATCGCGCGGCTTCGAGGGTTGCAGGCGCAAGTGGGTTGGGGTCAGGCGCGGGCTGCACAAAAACGGGCCCTCCCGTGCCGCGATACAGCGGATCGGGTGCGCCATGCCAATCTTCCAGGCGGCGATACAGCTTCAAGACGGATTCATAATTCCAGGCTGGATCGTTGGCTTCAGCGGCGAAAAAATCCCAATCGTGTTTGTGTCCCCGTGCCCAAACCATGACGTTGATACTTGATCCACCACCGAGTACCTTGCCCATCGAAAACGGCAGCGATCGCCCGTTCACATACGGATTCGGCTGACCCTGAAAACTCCAGTCGCGATCAGTACCCAGGTTCATTGGCCATTGATTTGCTGCTATGACACTGGGCACATCATCGCTGCCTCCTGCTTCCAGCAGCAGCACGCTGACATCCGGATTCTCAGACAGTCTGCGGGCAACCACTGACCCAGAAGAACCCGATCCGCAAACAATAAAATCGTACTGGTGCCTTAGCTCAGAAGTAAGTTTATGTTGGTTGTTGCGGACGCGATCGATGTAATTATCGTAGCCATCTGTGCCCCGTTGATTGCTATCACGGTCATTTGCAAAGAACTCGTTCTCAAAATTCGTCATTGTGTTCTACCTTGTTTTCAAATGTCCTAGATTTGGAATTCATGACTCGACTCAAAATCGGTCGAGAGGCTCAAATCTCGCCACTTCCGGTCAGCTTCGAGCCGGGCGAGGTCACTCTGCTCCACTGCATAAACCGCATCGCTTCCAAGCAGGAGCCGCAGCGGTGGCTCCTCGAGGCTTGTAATGTAGAGGATGACGGACGCAGCCTTGACCGGATCGCCAGGTTGAACACCGTTGTAGTCGCGCTGAAACCGAGCCACTTCACCCACCGTGGAATCGTACTCCGAACGACCCTCGCGAATCATTGTCGAAGCACCTGCAAAGGCCGTTCGGAAACCACCTGGCTCGACGATCGTCACCTTAATACCGAACGGTTCAACCTCCTTTGCCAGGACTTCTGAGAAGCCTTCAACTCCCCATTTAGCGGCTGAATAGGGCGCGCGACCGACTGCTCCGATTCGTCCCCCGACTGAGGAAAGCTGAATGATATGTCCCGATCGCTGTTCTCGCAGCAGCGGAATCGCCGCCTTGGTGACGTTGATCACCCCAAAGAGATTGGTTTCGATCTGGGCGCGGAAATCAGCAAGACTTGTATCTTCGATCGAGCCAACATCGCCATACCCTGCGTTATTAACGAGGATGTCAAGCCGTCCGAAGGCATTAACCGCCGCTTTGATCGCCTTGCCTGCCGCCTGTTCATCGATCACGTCGAGTGCAATGGGGCAAACTCGATCGCCGTACTGCGCCACTAAATCGGCAAGCTGTGCCGGATTGCGAGCTGTAGCAACCAGTTGGTGTCCTGCTGAGAGCACTGCTTCAGCAAGTGCTCGCCCTAAACCACGAGAACAACCCGTGATCAACCATACCTGTGACATGAAAATCTCCTTTCATTGAATCCATGCAGCGAATTAACGCATACCGCCACTCGCCAGCACGATTTCGCCCGTGAGCCAACCAGAGTCGTCTGATGCCAGGAAAACAGCGATCGCGGCAATATCCCCAGGTTGTCCGATGCGACCGAGCGGAGTTTGTGCGGTGAACTCCTTCTCGAAGTCAGAGCCGATGTAGCCTGCACTGACTGTACCCTCGGTTTCGACGCCGCCTGGGTTAATCGAGTTGACGCGAATCTGTCTGGAAGCAAGTTCCTTTGCTAGCACACCCGTGATGGCATCAACAGCACCCTTGGTGCCGGAATAAACCGCAGTGGTTGGAGATGTGATGCGGCTGGCGAGGGAACTGATGTTGATGATGCTGGCACCTTCGCTAAGGTGCTTGACGGCTGCCTGGGTGGTGAGCAAAAGACCGAGCACGTTGATGTTAAACAGCTTGTGGAAGTGGTCTTCGGTGATGTCTTCGATTGGGGCGAATTCGTAGACACCGGAATTGTTGACGAGGATATCGAGGTGTCCAAAGTGGACGATTGCTGCCTCAATGATGCCCCGCGCTTCCGCAGACTGAGAGACATCTCCTCGAACGGTGATCGCTTTACCACCAATCGCAGTAATCTCGCTGACCACCTTCTCAGCCCCCGCTTTGCTGGAGGCATAGTTAACCACGATCGCTGCCCCTGCGGCGGCAAGTGCTTTGGCGATCGCGGCTCCGATGCCTTTAGAGGCGCCTGTGACAACGGCGACCTTACCTGTGAGTTTGCTCATGATGCTGTTCTTTTATGAATCTGTACAATACGGTTCAACGTTCCATCACCGCCCCGGAGCGCGTGTCTTCACCTCTTGCAGCACCCAACCATTGCCGTCTGGATCGCTGAACGAGGCAAAGGAGGCATAGTCGCGACGGTCTGGATCGGCTCCCGTTACTCGTCCTTCCGTCCCAGCATGGTGAAAGACCCCGTCTACGTCATGAAATATCTCACTCACCGCAACGCCGCGATCGACCAGCTCGGTGCGGGCTTTTTCAATATCAAAGACGACGAGATGTAGCCCCTGCACTGAACCGGGCACGGCTGATGTAATCCCGTTGCCGATGATGATCGAACACTCCGAGCCAGGAGGGGTTAGCTGCACCACCCGGAAGTCTTTACTGGTAACAAAATCGGCATCCAGTCGCCATCCCAACGTTGCATAGAAGCCCTTGGCGCGATCAACATCGGAGACGGGAAGGATCAAAACCTCAAGCTTCATCGTTTGACTGTTTACAGAAATGCTGCTCATCTTGTTCTCCCTTCGCTTAGTGAACTTGCTGGTTATCTGATTACCTCAGGACTTACGCAAATTCTCTAGAATCAGCCCCCCGATCCCCCAATTTGGGAGAGCAAGAACTCACAGTCCCCCAGAATTGGGGGATATAGGGGGTGGCTGCGTAAGTCCTGCACCTTTCATTCTTCAGCGATCGCCCAATTCAGACCACCTGAGTTCTTTGACTTAATCTGTGAGTTAAGCCTGAGAGAAAAGCACGGTATGCTTGTGGGGGAAGCTTCACGTTGATCCTTTGCATGACTGGCTTACCTATGGATGCCAACCCATCAAAATCTGGACGGGGTCGATCCAATTCGGGGCGAGTGCGAGGAGTCATCCTGTCGCCTCAGGGATGGCAGCGATTTCAAACGGCAAAACAGCAGATAGAATCGGACGAAACCTGGGGCAAGCACTTCACTCAGGAAGACATCAGCGATCGCGCCGGACTCTCCCTCAGCACCCTGGCTCGGATTTTCAAGCGTGAATTGGGGGTCGATCGCCAGTCCGTGGAATACCTCTTCCGGGCCTTTGGGCTGGAGCTAACGCAGGCTGACTACACTTCTCCTGCCTCATCTGAAGAGTCGGAAGTCAGATGGACAAATCCCCAGCAGGATTGGGGTACGGCAGTGGATACCTCCGTGTTTTATGGGCGCGAAGCAGAACTGGCGCAGCTATGGCAGTGGGTGGCGGCTGATCGCTGTCGTATGGCTGGGATATTGGGTATTGGTGGCATTGGCAAAAGTACGATCGCGGTCAAAGCTGCCCTTCAGATGCAAACAGAGTTTGAGATCATCGCGTGGCGATCGCTGGCAAATGCACCGCTGCTGGAGGAACTCCTGTCGAGTCTGCTGAAGTTTCTCATGCCACTCTACGGCGAAGATCCGGTTATTCCCATCACGCTCGATGAAAAACTTTCCAAACTGATGCAATATCTACAATTGCGTCGGTGTTTGTTGATTTTAGATAATGTGGAAACCATTCTGCACAGCGCCCAGGTAGGACAATGGCGATCGGGTTATGACGTTTATGGACAGTTGCTCAGAGCCGTTGGCGAAGCGTCCCATCAAAGCTGTTTGCTGCTGACCAGTCGAGAAAAGCCACGGGAAATGGCGCTGATGGAAGGCGAACAAACATTAGTGCGGTCACTTATCTTAAGTGGATTATCACTGAATGACGGACGCGCTATCTTTCGCCAAAAGGGAGCGTTTGCCGGTTCAGAAGCCGAATGGCAGACTTTGATCCATCACTATGGTGGTAATCCGTTGGCGTTAAAGTTGGTGGCAGCCACCACACGGAATTTGTTCAATGGCAGTATTACAGAAGTGTTACCCTATCTCGATCAGGGGCTTGCTGTTTTTGAAGATATCCGCGATTTGCTAGATCGTCAGTGCGATCGCCTCTCCGAAGCCGAACAGAAAATGTTGTTCTGGTTTGCCATTCATCGAGAGCCAGCCTCGATTACAGACATTCGAGAAAATGTCATTGATCTGGCGACTCAGCAACAGATCCCCAATCTGATCAACTCGCTACTTCGGCGCTCGCTGCTCGAAAAGAGAGATGGGTTATTCTACCTACAACCTGTGGTAATGGAATATGTCACAGAACGATTTGTGCAGCAAATCTGTATTGAATTTGAGACGCAGCAGCTTAACGTCTGGCAAACGCATCCACTCCTACAGGTACAGGCAAAGGAATATATTCGAGAGATTCAGATACGCTTCATTGTGCAGCCAGTGATAGCGCAATTGCTGTCTCGCTTTGGCAGCGTAACAGCGATCGCAGCACAGGCAAAGCACCTATTAACGCAACAGGGAAAAAGAGCAGGCTATGTAGCAGGCAACCTGATTAACCTGTTGGTACAGTTTCAAGTCGATTTGCGCGGCTCAGATTTTTCCAATCTTGTCGTGCAGCAAGCCGATTTGCGCCAGGTTAATTTAGCTGGAGTCAATTTTCAGAATGCCGATTTAACCCAATCCATCTTTTCAGAAACCCTCAATGTTGCCATGTCGATCGACCTGAGTTCAAACGATCAAACGATCGCAGTGGGCGATTCTAGCGGCAGTATCTATCTCTGGAATGTCACGACGACTCAACTTTTAGCCACCTTTGCTGGGCACATTGGCTGGGTATGGTCGGTTGCCTTCAGTCCCGATGGGACGCTGTTAGCTAGCGGTAGTAGTGATGGTTCAGTGCGTTTGTGGGAGGTTCAGAGCGGGCGCTGCTTACGGGTATTTACAGAGCATACCGGCAGTGTCTGGTCAGTGAGCTTTAGTCCCGATGGTTGCCTCTTAGCCAGTGGCAGTGACGATCAGACGGTGCGCCTGTGGAATTTGCAAGGGCAGTGTCTGCATGTTTTGCAAGGGCACGCCCAGGTTTACTCGGTTCATTTCTCGCCAGATCAGCAAACCCTGGCCAGTGGCAGCAACGATACCACCATTCGGATCTGGGATGTGCGTGATGGAAACTGCTTGAGGGTTTTACAGGGGCATACTACCGGCGTGCGATGTGTGCGCTACAGCCCCAATGGTCAAAGATTGGCGAGCGGCAGTCGTGATGGGTCAATTCGACTATGGAGCCATTTTCTTTCTAAGAATGGATCGTCGCAGCCGACATTCAAGTTGCTGCATGGACATACCGATTTTGTCAGAGACATTGTCTTCAGCCCAGATGGTCGTTTGTTAGTCAGTGGCGGTCGCAATTGCACACTGCGCCTTTGGAGCGCCGAGGATGGACAATCCCTGCATTTGTTTGACGATCGTACCCACGATATTTATGGGCTTGCCATCAGCGCCGACGGTCAATTGTTGTTCAGTGCTGGTCACGACAATACTGTGCGCGTGTGGCATTTACAGAGTGGACAAAGCCTCAAAACATTACGTGGCTATACAGGTGGGATTCACTCCCTGAGTCTGAGTTCAAATGGTCAACTGCTTGCCAGTAGCAGACAGGATGAAACCACCCAGGTGTGGCAGATGCAGTTGCATGACAACCAAACACTGCTTCACTTCTACAAAACCTTGTCAGGTAAGAGCCGCTGGCTTTCATCATCACGCACTGTTTGCTTTAGCCCAGATGGTCAAACGCTGGCAATCAATCAACAGGATGGTTCGATCGCCCTGTGGAACATCCAAACCGAGCAGCTTGATCAATGGTCAGCCCATAGTGTATCCATTTGGACAGTGCTGTTTAGTCCAGATGGACAAGTTTTAGCTAGCAGTAGTGACGATCGCACCGTACGCCTGTGGGATGTGCAGACACACCGCTGTTTGCGGGTGCTACATGGTCATGACAATGGTGTGATGGGCATTGCATTTGATCCCAGCGGTCAAATCTTGGCAAGTAGCGGTTATGACAATATCATTCGACTCTGGGATGTGCACACTGGTGAGTGCCTGAAACTATTACAGGGGCATACCGGCGCAGTTTTCAGCGTGGTATTTGATCCGAGTGGTCAACACCTGGTAAGTGGCAATGTAGACCAAATGATCCAACTGTGGGACGTGCAAACTGGGGTGTGCTTACAGACTTTGCAAGGGCACACAGGAGCCGTGTGGACGCTTGCTATCAGCCCCAATGGCCGCCTCTTAGCCAGTGGCAGTGACGACCAGACCATTCGATTGTGGGATCTGCAAACCGGACAATGTCTCCATATACTGAGCGAACACACCCGTTGGGTCAGGTCAGTTGTCTTTAGTGTGGATAGCCAAATCATCCTCAGTAGCAGTGACGATCGCACCATCAAACTATGGGATGTGCAAACAGGACGCTGTCTCTACACGCAAACCGTTGATCGCCTCTATGAAGGTATGAATATTCAAAACGCAACGGGATTGACAACAGCTCAGAGAACAACACTCAAAACATTAGGAGCAATTGAGCATTAGGGCGATTTCAGCGCATTCTTTTGTGTTCGATCGTGTCTAACAACTGATGAAAGTCCGCGAGCGATCGCGCCATCTCTCGATTCACAAGTTGCTCAACCTTTTTATCCAAAGGGTATCGCGATTCACTAACTAGCCTCTCGTCTTCACCATCAGACCAGTAATTGGGAAGTAGAGAAACACCACGATATATTTCCAGTGTTGATGGGGAGAGCATGATCACGGTTTCAGGAAACGCGAGTTCCTGAAGATAACGCCATGCAAATTCATGCGGAATATTGGTGCAATCCCACACCAGACACAACGGCTTGAATTCTTCAGGGAGCGATCGCCACCGTTCGCTGTGACGTAGCATTCGATAGTGCTGGTACAAAAGTCTCGCTTGCATCACGCCAAAAGATGCTTCTGAGTGAGCGTAATTGCTCAACTATCCCAACAAAAGGTGTGAGGGGAAGTTAAGGCAGAGGATATTGCCTCAAAGCTAGACAATCCATGACGTTTGCCTGTGTTGACCACTGAACGAACATAGGCAAATAACTCTGCTCCCCAATCTGAACGGAAGCCATGAGTGACCTTGCGAAAAACTACGCTCCAGCGCAACGCTTGCTCACTGGAGTTGTTCGTGGGCGGTACCGTTTCATCATCAAGGAAAAGCAACAGATTGCCGCGAATCTTTTGATAACGTTTGAGCAACCTTTGTCCATCTGAGTGCTTCGGTTTGAGGTTTAAGATTTCTCGCAAGGAGCTTCGTAAGCGAGAGCAGTATTGTTGCACGGTTGATACTGCCAAGTTTTGACGACGTCTTTGTAGCGCAATCGCCCGCAGAAGCAATCGTTTCATCCGAGGCGCAAACAACTCATCTCCGGCATCAATGGCATATTGGCAATCGCGCAGTTGATGGGCTAAACACACTTGCCACTGGGGAGCACCATGAGTGCGTTGGGCACTGTATAAGTCCGACACCCAAACCTGAGGTCGCATCTGTGGAAAGACTTCGCCAATCACTTGAGAACCACGACTCGCTCGAATCACATGCAAGCATACCTGCTCATGCGTGAAACACCCATTCCCATTGGGTCTTGCCTTCTACTCTGGCACTGGTTTCATCACTACACACTAACCGAGACTGCTGCAATCGCTCTAAAATCTGACTCACTGGATTTTTGAGTTTCTCTCTGACCCGGTTCAGCAGATTGGCAATGGCACCTTCAGACATGCGTACCCCAAACACCTCATCCATCAACTGACTCATCCGCTCATAACCCAGGGCATGGCTGTAGCGCAAGTAGGTGATCAGCACCTCTAGCGTTTTGCCAAACGCAGAACCGGGTTCTAATCCCACCGGTACCGGAGCGTGATAGGAACCTCCACAACAACCACACTTGCCACCATAACGTTCGACTCGGGTCACTACAGGTCGAATCGGTGGAAGCTCTAAGCGCTCATACACCTGCTGTAACGGCTGCTCTTGTTCGCTTACCAACACTCCACACTGGCTACAAACCGTTGCTTTCGCCACAACAATTTGGTCGGGTTGTGCTGTTAACTGGCGTCCACCTAAGCGATGAGCAACTCGCTTGACCTCAGGTTGACTGGGTTGCTCTGATGTCTCAACGGTTGCCTTGAAGCCTTTGGCTGGAGGAAGGCTAGAATTTTTTGATGTTTTCTTCGGTCGCTTCTGCCCAGGTTGCACCCCTTGAACCTGTTCGCGCAATTTAACCAACTCTTCCCATAGCCCCACAATTAGGGCGTCCTTCTCTTCGTTGCTCAGTTGCTTGAGGTCGGGGAGTTCCTTCATTCCTCTAACTTACCATCCCACTCCGAATTCCGGGTAGTTGAGCAATTACCCTAAAATTCTGGGTCAAGAGACGCTGAATCAGATTCCAACACGCGACATCCCTGTATTAAAAGCCTGGGAAGCTCATATCCGGTATCTGCACATTAACCCACCAAAAGCTAGGAGTCTGGTCTGGGTTCCAAAGGATTTACCTTCAGCAGTTGGAGTCGGTAAATCGGGTGTGTGCTGGATGGGCAGCGAGTTATCTAGATCAGTTATCTAAAGGGACGCTCAAGCCCTGGGCTACCTACTTTGACGTGGAAACTAAAAATGCGATGTCTCGATATGCTTCTTCGCAGGAGATTGAGCAGGCAGTGCTAGCAAAAAAGCGATGATTACAGTTCTGTGAGATGGCGATCGCTACAGAAATTGCTTAAGCCTCAGTCATCGCAACGATTTGAGCTGTCGTTAATTGCAATTGTGGAAATATAGGAGAGACAATGATTTGATCAGCTTGATAGCGTTGGCTCAGATATTCACCGTCTACTAACTGATTGATGGTTACGGTGGGTTGTTTGGGAGAGCCAATATACTGCACCCCTCCTATCCCTGCATAATCTACAATCCAAAATTCCAAAATCCCTAATGTCTCGTACTCGTTCAACTTAATCCGGTAATCATCCCGCCAGTTCGTGCTCACAACTTCAATCACAAGTGGAGGTGGAATATAGGCAGCCGCAGAAGCGGAACTCTGACGCATTCGCTGCCATTCTTCTTTCGCAAAAACGACGATATCCGCTTTACGGCTAGATTCATAAGCGTCAACTGTCTGGTTGAGCCGGATCTGTTTCCCTTGCCGAGGGACATAGGGAAGATTCAGTGATTTGCAATGCTGGGAGAGGAGACTGCACAGTCCCTCGACGACATCCTCATGTTTCGCATTGGGTTCGCTAAGGGGCATTGGAATTCCGTTTACTAGCTCAAAAGACCTGCCTGAATCATCGTCCCAGGCTAAAAACTCTTCAAATGTCAGCAGCTTGTTGACGATCGCAACCATGTCTATTTGACCTCTGGTTGATTTTAGGTTTTCTAAGGCAAATCAACGCTTGAATTTCATTTTACTGTTTCATCGATGCAATAGCCTTAAATTTTCAGATGTGACTTTGTTTTTGGGGTTGGAGAGTTTTTTCTTTCCGTTCCTTTGCCTCCCTTCTTCCTTCCGTTGTGGGTGGTTTATCTCATACACACCCACTCCTATGGTCAACTACGCGCGGTTACTCCAACGACAGACAACAGCAGCAGCACACCCACCAAAATGGTTGAAGGAAAGGAATTTAGTCAAGCATTCTCAGCATGGAACGGGACTCATCACAGGGCTACTCCGATCTACGGTCATCGTAGAGTATGCCGATGGAACTCACAATCATCGTTGGGAGCAAGAAATCAAAGAAGGTACCTTATCCCCAGCTCCTAAGGTATTGGATGAGGCAACCTTAAAGCAGATACCCAAACGTTATATCTCGGTTCTTCAGGCATGGGAACCGCATATCCGATACCTGCACATTGAACCTCCTAAACCAGGGAGATTGATGTCTGTTCCAGACGACCTACCTGAAGCGGTTCGTTTGGGATTAAAGGACTTGGGGATTGAGGACTTGTATTCCCATCAGACGGAGATGCTGCAAGCCTACCGGGAGGGCAGAGATATTGGCATTTGTACCAACACGGCCTCTGGAAAGACCTACGCCTTTGCTATTCCCATCCTGGAACGGGTCATTTTGGAGGGACACACAGCCATGGTCGTCTGTCCTACCAATGCACTGATTGATGATCAAACCCAGAAATTAAAGGAATTAGCCGCTCATATCAGTGCTCATCTTCCTACGGGTGGGCGATCGCTCCAGGTAGAACGGGTTACAGGAGATGTGTCCTGGGAGGAGCGAAACCGGATGTTCCGCACCGTACCTGATATCTTGATTGTCAACCCGGATGTGCTCAACTTCTTGATTGGCAAGTATTTCAGTGGGTTTCAAGGGTTCATGAGACGACTGGGAACCATCGTGGTTGATGAGGCTCAGTCAGGGATGGGGGTGATGGGAAATCACATTGCCACCCTCATTCGGCGCGTCCGATTGAGGGTGAGTAAAGTCGGTGGGGACTACCAAAACCTGCAATACATCGCCGCATCTGCCACCGTTGGCAACCCCGATGTCATGATGCGACTCCTGTTTCAACTGACTGAGATGCCTGTCATCATCCAGACCAGCGGCAAACCTGACCCAGGCCGAGTAAATGTCTGCCTCAGCCCCAAAGTGGGGTCAATAACACGGGTCTGTCAACTGCTGGCTCAACTGCTGCAAGAGGACTTGAGCAGCATTGTGTTCTTCAACAATCGCGGTGGGCCGAAATTGGTCAAACAGCAAGTGGGGAAATACTCAAACCGGGGAAATAAAATAGCCATCTACAATAGCTCAATCCCAAAAGGTAGAAAGCTCAATGTGATTGAGGGTATCAAGACTGGGGCTGTCAAGATGGTGCTCAGTACCTCGGCACTGGAGGCTGGAGTAGACATCCCAGAACTAGAAACCTCAGTCGTATGGGGATTACCTGGGATTGGGCCAACTCATCAGCGCTGGGGACGAGCAGGACGAGGGCAGGTGCCGGGACTGGCAATATTTATCCCAGTCACCCACAAAACTCTGGATTTCTACTACGGCTTTCATCCAGAGCGACTGGTACACGGAATCCCAGAAGCCGTGCTGCTAGAGCCGGACTACCCCATTCACTTAGGGCAACATATTCGAGCCGCTATTGTAGAGTCTCGCCCAACCATTGATGAGATTCGGGCATTCTTTGGCACTAATGTGGATCGGGTGCTGGAATCATTGATTGCCAGTGGTGATGTCAGAGCAGCAGGCAACTTACTCGTCATTCCTAAAGGGGATGGCTCTCGCAAAGAACCCATTCGAGAAATCAATATCCGAGGGTCGCAGTTCAACTTGATTGAACTCGTTCATGAGGGAGTGACAATTGAGCGGTTGAATTACACCCATGCCATCCGAGAAGTGTTTCCCGGAGCGATTTACTCCACTCAAGACGATGAGAATGGGCTGAATAAATATCGGGTAACGGCATTGGATCTGGAGAAGAAGTTGGCCCACCTGGAATTATGCGATAACAGCTTTATTACCCATGCGAAAGGGGAAATGACGATCTCCTCTGAGCCAATTGAATCCAGGTCGATTAAGCTTGCCACATCAACTCTCCAGGGCACGCTAACGCTGGATTTCCAGTGGGGCACCATTGCTGATTCCATCGAAGGCTATGAAGAGATCATGGTGTCCGCTAAGATGAAGTGCTTCAATCCCACCTGTATTTATCACAAGGGGGGGTTGATTACAGAGCATCAACAATGTAGCTGTGGCGGGAATCTGAAGACGGACAAGATGACCCACAAAATCATGGATGAAGTCGATTTCCCCACTCCTTACAAGGAGCAGTATCAAGCTCCTCTCCTTCGTCTAGTGCCAGATTCAGCCTTGATTCAGTCCATCAAAAACTACATTAATGTACTGAAAAATCGCATTGAAAGACGGCACCCAGGCCAGATCCCAACGGAGCATGAACCCTTGTTCAGCGATGATCCGGTTACATTAATGCTGCATACCCTATCGCATCAACTGATCCTGGCTCTGCCTATGAAGGTCAACCACAATAGTTC
This sequence comes from Crinalium sp., assembly GCA_036703095.1. GTDB lineage: Bacteria > Cyanobacteriota > Cyanobacteriia > Elainellales > Elainellaceae > DATNPS01. The sequence goes on along the minus strand of DATNPS010000015.1, from coordinate 1,346 downwards.
TACCCTTAATGACCAGATGGCAGGAAAAGACTGCGTCATCTTTGAAACCGCTGATGGCGGAGTGGGTGCTGCTGGGTATCTATTCAACCACTTTGAGGAGATATGCCAGAATGCACTTGAGTTGGTAAACAGTTGCGATTGCAAGCATGGATGCCCTCGATGTCTGCACTTCAGACAATGCACCATAGAGAATGGGCAGCTTTACCGCAACGTTGGAAAGACTTTATTAGAGGCCATCTCTTCTTCCAGTTGAGCAATCATAGATCATTGAGGTGTTGGCTTAGCGAACTCCTCATTCTATCTTCACACAGTGCTTCTTCAACTCCATGACATGTTTTCTCCATTCAATTTCTCTACAGTTTCTTCTTCTCCTTCTTACTCGTATGGGTAGACTTTTACTGTTTTAGACGTGCTCTATTTAGACTATTAGCATATGCTCTATCTTTTTACTGGCAATGGTCGCTGGTCAATCCATCGAGCAGTTAAAGCACTTGCACAAACAAGTGGTGTAGCTCACGTTCAGCAGATCAATAATCTGCAACAGGCAATCAATACGACTCGCATGGGTGGGTTGATTGACTCCATTCGACTGGTTTGGCTCCAGGTTAATCAACTAATGGTAGATAGCCAAGATGTTAAGTCTATAATTCAACAGCTTCAGTGGATTCAGGAACTACCCAATATCTTGATTATCCAACTGGATTCTCCACCCGACCAGCGCACTACTCTGGGGAAATGGCTAACTCAGAATGCGACCTGCAAAGCGTTCAATCTCATCCCAATCTGGCAGGAAAAGGAACTGCTGGCGATCGCTCAACAACTGGCTCAAGAATTGGGGACTGATCTGAAGGCTGACCAACTGATGCAGATCGTTAGACGAGTGGGCAATGATCCGTCTGATATCTATGGAGCTATTGAAAAACTACAGATCTATGGCCTATCCTATCCTGTTACAGATGATGATGTGATGGCGTTAGTGGCTCGAACCTATGTGCAATCTTTTGAGTTGCCCAAATACCTGATTCATCGGCAGACTGAAGCAGCGTTGACAATCATTAGCCATGTTCCATCTCAAGAGACAATGAAAGTCATCTATGGGATATACAGTGCTTTGAATACCTGGATAGCTGTAAAAATGTGTTGGGAATGTGGCATCAAAGATCAATCAGCTATTACAAAACAAGCAGGCATCGCTAATCCTAAACGGGGTACATCCCAATTATGCAATGAGCATAATTACTCATTAGTTGAATTGAGAGCTATTTCATTATCCTAGAGGTAATCATTCAATACTTTTAGGTGCTGTCTATGGATGCCGAGAAACTGCAACAAATTCAAGCTCATGC
>DATNPS010000011.1:0-5449 GCA_036703095.1 Crinalium sp. | reverse complement strand
TAGTCCTAAACCTGTTCCGGCTTCTTTACCCGTTTGAATTTGAGTAAAGGCTTCAAAGACGTGATTAATCTGGTCGGGTGGAATCCCGACTCCAGTATCTTTTAGCTCAAACGATAAAGTGCAGGGAGTTAGTAAGGACAGAGAAGAGGCGATCGCGAATTTGTCTTTGATGTGAACTTGTAGACTGACTGTTCCAGTTTCAGTAAACTTGATAGCGTTGCTCAGCAGATTAATCAAAACCTGCCGCAATTTGAGTGGATCAGATTGAATGTGGCGAGGCACTTCGGGAGAGCAGATTACTGTAAACTTCAAGCCTTTCTTTCGCGCTTGAAGATAAAACATTTCTTCGAGTTCATCTAATACAGAGTAGAAATCAAAATCTTGTTCATTTAGAACAATACGTCCTGCTTCAATCTTAGAAATGTCTAAAATTTGATTGATGAGATTTAAAAGATGTTGTCCGCTACGACTAATAATTCTAATATTTTCCTGTTGATCGGCATCTAAATCGGAACTGTTGCTCAACAGTTGGGCAAAGCCTAAAATTGCGTTGAGAGGCGTTCTCAATTCATGACTCATGTTTGCCAGAAACTCACTTTTAGCACGGTTGGCGGCTTCTGCGGACTCCTTTGCCTGCCGCAACTCAATATCCGCCTGTTTGCGCTCAGTAATGTCTTCAGAGATGCCCAGAATGTATTGACGATTGCTCGTTTCGTCCGTAATCGGCAATTTTTTGGTATGCAGAATTCTGGTACCTTGATGTTTCGTGTGAATCGGTTCCTCTGAAATATCTAATATATTGCCTGTCGCTAAAATATTGCGATCTTTAGACGTAAAGAAGTCTGCTTCGTCTTTTGTGAAAAAATCATAGTCATTCTTGCCTAACAATTCTTCTCTCACGTATCCTAACAAATCTTCTCCGGCTTTGTTAATGCGAACGAATCTGAGTTCTTCCGCATCCTTAACAAAAATCATATTGGGGATATTTTCAATAATGGCATCCAGGAACCATTGGACTCGCTTAATTTCTTCTTCTGATTGTTTGAGATTACTAATATCACGGAAATACCAAATTCTGCCGTAATGCTCGCCTGTTAAAGATGTCACGCTAGCAGAATAACAATCAACAATACATCCATTTTTCAATAAAATTTCACCGCGACTTGCCGCTTCAGGCTGTCGATTTAAGAACTCTATCTTGGCTAAGAACTCATCTGGCTGCATGAGTTGAGCCAAAATAGGCTCAAGTAACTGCTGGTGTTCGTCAATGTGAATGTCGGTTGGAAGTTGCCACAGTTGGCAAAAGCGCTGGTTATAAGAGATAACGTGCCAGTGTTCGTCTACAATCAAAATTCCATCAATGGCCGCTTCTTGCTGGGCTTTCAGAATGGCGTTTTGGCGGTGCAGCGCTTTTGTGTTGCCTTGAATGCCATCGGCCATGCGATCGAATGCGATCGACAGTTGAGCTACTTCATCCGAACCGGATAGCCCTGTCCGCACGCTAAAGTCTCCATTGGCCAGACTATTACTGACCACTACCAGACGGTTGATGCGTCGAGTTAGCGTGACATCAAAAAACAGCCAAAGTCCAACGCAAAATAATAGCAGAGCTGAGCTGTTGATCAGGTTGCGCTGCCATGCCTTTTCATAGGCGGCCTGTTTCTCGCGCCGCAAATCATACTTCATAAACAGAATGCCAACTCGCGATGGGCGAAGCTCACCCGGTTTGGCTTGCAGGAAGACAGGATAAATTACATAAATATGCTGCCTGTCCTGGGAAAGCGAAATTTCCCCCGCGATCCGCTCTTGCACGCTCATTAATTTTGGCATCAGACCCGCCGCATCATACGTTCCAAGCACATCACTGACGGCACGTTTGCGAAATTCATAATGATTGGACAGCAGAATGCGATCGCTCTCATCCAGAACCAACACTAAATCCAACCGGGAATCACTTCCCAGTTGGCTAATGACAATTTCAGCCTGTTCAGCGTCATCTCGTCGGTACAAATAATTTAACGTTCCTGCAATTTGGCTGCCCAGCGATTGGGCATAACGGCTGGCCGTTAGCTCTGTCGTTTCGTATGTCTCAGTAATTTCACGGTGAAAGGAAGCCAACCCCAATACGCTACTAAACAAAACAAGAACGATGGGAATGGAAAACCGCAGTGGAAACGGGAAGTTTTTCATAACCAGCCTCTACACGAGCCGTGCGATCGCTATCCTCCTGTTATGCAAATCCTAAGAACAGTTTCATTAGAGTACAGGATGCATTTCCCTGGAGTCTCTAATTAACTATGCCCACCTCCCTGCTAAATATTGAATTGAGCGAATAGTTAGAGTTTGGCATTTTTAACAAAGCGATCGTCTAGAAGCGTGACTGGATCGATTGCCTTGGATAATAATTTATGGTCTAACATGACCTGAATCAGTTTCTGCATTCCCTCAATGAGGGATGGATCAGTTCGATCTAGCAGTTTTTGGTTTTCGCGTAAGTTAGGCTGGTGCAGTCCGGCAAATGCTTCCAGAATCTGCTCAGGCGTGACACCCGTGCGGGGTGCGATCGTGCGCGCGGCATCCTGAGGATGTTTAGTCAAATACTCCAATGCTCGAAAGCGGCCTTCAACCAGCGTTTGAATGGCAGATGCGTGCGTTTTAATGGCGTCTTGTCGAACAACTAGCGTATCTACAATTTCCCCAGGAATCTGGCTGCTGTCGAACAGTAGTTTTGCCCCCGATGCCAGCAACTTAGCACGAGACGGGCCAAACGTCACGACCGCTTCAACATGACCTTCCTGAAAGGCGCGTTCATGTTCAGAAAAATCGAGAGGAACAATTTGCACGTCTTCGGTAGTCATCCCGTTTTTCTCAAGGGCGCGAACCAAAAAGAAAGCTCCCAGTGCCGTTGATTCGACGCCAACTCGCTTTCCTTTCAAATCCTGAAAGCTGCTCAGGGTTGACTTTCCTAGAATGACATCTCCTCCCGCCGAAAAATCCATAACGGCAATAATGCGGACATCATCCTGTGTTGCCGCTAAGAGCAGGGCTTGATCGATGGATAGCCCCGCTCCCTCAACTTCATGGTTGCGATAGGCTCTCACTTCTTCGGTGCCGGAGGGATAATCTACCAGCCGAATTACTGATTCGTCGTAATAATCGAGATGGCGCGCCAGATACAGAGTTTCATATCCCGGCCAAAGATTTGTGGCAATCCGCAGCGGGGATGGAAGCGATGTATTGCAGTTGGCCAGAGCGATCGCACAAACCAGGGCAATCATCCCCAAGCTCAGTTGCCTTATCTGTTTCTGCCATTCAATCAACACTTGCCCTACCCCAAACGCAAACGGGTTCCTCCCTAGCCTCTAATTGTGACAAGCTTCATCCTCTGATGGCAAATTAAATAAAGCTGAATTTTTGGGAAGCTATCACTGGCCAGAGGCGATGATACTAACTTAACGTGAGTCTCCAACAAGGGGGTAGTAGTGCAGCGCACTACTACCCCCTTGGGAAAACGAAAAGAAAACACGTTTTCTTAGGAATTCGATAGCGCCATTTGAGCCGCGCGTCGTGCGGTTCATACCGTTTCTATTTGAAGCTGCACCGAATTGAAAGGGGATGAAGAGGGCAACGAGTGAAACCCTTGCAACCCGTTCTAATCCAGATGGCTACAGAGCTATATTAAATGGCACCTTTTGGGCATTCGTCGAATTTACGAGCTTTAAAGCTCGTCCTCGAACGTCATGATATGAAGTTGATCAGGGTTGGCAATTAGCTCTTTGGCCAGGAGATAGCCTGCGATCGTCCAGGTTTGGTATTTGCGCGACTCTTTACCAATCAACCGACCGTCTGGCCCATCATAATATTCAGGCCATTGATCTAAAAGAAGACGACGTTCTGCAATGGCGATCGCATGATGTGCCAACTCGGCTCGACCTAACTTCCGGGCTGCGGCTGTCAGCATCCACAGTAAAACAGGCCAACTGCCGCCATTGTGATACGACCAGGGGCGATTTTTAGGATCAGCACCCGTCACAATTTTCCAGTCTGTATCTTCCAGCGCGGGATAGCAAAGCTTCATCGGCATATGGCCGATCAAGTCATTCCAGCGCAGTTCAATCAAGTTCAAAATCCGATGAGATTGCCCTTCATCCGTCAAGGATGAAATGATGGATAGCAAGTTTCCTAATGAGAAAAATCGGCAGTCGAGCTGAGACGGGCCTAAATTACCCGCTAAATAACCGCCCGCCTCTGGTAACCACTTAGCCAGACGGTAAAACGGAATCGAATCAGAGAAGATATTGAATTGGTTCAACGCTTCCTCACCATATTCCTCAACCTGATAGCGGTAAATGATGTTTAGGCGATCGGGATCGAGCCAATAATTTTCGCGGAGCTGTCTCAGCAACGGGCCAATGCGGTTACGCACCGCTTGCAGGATGAATTGGTTTTCAGCGTTGGGAACCAATAGCTCAAGGCTGGTTCGCAATGCCATGTAGAATAGCGCTTGAATATCGAGGGGATGGCCATACAGCCCCATACGGCGATCGATCATACTGGCCCCATCCGGAACCAGCACCATCGGATACATATCAAATCGCGTCACCAGACACAGCTCTAACGTTAAGCGAATGCCTTCCTGAAAATCGGGTCGGTGAGCGAGTTCATAATCCTGCGTTGCCTTAACATAGGCCCTGAGCAGATAAACCCACCACAAACATGAATCTGCCGGAGCCACCCGCCCGATCGCATGGTTGCCAAAGTCAGCCTTGATGTATTCTTCTCCGCCTAGTGATTCAACCTTAAAACTGGCAGGCATCAAGCCACGGCTGGGGCGTGAGCAGTCGAGCTGTCCGGTTTTAGGCTGCAACTTGAGCGTTTCTTCTAAAAAATTGCGGACGATATCTGCCCTACCCCGAATTAAAAAGATCAGGGCAGAGGACACAAAGTCTCGAATAAAACACTGGTCATAATTGAGAGCAGTAATGTCTGGATCGCGAGCGGCAATGGTGCCGACAGGCCGCCCCATGTAGTAAACAACGGATTTCTCTAAGGCTTCCCATGCCTGTTCTAATGTCTGTGTGCTCAACCCTAAGCCCTCTCTCGCTGCTAATCAGGAACTTACAATCATACGCTGTCATGATCATCAGATATACGGCACCGTCCCTCTGACTGACAGGCCGTCCGGCTGTGGCGTTCCGCAACCAGCGTTGCCAGGTCAGGGCGTCCGGTGAGGGGAAGACGCCAATCGGCCCAGATGCTGTATAGCCAATCTACAACGGTGCTGATGAGCGGCCATTTTGTTGCGGCGTAAATCCATCCCATCCCCAGAATTTCATACACGCGGCGAAAGACTTCCACATTTTTAATCACCGTACCATCGGGCAGGACAGCGTGAATGCGACCCATAGCCGTTTCAAAATCGACTCCGCCATGCGCATCGGGCGTGTAG
>DATNPS010000009.1:0-15992 GCA_036703095.1 Crinalium sp. | reverse complement strand
GAATGGTTTGATCGACGCCACCACTGGCGATCGCCCGTCCATCTGGGCTAAACGTCACCACACACACGCCGCCCGTGTGTCCCTCCAGCGTTTGCAGGCACTGACCGCTATTGACATCCCATAGTTTGATCGTCGCGTCTTCACTGCTGCTGGCCACCTGCCGCCCATCCGGACTGACCGCCACCGACCAGACCCAGTTCTCATGCCCTTCCAATGCCTGAATGCAGCGACCCGTTTTGATATCCCAAAAGCGGATCGTGCGATCTTCCCCGCTGCTGACCAGCGTTTTGCTGTCGGGAGTGAATGCGATCGCCCACACCCAGGATGCGTGTTCATGACAGGCAAATAGCTGTTGCCCATCGGCAGCTCGCCACCAGCGAATTCGGCCATCGGCATCACTCGCCGCCAGCAGTTTTCCGTCAGGGCTGAAGGTCACAGTTAGAATGCTACCCAGCGTTTGAGCAAATACAGATTTGGCTAAGTCAGCCTGGTTAAACTTCACCTGATGCAGATTGATATCTTGCAGATAGGCTTGCCAGATCGCCAGGTTGGAAAAGTCGTAGTCCGTTAAATCTGTTTTTAATTGACGGAAGAGATTAACCAAATTGCCTCCCGCATAACCGGGAACCGCTGAAAACTCGTCATGCAATTTGAGCAGCAGTTGATTGAGCTGCTGTTCAACATTCTGCTTTGAGCGAAAGGCAGACGAGAGGCGATCGCTCACCGCCTCCAAAATCACACGCGACTGGCTTTCGCGCACATGATCTTTGGCCTGCGCTTTAATCAGCGCGTGATCCATCAACAGTTCAACCTGGGCCTGCGTAATCTCGTGATACACCTGCTCCACCAACTGCTGCGTCAGATATTCCATCACCACAGGCTGCTGCGTGTAGCTGGCTCCTCGCTTTTCAATCAGCGATCGCCGACTGAGTGACCCGATCGCCTCCAACAATTGCGCTTTGGGTACCGATGGCACAATATCGTCTTGCAGCTCGGACAGCGTAATCGGTTCACGGGCGATCGCCAGCCAGAACATCATTTTGCGTTCCAGCAGCGTCATCCGATTGAACTGCTGATCGAGTAGCGCCCGGATATCGTCAAAAACGGCAGTTCCATGATCGAGGAAGTCGGCAATATCGCCATCAAACAGCTCGCGAATCGTGGTAGCCACCATCTTGAGCGCCAGAGGGTTTCCGGCATAGCGCTCCACCAGGGCATTCCACTCGGCCTCATCTCCAGCCAGTGTTCCCTTCATCTTGAGAATTTCCTGGCCCTCTGCTCCGGTTAAACCCCGCAACGGCAGCGATCGCACGGGCAGCGATTCTCCTTCCAGGGGAATTAATTCTTTTGGTTTTTCACGACTGGTAATAATCAGACAGCTCTGCAACCGCGTCTCGCCAATACGCTTAAACAGCGTGCCATACCCTTCGTAGCCTTCCAGATGTAAGCCCGCACTGTCGCCGCCTCGCAAAATCGTTTCAGCGTTGTCTAACACCAGCAAACAGCGAAACTGTCGCAAATACTCCATCAAGCGATTCAGCTTGCCTTCCAGCGTCTCTGGCAGCGTAATTTCGGTTTCCTGCCGATTTGACAGAAATTTAATCAGGTCAATCAACAGGTCATCAATGGGGGGTGCATTTCGCAGCGATCGCCAGATTAAATAATCGAACGATCCCTGCAACTGTTCAGCCAGTTTAATGGATAGAGATGTTTTGCCAATGCCACCCATCCCCAGCAGCAGGATCAAGCGACAGCGATCGCCCACAATCCATTGCTTCAGCGTCGCCAGTTCTTCTGTTCGCCCGTAGAAGGTGGTAACGTCGATGGCTTCGCCCCAGTCACAGTTGGGAGTTAAGGGTTGAGGGTTTGGGGTTTGGTGCTGGGTGCTGGGTGTTGGGTATTGGGTGTTGGGCGTTGGGTAGGGGGTTACTTCCCTATCTCCCCCATCTCCCCTATCTCCTCCATTTCCCCCACCTTCTGCCTCCTGCCCTCTACCCTCTGCCTCATTCAAGGATTGAAGGCGTTGATAGTGGCGGCGGAGAACGGATTGGAGGTTGCTTTTGGTGACTTTTTCGCCGAAGGCATTGGAGAGAAATTGCCAGAGTTTGGAGCCAACGTCTTTGATGTATCCGGCGTCATAGCTGGAATCTTCGGCGATTTCCATGTAAGTGCGCCCCTCCCAGCACTGGCGGAAGACAAGCTCCTGAACGTCATTCAAGTGCTCATGCTGGAGGACGGAATCTAGCGTTGTGAGCGCTTCATCAACATTCATAGGCTCACAGGTTAGGACTAAAGCATGTTACCAAGGACTGCCCACTAGAACAAACGTAGCCCAATAATAGGGATTTGACATATCAAATTGGCTAAAGGATTCCAGGGTATTGGGAAGGGCCAGGGTGCCTCCAGAGGTGTGTAGCTGTCCGTTTTCAATCCGAACTTGCCCCTTGAGCATGGCAATCTGCGTCCGTCTCAGGGCTTCTGCTTTAGTGGTGACGTCAGCGTTGGACAACTGCCAGTAAAACTCTCGCATCAACGCCAGCGTTCCTACATCGCTAATTCGCCAGAGGCTGGCCAGAGAGGATTTGACGCCAGCCTGATACGCTAAACCTGCAAACCCCAGTTCAGCTCGCTCGTCGCCCAGAGCCGTCTGGCACGCGCTCAGGACTAATAGCTCAATCGGCAGTTCGCTCCAATCGAGTTGCCACAGCCGATCAAGGCTCAACTGCTCATCTTGCCAGAATTGAATGTAGGAATTGTTGGGCGATCCGGGTTTGAATTCGGCGTGGGTCGCCAGGTGCACGATGCCAAAGGTGCGCGATCGCAATCGGTCTTCTAAATTTCTCAGTGTAAAGTCTTGATTGAGAAACGTTTGGCTACGCCATTGCTCCTGCGTAATGGAGGACAGTTCTAGCGGCACAGCAGGGAGGGCAGGCAATTTTTGAAACACCGAAGCACCCATCGCTAATACCTGCATGTTTTGAATGCTGCGGTGATTGTGATTCGTCAGATGAAATGCTGGAATTAATCCAAGATTATATTTTTCAACAAGGAATTTCTGTCCATCATGCAGTGCTGCGAATGGCAGAGAGCGAAGATTGCGACCTACGCAAAAAATCAATGTATCAATCGATTGGGCTTGTAGCTGCGATTCTAATGGAGCAATAATCCATTGGTGCAGTTGTCTTGCAGGGCTTAAGTAACTTCTCGTATGGGCAGGTCTGGAAACCTGTGATTTAAATTCATTAATTGTTGCAAGCAGCGTTTGCTCAGAGACATTTGGGAATGTTTTTTGCAACGGTTCAACACCGGGAATGACTAAGATTACACTCAATTCCTGTGGATCAGGATCAACATAAATTAATGCCAGTTTTTTGTGCGTTTCATTCGTCAATCGACGCAAGGTTTCACTGATCTGATCCGCGTTTAACACCCGTCCCCGAAACCGTCTGCCAAAATAATCTTGATATTGACCTTCCCAGGTTCGTTCAACCTCTAAAATTCTGGCTCGCGCGGCTCTAGAATCTCCGTTGGGCGGATCGGCTGCACGGGCCGGAAAACTGTGATGAGCACAGAGAACCATCAGAATCGTTCCCAACATTAAAATAATTATTTTTCGGGCGATCGCTTTCATAAAAACCTCATTTCATCATTCGGTTAGTCCTCAGACGCTCATCATTTGCTGTCGCGCCGCGTCGCCTGCACAACAGCAGATATGACTTGAGTAGACTACTCATCCTTCAACTTCTACGTTGATTGAGGCTAGAGTTCCGAGAGATCGAAGGTCATAAAACGTCATGAAAGGTGAGGCGATTGATCATGAGCTTAACAGGTTGGCGATTGTCTCGGTTGCCCTGAGCAAAACAGAATCCAATATTGCAGGAGATTTCAGTGTTTCAACAAACAGCACAAAATTAAACTACAGCGTATTTCACATTGATGAGGTACAAGGGGGTATGGGAGCTTCGCCTCCAGCCAGGGGTTTACCCCTGCACCCCGGTTTTTATAACGTTGCTTAATTCCAGCTATCTACTTACAATTCCAGTCAACATGGAAAGAATCCGATTTGCGATGTGGAATCACAACAGTCCAGCTTGAAGGGATCGTTAGCGTATTCAGATTGATTTACTTAACTCAACATTTATCTTTTCCTTTTCAGAAATAGAAATGTAGCGTTTCACGTCTTTGGTTGGTTGTGGAGGCCCACAACACAAACCACAGATCTAGAACAAACCCTCGGAGGTTTTTATGAGAACCAGGAGCCAGATTGATCTGACGCGATCGCAATCTACCGTTTTGTGGCAAGCGGTCGGCGCGTTAGCAGCCCTCTACGGCAGTTTCACACTGGGCTGGGTGATTTATCGCGTGCATCTGCCCGGAATTCTGACCCAATTTCAACTGTCCGCCGAGTTAGCCCCCAAGTTGCTCTTGATTGAAGCGCTGTTGGCGATCGCCATTGAACCGCTGGCTGGACTCTGGTCAGACAAACTTCAGCAACAGCAGGGCAACCGATTTGCGATCATCACGCAAGGGATTCTGCTGGCCTCTGCCTTTTTTGTGCTGATTCCGGCACTGGTTCTACTGGCCGTTCCCAATCCCGGAATGCAATGGCTGTTGATTGGACTGTTAATTGTGTGGGCGATCGCCATGAGCCTCTTCCGCAGTCCGGCTCTGGCACTCCTAGGGCGATACGCCTCTGCCTTTCGCTTACCTCAAGCCGCCAGTCTTCTGACACTGGCAGGTGGTATTGCAGGTGCAGCCATGCCCCTTGGCAATAAATTTATCCTGAGTCTCGGAATTGTCATTCCTTCCGTTATTGCCGCCTTTTTGCTGCTGGGCAGTACGGCCATCTTGCGATCGTTCAATCCACAGGATGCACCGACTCCCTTGGGAGAAGCCGATCTAACGACCCGAACCTACCCAGATTTAATCCCTCGTCTGCTGCTGATTGGTGGCCTAGGCTTCTCGCTCACCCTGGCCTTTCGCATTGCGATCGAAACCTTTCCTAAATTGCTGAAAGCCCAACTGCCAGGTTCCAATCCGCCGCTGTTTGTGGGACTGGTGTTTATTGCGATCGCGATCGCTGCTATTCCCGGTGGTCAACTGGCTGTCCGCATGGGCAACCGTAAAATCATGCTGGTGAGTGCGATCGGGTTGGCAATTGGGCTGGGCCTGATGCCTCTAATCACCACATCTTGGCTGGCGACGATCGTTGCAATCCTTATCGGCGCATCCTTCAGCCTGATCACCAATGGCACACTACCGTTTACCCTTGGCCTTTTACCCATAAGTCGCGCTGGGCTAGCCGTTGGCGTCTTTTTTAGCGGCGTTTCGATAGCAGCCAGCCTGTTCAGTGGAGTTCTGAGCCGTCCCGGCTTGCTGTCTCCAGTGCTGACCATTGGTTTGGGAATTGTAGCGTTAGTCCTGACCGGATGGTGCATTATCGCCAGCCGTTCCTGGATGCCTGCTCGATGAACTACAATCACCGTAAGGAATCGTGGATTTAATAAAACCCGAAACTTAATTTTGGTTTTAATTTATCCGTGATCCAAGGTGAAAAAGGTAGAGGTATACACTGCCTATGCCAATTCTGATCGATTACCAAAATAAGCAAGTTCGTTTGACGGAGGAACGATTAGCTCATATTTTGGCTCACTCTGAAATGGTCGGAATGGAAGCACAAATCGCTGACACCCTCAGCAACCCTCAACTGGTGCGCCGATCTCGCAGCGATGACAGTGTCGCTTTATTTTATCGGTTGTATACTCAAACGGTGATTGGTGATAAGTGGCTCTGTATCGTTGTTAAGTATCTGCCCAATGATGCGTTCATCGTAACGGCTTACTTCACGGATAAACCCAAACAAGGGGAAGAGTTATGGCACAGCAAATAAAAGTTTGGTTTGACCCCGAAGCGGATTTTCTGGAAGTCACCTTCTCTGAAGCCCCTGGTTATATGAGGGAAACAGATCATGATGCTGTCATGGAGCGTGTAGATGTAGAGGGAAATCTTCTGGGGTTTTCTATTCTAGATGTTAGTAAACTTGCAAGATCAAAACCGTTAATCGCTGAACTACTATCTGAAACTGGTAATGCAGCCTAATTCAGAAATAGTTATTTCGGGCAGAACATCTGTGATTGAAATATGGGTGCTGGCAATTCTATTAGTGTAGCCATGATTGTTTGGGGAGCAGAAACGTTTGCCGAACATTTTTTTGCCCTTTCATGAATCTCTGTAACTAACCCGATCGCGTTTTCAAAATTCTCCTCCATGCTGGAGATATAGCAATTGTTGAGATAGTGAGAAGGGGCCGGGGGCAAAGCCCCAGCTAGGGGTGAAACCCCTGCATCCCGTCCTAGCCAGCTCTGCGGTTGCTATAGAGTCTTCGGATGGAAATGGTGCCATGAGAACGCTAGAGCGACTAACAATTTACGTAGGCGAGTCAGACCACTGGCAGGGAAAGCCCGTCTATCTTGCTCTGGTCGAAGAAGCCCGTCGTCGGGGATTGGCAGGGGCAACCGCCCTTCGAGGCGTGGCTGGATTTGGCAACCACCAACAGCTTCACACTACTCGCATTCTGGAGCTATCGTCTGATTTGCCGATGATGATTGTGGTTATGGATTCCGCAGAGGCGATCGCCTCCTTCCTTCCTACAGTGCGAGACATGGTGACGGGTGGCATCGTGATTCAGGAAACGGTGAATGTGGTTCATCAGGCTCCCCTCCTCCATGCCGCATCATGACCAAGTCGCGTATCGAGTCCTGGTGGCGTCAGGGACAGAGCATTGGAATCACGATTGTTAAAACCATCTTGAAGCTGATCCGCCCCATGAGACAGAGCGGCACAAAAACGTGGCGCAGATTGACTTCATATCAGCGTGGGTTGGCGATCGCTATGTTAATCGCCCTACTCCTAGCCTTAATGGTGCGATCGCTCCCCTATCTGGCTCCCATTCGGGCAGCGGATTTAGTGCAGGACGATCAGGCGGTGGAGTTTAGCGATCGCAATGGCCTGGTGCTGGGTACTGTCCTGACACGCGATCAGAATCACACAGCTTCGGTTTTGTTGAAGGATGTTTCGCCCCAGTTTATTCAGGCAATTCTAGCCGCCGAAGATAGCCGATTTTATCAGCATGGGCCTGTTGACCTGCGGGCGATGGGACGGGCGATCGCTGAAGCCATTCAAGCCAGACATATTGTGAGCGGAGCCTCCACCATTACCATGCAGTTGGCTCGAATGCTCGATCCGACTCCTCGCACGCTCCAGGGCAAAGTGCAGGAAATCTGGCTATCGTGGCGGTTAGCGGCAGGCATGAGCAAGGATGAAATTCTCCAGGCATATATCAACCGTTTGCCAATGGGCGGCAATGTGTATGGCGTAGAAGCCGCATCGCGAGTCTATTTCGACATTCCATCCAGCGACCTCAGCGTGGCTCAGGCAAGCCTACTCGCCGCACTCCCCAACGACCCTACCGATCTGAATCCATACGATCATTGGGATGCCCTCAAACAGCGGCAAACCTATGTCCTCGACCGCATGGTTCAGGACGGCTACCTGACTCGTCATCAGGCGGATTGGGCTTATCAGGAGGCGATCGCCCTCCAACCGCGCCAGCAGGGCATTATTGCCGCCCCTCATTTCTTATTCTGGCTAGCCAGCCATCTACCCCCCAATGCACCCGCCCACATTCGCACTACGCTGGATCTACCGCTACAGCAGTTTGTTGAAGCTCAGGTGCGTCAGATTATTCACTCCCTGAGCACTCAGAACGTTCACCAGGCTGCTGCATTGGTTCTCGATAATCGCTCTGGCGAAATCCTGGCCTACGTTGGCTCCACCGATTATTTTGCCGAATCGCAGATGGGCCGCAATGATGGCGTACAAGCGCTCCGCCAGCCCGGTTCGACCCTCAAACCCTTCCTGTACGAACTAGCACTCGAAAAACGAGTAATCCGTCCCAACACAATCTTGGCAGACGTGCCCACCTACTACGCCATTCCGGGAGCTAAGCTGTACCGACCGACCGACTATAGCGAAACGTTTCAAGGCCCCGTTCGCGTGCGGATTGCCCTGGCAAACTCGCTCAATGTACCCGCCGTGCGAGTGCTGGAGAAAGTTAGTGTTCCGGTGTTCCTGGAACGATTGCACCAGCTCGGTTTTCAGCATTTAACCCACGACCCCAACTATTATGGCTTGGGACTCACGCTGGGCAGCGGCGAAGTCAACCTCTGGGAACTCGCTTACGCGTATCGCCTGATTGCCCTTCAAGGACAAGAGGGTGTTGGGTGTTGGGTATTAGGGGTTAGGGAATCGGGACTTAAAGATCAGGAAATCGCATGTAATAACAATCCCAACACCCAACACCCAACACCCAACACCCCCAAAGACACCTGGGCGTTGATTACAGATATGCTGAGCGATCGCCACGCTCGTGCTCGCTCCTTTGGGGTTGATTCAGTATTGAGCCTGCCATTTTCGGCGGCAGTGAAAACGGGGACATCCTCTGATTTTCGCGATACCTGGACGGTTGGCTTCACAACTGACTATACCGTTGCCACCTGGGTCGGCAATTTTGATGGGCAACCGATGCATCAGGTTTCTGGCGTCACAGGAGCCGCTCCGCTGTGGAGCCGTATTCTCTTACATTTGTACGAACATCACGACCCAGGCCCCTTTGCCAAGCCAGAAACCTTGGTTCAACGGCCTATCTGCGCTCTGTCCGGAATGCGTCCCACACCAGCCTGCCCTGCGGTGGTGCAGGAATATTTTTATCCGGAGGAAATTTATGCCTATGAACATCAGTCCGATCCCTTCTACCAGGCTGTTTCAACGGCTCAGAATGGTCATGCTGAATATCGGCTTCATCTGCCGCCGGAATATAACGAATGGCTAGCCTCCCAGCAGCAGCCTGAACTGGCATCCGGAACGCTGCGAATTCTTTCACCTCAGAATGGAGCCTATTTCCTGATGGACTCTCCCGCTGAAACTACGGTAGGAAACGCCCCTCCACAACGCCTGGAATTTAAGTTAGCCAACGTTCCCAATCAACCTGTGGAATGGTGGCTGAATGGCGAGAAATTAGCGACGCAAAGCAATTCTTCGCTGTTCTGGCCGTTGCGTCTGGGAGATTGGACATTGCAAGTCAAAAGTGGCGAGATGACCGATCAGGTGCAATTTCAAGTCAGGCGTCCCAATTCAGAACAAGGCCGTCGAGGATTTTCAGTCACGCCATCCCAGTAGCAACGCGTATGATTTGGGCACGATAAGAGGGGCACTAGACACCGAGTGTCTTTCTGGGAAATTTCAGCATCACTGTGAAGCTGCATATAAGATACCGGGTGTCTATGAGCAACGTTTATGTTTAGGATCTGATGTTCGTATGATTGATATTCTCAGTTCGCTATTACTCACAACGCTGATTACAAGTTCTGACTATACACAAAATACATCGCTACCGAGTTTAAATCACAATCATTCATCTATCGAGATCGCAGCATCACTCAGTACGCTAAAAACTAGCGCAACACGATATCGGCTAACCAATTTAGCTGTGTTACGCAATGCTTTCAATAACCGTGCTAGCAATATTCAAGTTTTAGTCATGGGTCGAGTGACGGCTGTGTTATCTGATGACAATGACGGAAGCCGACATCAGCGATTCATTGTGCAATTGCAAAATTCTCAAACGTTATTAGTAGCACACAACATCGATATTGCCCCTCGTGTAAGTGGATTGCGAGTGGGAGACACGCTTTATATTTATGGGGAATATGAGTGGAGCGAGCAGGGTGGTGTCATTCACTGGACGCATCATGATCCAAGCAGACGTCATATCGACGGATGGATCGATCGCAACGGTACCATCTTTCGCTAATCTTTTCAGAAATTGAATTCAGTGTGAATTCGATAGCCCAATTCTGCGTGCGCGTTGCGCACGCAGAATTGTTTTGTGGAGAGTCGCGATCGCCCATCTCATACCGAGCATACTAAAGCATATCTAACGCTCATATTAGCGATGCCCAATCACAAAATAGTCGGGAATCTGGACGCATTTTGAGCGAAATCGTTTCAGTATTGTAAGCGTCAAGTAGTTCCTTCAATTTGCGCAAACTGAAAACATTTCTAGATGAACCGACTGGCAATGTGATTGTTGTATGTTCTTTCTATCCATATGGGAATGGGGAAAGTTGCCATAAAGCTGAACGTCAATAACATTAACGATAATTCGATAGCGCGGCTGAAATCGCGCAAAAAGATACCCCGCACGACGTGCGGGGTATCTTTTTGCGCATTCGCAAATCCACGTTAACGGTGATGTTATCAAACCTTGACCAACTGCTGACACCCTTTTAGACCAAGACTGGGATCAGCCTGATAAGCCGCTTCTGGAACCCAAACGGTAAGCGTGCGATCGCCCTTAATCCAATACAGATATTGCGCTTTTGGATCGTAATGAATCCCGACTTTGAGATTCGAAAAATCATCTTCGCAAATCTCAAACCCAAATCGGACGATAATTTGAGCTACCAAACATTCGGGCGTATCGCTATTTTCTCCAGATGTATCTCGTTCTTGCCAGAATGTTTCTAAAAACCGCTCTAACGTGGGTAATACCTTTTCGGGCGCGCCATTGCGGCTGGCATAAATAATAGCGGGATTCCCGTCTACAACAATGTGAAAGGGAGTAGCGGACATCTAATTTAGCTCCTGATCGACTCTGGATGGCCTAATTCTGATCGTTTCTTCAGCGCGAAACCATCCTACCGGGTTTAAGGATACCCATCAGCAGTTGAACACTTTATTTTTTGCGCAGTTCGTAGAATTTGTCCAGCGAGTATGGCTGCTCCAAATCCATTGTCAATATTCACCACGCCAATTCCCGCCGCGCAGGAGTTGAGCATGGTTAAGAGGGGAGCCAATCCAGCAAAACTCGCACCATAGCCAACGCTGGTTGGCACTGCGATCACGGGACAGTTGGCCAATCCTGCCACCACGCTGGGTAAGGCTCCTTCCATACCTGCCACGACAATCAGCACATCGGCATCTTGAATCACATGGCGATTGTTGAGCAACCGATGAATACCCGCTACCCCCACATCCCACAGGCGCTTCACGGCAAAGCCGCACAATTCAGCCGTTACCGCAGCTTCCTCAGCCACAGGAAGGTCGGCGGTGCCCGCAGAGAGGAGGGTGATCGTGCCGGGATGGTGGGGTTGCAAATCATCGGGGACGATCGCACAAATTCTCGCCATCGGGTAATAGCGCAAATCGCGCACCTGCGATCGCACATGACCATACACCTCTGGCGTAATCCGAGTTGCCATTACAACCGGATTGCGCTGCTGCATCACTCTCATAATCTGAGCAATCTGATCTGGGGTCTTATCCTGCCCCCAAATGACTTCAGGGAATCCAGTCCTGAGCGATCGGTGATGGTCGATCTTAGCGAAATCAGAAACGGGTTCAAAGTCAAAATATTTCAACTGATCGAGGGCAGAGTCAGGGCTGATGTCACCTTGAGCAACAGCCTTAAGCAATGAACGAAGGGCTTCGGGTTGAGTCACGGTTCTGGGTGTTAGGTATTGGGTGTTAGGTATTGGGTGTTGGGCGTCATACCAAATTTTGGATAGAGACATGCTGTTGGCACGTCTCTACCCAAAATTTGTCAATCAATTCTAAGTTCCTGAACGTTCCACAGGCCCCAGCTGGGTAGGCCAGAGTATTTTAAGCCCTGGATGCGATCGCGCACGGCCATTAGCGCCATTTCATGAACCAGGTGAATCACGGGTAGCTCGTCCTGCACGACCTTTTGGAACTCGGCATAGATGTCTTGGCGCTTGGTTTCATCCTGTTCGCGAGCAGCAGCCTTAAACAGGCGATCGATGTCTTGTTCCCAATCAGAGGCAACCCATCCCTCAACCGGAGGGCCACCCGGTTGGGGACCAAGGTTAAATTGATGGGAGCCACCTGTGCTCGTCCACAAATTTGCACCGCTATAGGGATCGACGCCACCCGTAAAGCCAATCAGGTGACAGTCCCATTCGCGGGTAGCCGTTAGCTTGTTAATCAGCGTATTGAAGTCAATCGGATTGAAATCGACCTGAACCCCAATCTTGCTCAAGTCAGTTTTAATCTGAGCACCGAGGGCTTCTCGAATTTTGTTGCCTGCGTTGGTGATCAGCGTGAATCGGACACGATTGCCGTCAGCATCTAGCAGTTGACCGTCAGCATTGTATTGAAAGCCGACCGATTGCAGCAGTTGTTTCGCCTTGTCAGGATTGTAATCGTAGGTCTTCAAACCCTTTTCTGGCGACAGGTAATAGGGACTTTGCACTGAAACTGGAGAATTTTGAGGAGCGCTGATCCCCCGATAAATGTTGTTGATCATACGGGGGCGATCGATGGCATGGGCAATCGCCTGTCGAAACTCACGCTGATTAAACCAGCGAGATTTAATGGGGTCTACCAGGGGTTGCCCGTTGCTGTTTTTCCCGCGATTCAGATTAAAGCTGATGAACGTGGTGCCCGACCAGGGGCCACCATTATAGAGATGGAAATTGCCCCGCTTCTCTTCGCGTTTGAGTAGCGAAAAATACTCTGGACGAAGAGGACGTGCATCACCAATCACATCCAGATCATTGGAGCGAAAGGACATCAGTTGGCTATCGGTCGTTCCGGCAATCTGCCAGACGATGCGATTGATATACGGTAATGGCTTACCCTGCGCGTCTTTCTGCCAGTAATGGGGATTGCGCCGAAAAATCAGCCGTTCTCCCGGCACGTACTGCTCAATCAGATATGGCCCATTCACCACAATTTTTTTGGGATCAGTATCCGTTCCCCAGGCTGAGTTAAAGCGTGGGTTGCCTTTCGAGTCGAGCGATCGCACCGTCGATTCCAAAATATGCTTGGGCAGGATAAAAATCCCGGACGGTGGCCCAGTGGTTCCCCGCAGAAACGGAGAAAAGGGTTCGGGCAAGATAAACTCAACCCGCCGATCGTCTAGCTGCTGAATTTGCGGGAAAAGATGGCGATCGCCAATTCGCATCACATCTTTGGCGTCGGTCGTAATCTTGTCGTTAAAGACCACATCCCGATAGGTAAACAGCACATCAGCTGCCGTTAACGGTTCCCCATCCGACCAGCGCAACCCCTCCCGCAGCGTAAAGACCACGCGCAGCCCATCCTCCGAGACTTGCCAGGATTCAGCCAGATCGGGCAACACTTCCCCCGTCAGACCATCCTCAACCGTCAGCCCCCGAAACGTAAACAGAAAAACGCTGGGAAATTCCTGATTCAACGCCGGATTGAAGGTGCCGGGGTCTTGCACGGATGACAGAACGATCTGGGACGTTTCTGCCGCTCTAGTGCCCACCATCCACGAACGACAGCTAACAAGCGCGATCGCCAACAGCATCGCGATCGCCGCCAACACCCCACGCCTCATCACGGCTCTCACTAAGACCACACCCTCCCCTCTTTCCCTACACCCTATACCCCACACCCTAACGCTCTGTAATCTTCAGCTCATGAATATTCCACAGCGGCCCGCCCGCCGCCGAATAGCGAACGCCTTCAACCTTATTGCGCACCGCGACCAGCGACAGAGGATTTACCAGATAAATAAAGGGGAGGTTTTCTTGGGCAATGCGCTGAGCTTCCCCGTAAATGACTTTTCGTTTCGCGTCATCTAGCTCTTGTCCACCCTGCACATAAAGACGGTAGATCGCCTTTTCCCAATCCGAAATCACCCGTCCTTCAATCTGAGCCTGTCCTTCACCGGGCTTCTGGTTAAACAGGTGCAGACGACCGTCTGGCGACCAGGTATTGCGACCACCATCTGGCTCAAAGGGGGCACCCCCGATCCCCAGGATCATGGCTTCCCAATCCATGGCGTTGTCCATCTTGTCGATCAACGTGTTGAAGGCGATCGGCTGTAAGTCAATCTGCATCCCAATCTTGCCCAGGTCTTGCTTGATCTGAGAGCCAAGCGATTCTCGAATCTTGTTACCCGCGTTGGTGACGAGCGTAAAGCGGACGCGATTACCGTCCTCATCCAGCAGTTGGCCCGCGTCGTTGTATTTGAAACCGACACTCTTCAACAATTCTTTAGCTTTGGCAGGATCGTACTCATACACTGGCAGTCCCTTTTCGGGAGGCAAGTAATACGGACTTTGCACATACATCTGGGAGTTTTGCGGTAAGCCCAATCCCTGGTAGATGTTGTTGATCATGGTCTGGCGATCGATTGCATGAGCCACCGCTTTGCGGAACTCCAGATGATTGAACCAGCGGGTCTTTATGGGATCAATCAGCGGTTGCCCTTTGCGCTTGCCCTGGTTCAGATTAAAGGTAATGAAGGTCGTACTGAGGGCTGGCCCACCGTTATAGATAGTGAAATCGCCCCGGTCTTCTTCTCGCTTGATCAGCGAAAAATAATCGGGCGTGATGCCTTCTACATCCAGACTGCCGGAGCGGAACTGGATTAAGGACGCATCGGTTGACTCCACAATCTCTAAAACAATCTGCTCAATATAAGGCTGAGGATTGCCCTGCGTATCTTTGCGCCAATAATACGGATTGCGCTCCAGAATCACCCGTTGGCTGGGTAGATAGCTGACAATGTGATACGGGCCGCTACCAACAATCTTATCGGGCGGCGTGTCGGTGCCAAGCGACGACATAAAGGCCGAGTTGCCCTGCGAATCCCTGGCAGACACGATCGGCCCAAGAATGTGTTTGGGCAAAATCTCGGAACCGCCGACAAACCGGAGCAGAGGCGCAAACCGTTCGGGCGATCGCACCTCAATTCGTCGTTCATCTAGCTTGCGGATTGTTGGGAAGGCTCCCGTTTCCCCAATGCGCAAAATATCCTGGGCGCTACTGGGAATTTTGGAATTAAACAAGACATCGTTAAACGTAAAGATGACATCATCCACCGTCAGGAATTCGCCATCCGACCATTTCACCCCATCTCGCAGGGTAAAGATGATGCTGAGATTGTCATCGGAGATCTCCCAGGATTCTGCGATCCCCGGTTCCAATTTGCCCGTAAGGCCATTAGTGCTGAGCATCCCCTCATAGATGTAGCCCAGCACATCATTCGCAGAGTCGTTGGTCACAGGGTTGAAGGTGGATGGATCGCTTAAGCTATCCATGACGATGCGCGGCACCTGAGCCGCCTGGGTTCTAAATTGCTCCGGGCTGCACCCGCTCAGGGCGATCGCCACAATACTCACCAGCACTACAATCAGCCGACGCACAATCATCGATTTCATCCCATTCCACTCAATACAAAACCTGCGTTGGGGCGCGGACGCACCCCTTGGGGTTTAATGATGTCTAACTACGTTATGCTTCGCCTTTGCGATGGCTGACTTCAATCACCGTATGCACATTACCACGAGGCGCAAAGTCTCCTTTAACCGTTACCTCTAAGGGATCACAAGCCGCCACAAAATCGTCCAGGATCTGATTGACCGATTCCTCATGAGAGATATAGCGATCGCGATAGCTATTGATATAAAGCTTGATCGCTTTGAGTTCTACCACTCGCTCGTTGGGGACGTACTGGATGGCGATCGTCGCGAAGTCAGGATATCCCGAAAACGGACACTTACAGGTAAATTCAGGCAGGCTAATCTGAATTGTATAGCGTCGCCCAATGCGGGGATTTGGGAAGGTAATCAGCTGACCTTCCGCGATGTGACGCTCTCCGTACTTTATTTCTGATGATTGCTCTGCCTCAAGGGAGGGATTCTGTTGAATAGATGGCTGACTCATAATCACATAAAAGGAATCTGATCTGAGTCTAACTGGAGATTTAGCCATTCTGGCGATCGCTGGGGAGGAGGCAATTCTTATGATGCCAATCAGTAGCAGTGCAACCTCGCCTGCGGCGAGGTTGCACTGCTACTGATTGGCATCATAAGAATTGCCTCCTCCCCAGCGATCGCCAGAATGGCTAAATCTCCAGTTAGACTCAGATCAGATTC
>DATNPS010000001.1:0-4118 GCA_036703095.1 Crinalium sp. | reverse complement strand
CCGGGCGCGCAAAACCTGCAATTGGAGCGAGTCAAGTTCGCCGCAGGCGAACTTGACTCGCTCCAATTGCATACTGAGAATTGCTGGCTCGTAGGACAAGCATTTCGCGACATTTTAGAAATGCTTTTTATGTTGCATATTACTCTTGGTTTTGTATGAGTAATAAATAGGCATCCATCGCAGAGGATATTTTTGATTGGTGGAACTTTTTGTTGTATTACATCTTCTTATGAGAAAACATTCGAATTGATCACACCTTAATGTAATCAATTCGTGTGTTAGATATTACTTCGGTTGGATTTACAAAAAATGACAGCCAAGTAGAATCGTCAAAGCATACTTGAAAGATGTAATAATTCATTTACATTTTTTAGATTCACCTGTTTTCAGTATTCTCTAGTTCATAAAAAGCTGATTTCTGCATCCGTGTGTTCAAAAGTGTGTTCAACCTTGATCACACAACCAGGTAGCTGTTATTTAACTAAAACAGCTTTATCTCGTACTCGACTTGGGTAGAGTGCTAGTGGATGTCTATATGCACATTCGGAAAGGATGAAATATTGGCCTGAGATGATATAACCGTCTCTCAATGTGCAACTTTCTGAATGGTGGCGATAGGTCAAGCAAGCTAGGCCAAATTTATTTTGTGAACTGGAGATTTTCTCAGGAAAAGTCTCCTCATTCTTAAAAGAAGTGAGGTCTAAGCATGATGTTTTGCTGTAAACGTGCAGCAAAAAAATCGTGCGGATAAAGGTGTCGGATTTTTGGTGATTTCTACCCATCCATACGCTTATGAGAGTTGAAAATCTTCGATTGCAACATCGGGGCGATCGCGCTCGTCTTGCAGCAACCGTGCATTGGGAAGATTGCGATCGCCCCACACAGGATATCTACTTCGAAACAGCAGCAGCATTCGCGGATGCTTTGGCGTGTACCGCTCATCCCTTTTTGGTGGCTGCCACGATACCTGCCTTCCGTCATGGTGAACGGCGGATTGCAGTCGATGGATCTATTTGTCCTGAATTGCGAATGGGATTAATGACCGTAATGGATTGGGTGCGCTACTGGTATAAGCGCGATCGCCCATCCCTGGACATCGAAGCCAAAGTCAGTGCTATCTCTCACCCTTTAGCGCCATCCCCACGCACAGGCTGGTTCTTTTCGGGTGGAATCGACTCCTTATCAACGCTACGGGCCAATCGCTTAAATTATCCTAACGAGCATCCCGGCTCCATTAAAGACGGATTGACCATATACGGCATTAGCTCGGGCGGGAGCGAGGTTGAAACGTCAGAACAGTATCTCGACGCATTTGACCGAATGGTTTCCAGGCTGTCTTATATCTCAAAGGATGCTGGTGTGAACCTGATTCCGGTTTATACCAATGTTCGTCAACTGGATGCAGACAGTTATTTCTGGGGGAACGAGTTTCAGGGGGCTGTGTTGTCGTCTGTTGCCCATGCTTTTGCCCGTCAGCTAACGGTTGCCTCGATTTCATCCGGCGCTAATATGGGCAATTTACATCCTCACGGCTCGCATCCCCTCATTGATCCGAACTATAGCTGTCAGCAATTGCGTATTAAGCATGAGGGCGTTAACTTATCCCGATTGGCGAAAACAAAGCTGATTGCGGATTGGGATGTCGCGCTACAAAATCTGAAAGTGTGCACAAAGCCCGATCGCAACAAGTCTGATACTCTCAACTGTGGCCGCTGCGAAAAGTGCATTCGCACGATGATGGCTCTTTTGGTGCTCGGAAAACTCGATAAAACCAATATTTTCCCTGAAGTCGATCTGTCGGAAACCTTTTTGGTAAATATGGTTTATCCCAAAAGTCCATATTTGCTCGAGTGCTATCGAGAGCTGATGCCGCTACTGGAGGCGCAGGGGCGACCTGACCTGGTTCGTGCTATTGAGCGTATCACCGCCCGCTATCACGAAACTGACTTCGCGGGCAGCATTAAAAAAGCGATTCGAAGGTATGTCCGCAAAGACAAAACGGAGTCGGAACAGTTAACCGGGTCTTATTCCTAAAACAGTTACGGTAGCTGAAATGGCGCAAAATGTGGCCCGCGCGATGCGCGGGCCACATTTTGCGCGTTTGTCTTAATTCACATTCCATTAAAAATCAGCACTGAGCGGAGCGCGTGGGAATGGAATCACGTCTCGAATATTGGCCATTCCGGTCATGAACTGCACCAGTCGCTCAAACCCCAGGCCAAATCCCGCATGGGGTACCGTTCCATAGCGGCGTAAATCGAGATACCACCACAAATCCTCAGCGGGCATGTTGCGCTCTTGGATGCGGCGTTCCAACACATCAAGCCGTTCTTCCCGTTGAGAACCGCCAATGATTTCACCAATTCGGGGAGCCAGTACGTCCATAGCTCGAACCGTCTTCTCATCCTCATTCAACCGCATGTAGAAGGCTTTAATTTCAGCCGGATAATCGGTGACAATTAGCGGTTTTTTGAACAATTCCTCGGCCAGATAGCGCTCGTGCTCAGACTGCAAATCTAGCCCCCACGAAACAGGGAACTCAAACTTGCGATCGGCTTTTTCAAGGAGGGCGATCGCCTCTGTATAGGTAATTCGTCCAAACTCACTATTGATAATATTTTCTGCCGTTTCCAACACAGAACTTTCGATCCGCTGTTGAAAAAAGGCCATGTCCTCTGGGCAGGTTTCTAATACGTACTTAAAGACATGCTTAAGAAATGCCTCGGCCAGCTCCATGTTGCCATCTAGCGCACAAAACGCCATCTCCGGTTCCACCATCCAGAACTCGGCCAGGTGACGGGATGTATTGGAATTTTCGGCCCGAAACGTTGGCCCAAACGTATAGACGTTAGTAAACGCCATCGCCATAATTTCGGCTTCGAGTTGACCGCTGACGGTAAGATACGCAGGCTTGCCAAAGAAATCCTGGCTGTAGTCAATCTGCTGCTGCTCGTTGATCGGAACCTGCTTCAAGTTCAGCGTTGTCACCGTAAACAATTCCCCTGCCCCTTCACAGTCGCTCGCAGTGATCAGAGGCGTATGTACCCACAGAAACCCCCTTTCTTGAAAGAACTGGTGAATTGCCGTTGCGCAAGCATTCCGTACCCGAAAAACGGCACCTAACGTATTGGTCCGGGCGCGCAGATGGCCGATGGTTCTTAAGAACTCAAACGAATGCCGCTTCTTTTGCAGTGGATAGGTTTCGGGGTCAGCTTCTCCGTAGACCGTTATGGTGTCTGCTTTTAGCTCGATGCGCTGGCCCTTACCTGGAGATGGCACCAGAGTTCCCGAAAACTCAACCGAGGCTCCGGTGTTGAGCTGACGCAGCGTTTCAGCGTAATTGGGTAAATCCTGGTTTAAAACGACCTGCAACCCTGACATGGTTGACCCGTCGTTGACCTCAATAAAGCTAAAGTCTTTCAATTCTCGTTTGGTGCGAACCCACCCCTGAATGGTTACGGCATCATCAGGTTGACCAGTTTTGAGTAGGTCAGCAATACGGTGAATAGTCATGTCTAAGACTTACAACTAAGGAATTTGGGCTTTAGTGAATCTGAGATTCTATAGCACTACGCTGTTACGTTAGGACAAAGGGGGAAATGAGGACTGTGCCCCCAGCCAGGGGTTTCACCCCTGCACCCTGTTCTAACGTGAATTTGACGAGTGGCTTTTGGGAGAGGGGCGCGACGCGCCCCTCTCCCAAAAGCCAATTTTGCGTGCGTGTCGCGCACGCAAAACTGGGCTATCGAATTCACGTCGTTCTAACCGTTTTCAGTACTGCTATAGAGATCAAACAGGCGAAATTGGGGCAATCGCCCTTAATTAAAAATAGCGGGTGGGAAGACGTTTGGGGCAGTTTTGGTTAAACCTGAGTGCTGGTGACAGACACCCGATGCCTTTTGGATTCAGCAACACAAGCTGGGGGCCGCCGACAGACCCCCCGTGTCTAGAAGCTGCGATCGCCAATCTTCATGCTATGGCAACCAAGGGATTGGTTAGGACAGGGTGCAGGGGTGGAACCCCTGACTAGGGGCGAAGCCCCTATACCCCCTTTGTCTTAACTATCTCCTCGACTCAGCAATTCTCATTTTGAAACCAATGGCGGGTTTTGCGCGCCC
>DATNPS010000599.1:0-4788 GCA_036703095.1 Crinalium sp. | reverse complement strand
GAGCTTGCACGACCACCAACTGCGGGTTTGGTGCGCCTGTTGGGCGCGCCAAACCCGCAGTTGGTTTCAAAATGAGAACTGCTGACACCCCACCGCCCCTTGACAGATGTCACCACTTAAGCCAAGCGTTAAGATTGAGTTACGGAGTTTAATGGCTTATCCCTAAAAAGACAGCTATACTCCTCTAAATACCTATTTTTATCGTGAGTTTTCTGGGGCTAACTCCATGACCTCCTATGCTACTTCTACGGCTAGAGCCGATTTAAGCGAACTTCGGCGGTTAAAAACCTTGCTGCCACCTGAGTTGAAAAGCTGGGTTTCGATTGAATCGTCTACAGCGGTTAATCCACCGCTGATTACAAGTGAGGAAATCGGTAAAGACCAGGTAGAAGTGCAGATTGACCTGGCAACGTGGGACATGTTGGCGCTCGACCAGCGGAATCTGCTGTTTTGGCATGAGGTCGCTCGGATTCAAAACGACACGATTCCCAAAGATGGTTGGGAAATGGCGGCACTGGCGATCGGTCTGGGTGGCGCAGTCGGTGAACTGTGGGTGCAAGACGGTCTGCTGCTGTTCCTGGCGCTCGCCCTGTGTGGTGTGTCTGGCTGGCGTCTGTATCAGCGTAATAATGGTCAGAAAACCTTGAGAGAGGCGCTCGAAGCGGACGAAAAAGCGATCAGTTTGGCCACTCGATTCGGCTATACGTTGCCAAATGCGTACAAAAGTTTGGGTAGTGCTCTGAAAGTGCTGATTGAGCAAACTCCTAAGAAGCGCTTACGGAAGAAGTATGAATCTCGGCTGGATGCCCTGAAGAAGAGTGCTGCAAAGGCCAAAGCCAAAGCCAAACCAATCAGCGACATGGAGTAGGTTTTGTGGGGATGGCTCACTCTCATCCTCCGTTACCTCGTGACCGTTACCAATTTGAATTCCGTCCTTATAGCCGTGCCTTTCAGCAACCATTGCAAACAGGGCACGGCATTTGGCGCGATCGCCAGGGCATTCTCCTGAAACTTACCGACGATACAGGCCGCACAGGGTTTGGAGAAATTGCACCGCTGGACTGGTTTGGCAGCGAGAGTTTAGAACAAGCGCTTCAGTTTTGTGCGACATGGGAGGGGGCGATCGCCCCAGACGCCATTTTTTCTATCCCAGATACTCTACCCGCCTGTCAATTCGGCTTCGAGATGGCCTGGGAAAATCTCACCTCCGCAACAGCAGCGTCCCAGACACCGGGTTTCTTTTACGAAACTACCGAGATTTCGGCTGCTCAACGAGAAGAAACCCGGTGTCTCGCCTCACCGCCAGCCTCTATCCTGCTGCCAACTGGAATCGCTGCTCTGACCTTCCCATTACTGGTTGAACACGGGGATCAATCCGCTAACCCAACCTTCAAATGGAAAATGGGAGTGGCTTCCGTTCAAGATGAACTGGCTGTTTTCCGGCAATTGCTGCCTCTGCTTCCGACAGGAGCCAAGCTGCGGCTAGACGCGAACGCCCACTTAACCGAAGAGGAAACCCATCAATGGCTGGAGATCTGCCAGGATTGGCCGCAGGTCGAATTTTTAGAACAGCCCCTCTCGCCTGACCAATTTGACGCTATGCAGCGATTGGCGGAACAGTACCCCACGCCGATCGCCCTGGATGAATCGGTAGCAACTCTGGCACAGCTCGAAGCGTGCTACCAGCAAGGATGGTGCGGCATTTTTGTGATCAAGGCGGCGATCGCAGGTTCCCCAGTCCGACTACGAGAGTTCTGTAAACGGCAGGCCGTTGATGTAGTATGGTCGTCGGTATTTGAAACGGCGATCGCGCAAACCTTTATCCAAACTCGGCTGATTCCGTCTGTCCCGCAACAGACACGGGCGATCGGGTTTGGCATCAACCACTGGTTTCGCGATCCTTTGACAGGACTGAACGCTGAACACCTATGGCAACGCCTTTAATTTGCTTTCAAGCGCGACAGGATGACGATTGGCTGATTGGACTCGATCATCGTCGGTTTGTAGAGCAAGTGGAGGAGCGATCGCAGCAATTAGCCGCATTCATACAGCAGGGATCATGGCCTAAGATTTTGCTGATGGAGCCTGACCCGATCGCCTTTCTGGCCGGATTTTTAGCAGCGGCGATCGCAGAATGTCCCGTCTTTCTGGGCAATCCCAACTGGACGGAAACAGAATACCAAACGGCTCTGGATCTCGCTCATCCCGATTTAATTTGGCGCGACGGAATCGTATCCAAGGCTTCTACAGTTAGCAATTCGCGAGCAACAGACCTGTTCTCAGATGCAAAAGGTTGGATCATGATTCCAACCGGGGGAACGTCCGGGCGCATTCGATTTGTCATTCATACCTGGTCAACCTTAATGGCTTCGGTACAGGGATTCCGGCAGCATTTTCAGGTTGAGCGGGTGCATTCGTACTGTGTGCTGCCCCTGTATCACGTCAGCGGATTGATGCAATTTCTACGCTCATTTAGTTCTGGTGGACGGTTAATGGTGCGCCCCTCTAAAGCGTTAGAACAGGAGTGCTCCACCGAGTTTGATCCCACCGAGTTTTTTCTGTCGCTGGTGCCAACCCAACTTCAGCGATCGCTCCAAACCCCTCAACAGGCCCATTGGTTAGCCCGGTTTCGCACGGTGCTATTGGGCGGTGCTCCGGCCTGGGATGAGCTGTTGAAGCAAGCCAGACAGCACCAGATTCGGCTAGCTCCCACCTATGGAATGACTGAAACGGCATCTCAGATCGCCACCCTTCATCCAGATGCATTTCTTTCGGGCAACAGCAGTTCGGGTACGGTCTTGCCCCACGCTTGCATTACCATTTGCGATGCGGCTGGGCAAAGTCTGGAATCCAACCAGATTGGCAGAGTCACTATTCAGGCAGAATCTCTGGCATTGGGCTATTATCCGGTGCTGTTCAGCTCGGATGCACCGTTTGAGGTGGATGATTTGGGCTTTCTGAATCGTCAGGATTACCTGACAATTGTTGGACGACGCAGCCACAAAATTATCACGGGTGGCGAAAATGTGTTTCCAGAGGAGGTAGAAGCTGCGATTCAGGCGACTAATTTGGTTGAGGACGTAGGTGTAGTTGGAATGCCCGATCGCTATTGGGGTGAGGTGATTGTTGCTATATATCGTCCCAAACATGGGGCTGAGGTAAAGGCGATCGCTCCCGAAACCTGGCGATTTCTCTTAAGTAGAACCCTGGCTAAATTTAAGCACCCCAAATACTGGATTGTGGTTGAACAATTGCCCCGAAATGCTCAGGGAAAAATCAATCGAGAGCAGTTAAAACAGATAGCAACTGAGCAGATTAATCGCGACCCAATAACAGGTTAATAATGCGTTGAAAGAGATTTGGCTTAACACTATTGACGATCACTCTAGGGCGATCGGTTGTTAAGATCTGCGCCATTTCTTCTTTATTGGATACAACGGGTTTAATATTGGGTAAATCTTGTTTAACGGGGCTTGGCTTTGTCTCTTTCTGAATTTTAATACTGGCGTCTAGATTAAGAGGCTTGCGCTTTTGGGCCAATTCTTGAATCTGTTGTTCTAAAGGAGCTTTTTCTGAACGGGATGATTTTAAAGTTGCAGGATTAGAGGGTTTAGGTTTCTCAACAGCCGATTTAGCAGAGGGGGATGCTTTAGCCGCAGGTTCAGCTTTTGCTTCTAAATAGGTCGGTTTATCAACAATCAACGTTTCAAATTCGGGGAGCGGTTCGGGTTCGTTTTGAATCGGATTGGGCGACTTGTTTTTTGAACTCGAATGTAGCGAACTCGGTTTATCAATCACGAACGTTTCACATGCGATCGCTTCTTGTTCTAAATCAGCAGAAACGCGCTGAGCTTTTAAGTACGCCTGAGCTAATTCTCGAAATAAAATTCGCAGATCTTCAGGTAGGGTTTCTGCCAGTTCATTAACCGCTTTGTGATTGCTAGAAAGCTGATTAATCGTGTGAACAATCAGGGCATCTTGAGCTGGAGTCGTGGGGTAACGCTCCCGCAGCTCAGACCAGCGCTTCTCAAACGCATAAGTTCCTTCAAGCATCGTACTTCTGGAGAATACAAACAATACTTAGTGATTCACCAAACGGCGATCGCTTTCCGGAACTTAGGTACAAGCTTCCCGCCTGACGCCTCACATCAACTCAATCGGGTCATTTAACGATGTGCCCCATTGATTTAACCAGTTCGTCACATGATTGGGCAGGTTTATTCTGACGCGATTTACA
This sequence comes from Crinalium sp., assembly GCA_036703095.1. Taxonomy (GTDB): domain Bacteria; phylum Cyanobacteriota; class Cyanobacteriia; order Elainellales; family Elainellaceae; genus DATNPS01. Next base: position 551 of record DATNPS010000599.1, on the reverse strand, counting down.
GCATCAATGCAAACATGCTTGGTAAAGGCTCTAGCCGTGCAAACTTCCTGTACGTTTGTAATTTCTTCAACGACAGTTTCGATTGAAAAAACTTCATATTCAATCTCAAATTCATCTGCTTTTAACTGTTTGGGAGATACATAGATTTTCAGTTCATCTCCACAGAACATGGGACGCAAAAAGTCTGTCGTAACGTGTGTAATTGGAATGGCGATTTTAGGGTAGCAAAAGAATGCATTGAGATTCACGCCCGATTTTGCCAGCGATGCTTCATAGGCTTCGTGACAGAATGACAACACGTTAGCGAAGTAGACAACTCCGGCTGCATCTGTGTCTTGAAATCGAACGGTACGTGAGTAGATAAATGGCATAAAGCAGGCAATGTGAATAGCAGTAGAGGAGAGTGGCAATAGATCATAATACGGCAGGTAGGGGCGATCGCCTTGTTTTTTCCTACTTGGCACAGCAATGCTCAGTATGCGAATCGGAGGCGTGCAAACTCGCCTGCGGTGGGCTTGCACTGCCTCCGATTGCGAGTTTGGCGCGCCCGG
>DATNPS010000597.1:0-3282 GCA_036703095.1 Crinalium sp. | reverse complement strand
CTCACCTTGCTATACCCCCACGGGTTGAGCAGAGGCTGGAATCATGGATGGATCGATTTGAATCCCTAACCCTTGTGCAATCCGCATGCTTCCATCGGCGGTTGTCAACGTTTCAAGTATTCAGTTAAACGATCTGCTGTCGATGACTTGAACCGTTAGATAGCGATAGTTTCACTTACATCATTCCGTAATGAGCAACATACCATGTCCATCAGGGTCTTGAACCAAGCAACCTTGATGATAAGGACATGAGCTATTTGTAAACTTCACAACCCCTGACGACACAAACTCAACCCCATTGTCCCGCAGCGTATCTACTACCTGCTCAATGTCGTTGATGACTAGCTCGACTTGCATGTGTGCAATATCGCAACTTTTCCAATCACTCGGTATGGGACGACCCTTGGAAGGCACAAGATAGTCTAGCAGTTCAATACCTAGACCGCCTAATCGCGGTCGCAGTGCTGTAATTCGGACTTCGGCTTCTGGTAAATCATCCATGCGAGCTTGCGTTTCACGCCAATTGAGACTGCTTCCCTCAACTTGCATTCCCAAAAGGTCGCGGTAGAATTGTATGCTTTGCTCTGTGTTGCTAATGGCGGTCGCACTATGGTCAATTCCCAAAAACAAGCGATCGCCTTTGGCGCTGCGCTCCGCGCAATCGCTCTTTTGATGCCACTTATCTTGTCCTTTGTCGGGAGGAAACCAGATTAGCTCTAAATCGTGGCGATCGGGGTCTTTAAACTTGAAGGCTCGGACACCAGCAGATGCTTCATTACCCGGTGGTATCGTCTGCGGTTCAACCGAAATGGGTTCAATTGGAAACAATTGCAGATGAGCATAGGCGCGATCCATGTCGCTAACTGCGATCGCCATATGTTGAAACCACAAGTCATTGCTTTGCGAATCTTTTGGGATTGGTTTTCCCTCAACATTAAGATACTCCATCAGCTCGATAAGTTCATCTCCGAGCTGCAAAGTGACAATGCGAATTTTTGCTCCAGGGACGCCTTCAATGTCGCTGTAATCCCGTCCTTCAACCATGATGTCTGAAATGGCTTCAAACCCCAGTGCTTGGGTGTAGAAATCCTTGGAGCGATCGGCATCTGTCACCGTTAATCCAATGGCTCGAATTCTTTGCACCTGTATATTCGTGCGATCGGGTTTATTCATAACGACAGTTCCTCAACTGGAGGTGTCAAATCTTGGTCAATCAGTTGTGCAACGTATATTCAGCAACGAACGATGCGTTGCTAGCTTCTGTTTTTGAGCGCTTTATCGAGGTTCCAGGCTGCACTAATCAATGCCAGATGGGTAAAAGCTTGGGGGAAATTTCCTAACGCCTCGCCACTCGAACCCGTTTGCTCGGCATAAAGCCCCAGATGATTGGCATAGCCTAGTATTTCTTCAAATACAAGTCGGGCTTTATCAAGTCGAGCGCTATCTCTATTAGCGACTCCAGCACGGGTTAATGCCTCAACTAACCAAAATGTGCAGAGATTGAAAGTCCCCTCGCTGCCTCCCAGACCATCCGGCGTTTCTTCCACGTTGTATCGATACACTAGGCTATCCGACACTAACCCTCCTGACTTGGGAGACTGATTGATGGCATCCAACGTAGCCAGCATTCGAGGGTCTGCTGGAGAGAGGAAGAATACCAGGGGCATCATCAGGCTTCCAGCATCCAGGGAATCGCTGCCGTAATATTGCACGAAAGACTGACGAGAGGCATTCCATCCTTTTTCCATCAGTTGCTCATAGAGTTGGTCTCGCACCGCAAGCCACCGTTCTCGATCTGCCGGAAGCGATCGCTTCTCAGCCAGCCGTAAGCCGCGATCTAGTGCAACCCAGCACATCAGCTTTGAATACACGAACTGTTGCTGTCCGCTACGCACTTCCCAAATGCCAGAGTCCGATCGCTGCCAGTTGTCACAAACCCAGTTGAGCAGATCGCGTAAAGCAGTCCACAACGCATACGAGATTGGTACTCCATATTTGTTGAACAGATAGACCGAATCCATCAACTCGCCATAAACGTCTAGTTGTAACTGGTTATAGGCACCATTACCGACTCGTACCGGACTCGAACCTTTGTAACCCTCCAAATGGTCTAAGATTTCCTCGCTCAAGTCCTGGCGTCCGTCAATGCCGTACATGGTTTGCAACGATCCATCCGGGTTGCGATCGTGGCAACGGTTTTCTATCCATTGCATAAAGTCCGAAGCCTCGTTGGTGAATCCGATACGCATCAAGGCATAAAGCGTGAACGCGGCATCCCGAATCCAGGTGTAGCGGTAATCCCAGTTACGTTCGCCACCAATACTTTCCGGGAGACTGCAAGTCGGTGCTGCCACAATTGCTCCCGTTGGCTTGTAAGTCAGCAACTTCAATACCAGCGCCGAACGATGAACCATCTCGCGCCACCGCCCAGTATACGTGCATTGCTCCAGCCAGTGACTCCAGTAATCAACCGTTTGCTTGAAAAGCTCATCCGCTTGTGATGGGTTAAGGGGAAGTCCACAATCAACATCTGGTTCGGTTTTCCGCAGCACAAAAACCGCTGTCTCTGTTGCCTGAAGACTGAACTTGGCTGCAACTCCACTACCTTCCTGCCGTAGCGGGATATCTGTTGAGAGTTCGAGGTTGAGCTTCTGTGAGTGAAACTCCGCACCCGCAGAACTGAGTGTTGTTTGATGTTCATCACGGGCATAGTTGAAAGCAGGACAGCATTCCATGCGGAAATCCATCGAACCACGAACCACCTTGACTCGCCGGACTAACCAGTGATGTCCGGGTTCTTGTGCCGCCATCCCCACAGGCATAAAGTCCGCGATTTCTCCAACGCCGTCTGGTGTCAGAAAGCGGGTAATCAGAACGTTGGTTTCAGGCCAGTAGAACTGCTTATGAGTGACTTCGTCAGTTATGGGTGAAATCTTGAAACGTCCGCCTTTGCAATCGTCGAGCAGTGCTGCGAAGACGCTCTCGCTGTCATGATTTGGGAAACAAAACCAGTCGATCGACCCGTTCAGTCCTACCAAAGCTGTTGTGTTTGTGTTTCCAATAATTCCGTAGTTTTGGATTGGCTGATATGCCATTTTATCTAGTGAATTGTAATATTTGATAACTGCAAGATTGACTCAATATGTAAGTTCTTGGGAGAGCTACAAAACTTGATTGGTAGGCAACGATATTACTTTAGATATCTGGAACAGCTCTCTCGTCTTTCTAAGGGAGTAAAATTCTTTTATTCTGAAGAATTAGAAGATTTTCATGCTGATTTCA
>DATNPS010000596.1:0-14756 GCA_036703095.1 Crinalium sp. | reverse complement strand
TCAGTGAGCCAAACAAATCCCACGCCAGATCTTGGATCGATCCGCAGCATTGACAGTGGAAATGATGGTGAGGTGCAACATGGGCATCGTAGCGAGTGACGCCTTCTTCCAGCAGCACTTGGCGTACCAATCCTACAGTCTGCAAGGCTGCTAAAGCGCTATATACCGTCGCTTTAGACGAGAGAGGCAAATCGCTATTTAGATCGGCCAGCAGTTGCTCAACGGTAGGGTGGTCAGTTCGATTGAGCAAGTTGGCATAGATAGCCGCGCGCTGCGGAGTCACCCGTAGCCCCTTAGCTTGCAACTGCCGAACCGTATCTGACGCATTAAACGCTTTCATCATGGGTGAATTATACCGTTTCTTATCTATTTATTCATCTTATCCAGGAAAGAATTTTTTTCTTGACTTATTTTTATCTCAGACTTATTCTGAGATAGACCTCAATGAATCTTTTAACGAGCAACTTATGGACTTATCAAATTCCAACACGGCCAAAAACCTTGCCGATGCGTTTGCCGGTGAATCTATGGCTAACCGGAAGTATCTCTTCTTCGCTGAAGTTGCTCGTAAGCTTGGTATGACAGATTTGGCAAAGCTGTTTCGCGAGACGGCCAATCAGGAAACCGAGCACGCCTTTGCTCATTTTCGACTCCTGCATCCCGAACTGGTGGTTGGCGATGTCGCGGCTCTGACGGATGCTCAAAAGCAGGCGATCGCGGCTCGCTGTTTGGAACTGGCGATCGAAGGTGAAACCTACGAATACACCACCATGTATCCCAACTTTGCGGAACAGGCGCGAACCGATCGCGATGGCGGTGCGGTAGCTGAATTTCAGGAGCAGGAAGCGGAATCGCGCGAACATGCAGTCATGTTTCGGCAAGCGGCCCACCGCTTTGGTTTGCTGACACATATCGAAAATCATCATGCTCAGCAATACACTGAAGCTCTACATGCGCTGACAGGTGTGGCTCCTCAGGCTAAAGCCGCTAGTGGTGATCCTGCTACTCAGAAGTGGATGTGTCTTCAGTGCGCCATGATTTATGACCCGGTCGTCGGTGATCCTGATTCGGGAATTGCTCCGGGAACTCCGTTTGAAGCGATTCCAGATGACTGGTCATGTCCTATCTGCGGAGCAACGAAAAAGTCTTTTGTTCCTTATGCTGAGGCGATCGCAGCCTAAGGAGCGTGGATTTAATAAAACCCGAAACTTAATTTTGGAAAGTGCGGCAGAGCCGCACTTTCCAAAATTAAAAATTTGGTTTTAATTTATCCATGATCCTAAGCACTCCGCATCTGCTGTGGTGCTTACTCCTTAAACATCACAAACAGCCACTCTCATGATGCAAATGAGTGGCCGTACAAGTTCGCCTACGGCGAGCTTATACGGCCACTCATTTCATTTTTTGCGCGCCCGTCGGGCGCGCAAAAAATGAAATTGGTTCAAGATTGAAATGGCGTTATTGGCAGAGTTTAATAGCCTGTCACCACACCCCACATGTAATCTTCAAACGGGCCTTCGCCCAAATTGACGGAGTAACGGTTACCCCAGCTATAGCAATCAAACCGAATGTGCCCGCTGTCATGCTGATACCAGACGCCATCGTCAATCTGCAAATTGCTAATGTAGGACACCCAATGGTTAGGATAGGCGATCGCTGGAGCCGATCCCTGCAACATGGACGCATCAATGAGTAAAAATGCGACGCCTCCTTGACGACGGGCTGCCTGAGCCGTTCGCATGGCGTCAAACTCGCCCCAAACAAAGGTGGAGTCAAAATTTGCAGTATCGTAACCCAGGATTTCGTAAATCCAGCCTTTCATCTCCCAGGGGGTCGTGATGCCTGCAATATTGTTCACTAAACCGCTAGAGCTGGCATCCACTGGAAAGATCAAGTTTTCTGTGTCGCGCAGAGTTGCGATCAGCATCCAGTCTGCAACAGCCATACCGCCCCGAACTTTGCTTTGACGCAATCCGTCAGATGGTTTGACGATTTTAGTACGGCTTTGAAACTGTCCGGTTTCATACAGCGCCTGACAGATCGACACGTAACGAGCAGGCTGTTTAGAAATTAACTCAAATACGATCGCCGTTGGCCCACAAAACGGTGTGTAGTTTTGATTGACTCGATAGGGATTCAAAACTCTAGCCCGAATGTCGGCCAGCAGTTCTGCTTTCTGAACATAAGGCCAAACACCCGACTTGGGCGAATTTTCAAAAGCTGCGATCGCCGTTTGCACCGGATCGATATCTGGCACATCAATCACCTGATACCACAATTTGTAGTTTGCACCATCTAGCGTAAAAGCAGCAGCGCTATCGGTTAGGTCTGTGTCAATCCGAGCTGACCCTAAAAAGTCATCGCTATCGGGCGAATCTTCATCCCAAAGTTTAATATCTACGGCAGTTTTGAAGGTGTAGGTGCGGTTTAAAGTCCACACCTGCTTATCATTGAGGCTTGTCTTCAAATATGGCTGAAGTGCTCCATCAACATAAACTTCAAGACGGCATTCATCTGCGCCCCAATCTTCTGTTTCATAGCACTTCAGTTGTTTGAGGATAAGCTGTCGCATATGTATCTCCTAACGGGTGAGGCATTTGATATCAGAAGCTTCACCGGCATCTGAAACCGTTCCTGATAAACAACCTTGGCGATCGCCAGAAAAAAATCTGGCACAGTAGCTATAACATCTTATGGAAATTTATTATCTTCAAGCGACTGTAACCAGGATGGCCTGACACACAACTTTATATTCCGGATCAGCGCATCTAAGCTAGCATCAGATCACAATAGAATAAACCTAATAATCAATTACACCCTGTAATAAGATCACCTAGTTTCTGAAATAGAGTAGAACAGAAAAAACATTAGAATTAACATATTTAATCAGTCGGTCAGTAATTTCAGCTAATGTAGACTACACAGTGAGAATTGACTTTCTAGAGTAGTCATAGAGTGAGAAGTCAGCAGACAAGCCGCTTGAAATTATTCCCGGCGCAACTCATTTGTTTGAGGAACCAGGTACGCTAGAGTAAGTAGCAGGGCTTGCAAGCCAATGATTAAGACGGTATCTTGTGGTACTCATGCAAGTACCGTTTAGTGTTCTATTTTTCTATGCAGGCGTCGTTTCAATTCTGTTCAGCTTTCACCACCTTTCTAGAGTTATGTCTGCGGGCAAGCCTTATGCCCTCGGATCGATTAGATGGTTGGTCGTTGGGCGATCGCGATCCTCACGTGATTGAGCAAATACAGCCCTTGTTAGATTGGCTTTACCAATACTACTTCTGCGTTCAAACCGATGGATGGGAACATATTCCAAGCGATCGAAACGTGCTGCTGATTGGTTCTCACAATGGGGGAATGGCAGCACCCGATCTGTATATGATCATGCGAGATTGGTATGAGAAATTTGGGACAGACCGTCCTGCGTATGCCTTAATGAATCCGGCAATCTGGACGGCCATGCCGGGATTAGCACGGTTGGCAACGCAAGTTGGAACACTCCGCGCCCATCCACGAATGGCATTAGAAGCGCTGCATCGCAATGCAAGCCTGCTCATTTATCCGGGTGGTGTGCAGGATTTGTTTAAACCCTACTCAGAACGCAACAAAATTCACTTTTACGGTCGTCGGGGATTTATTAAACTAGCGTTGCAAACTGAAACCCCGATCATTCCGCTCATTTCTCACGGTGCACACTCCACCCTGATTGTGCTAGCCGAAATTTATCCTCAGTTGCAGCAGCTTCATCAGCTTGGGTTACCGTGGCTGTTTGGCATTGATCCTGAAGTTTGTCCGATCTATTTAGGATGGCCGTGGGGAGTAGCGATCGGGCCTTTGCCAAACATTCCATTTCCCGTTCAAATTCACACGCGCGTCTGTCAACCGATTACCTTCGAACAATATGGAGAGAAGGCGTCCAAAAACGCAGACTATGTTGAAGAATGTTATAACCGTGTGGTTACAACGATGCAATCCGAACTAGATCAACTGACTAAAGCGGTTTCTCTCAAACTCAAATCAGGAAACGGCTGTAAACATTGAATAACAGTGTCCTGCACACGGCGATCGTTCATCATAAAGGTGTGTTCTACGTCTAACGGCACAATTCGATCTTGATCAGATATTCGAGTTTCACTCAAGGCCACAATTCCGTCGTTCAACTCCGTACCAAACGGGCTGAGGAATCCTCTTGGCCCAAGCGTTCCTGCCACAATGGTATAGGGCGATAAGAGCGGCGGAATACTGGCATAGAAGTCAAGACTGGTCAGATTCGAGCCACATTGACCTGAGAACCATTGAAATGGCAGGACTTGCCACGCGTGAGCCGCTAATCGGGGAGGCTGATTGGGAGTTCCCAGCATAACGATATGGGCGGGTGGAGCAAGATCGGAGTCACTCAAGGCCGATCGCACCAATAACCCTCCTAACGAATGGGCTACCACACCATAGCTTCCCTGCACTGAGAGAGCCTGGAGACGCAGCTGCAACCGTTCTACAATGCGATCGTAGGATTCAGTAAATGAGAGATAGCCAAACCAGTCTGGTGTATGTCCAGCCTGCTGTAACCGCCATCCGAGATGTACGAGAGATAATGGCGATCGCCCCAATCCATGTATCAGTAAAACGTTCATCTATTCGCTATTCAATCACTCACAGAGCCTTCTCACAGTACATTGATTGACCATGAGAACTGTTGAACTCCTCTTATCTTAAATCTTACATCGTTTTCAATAGGCGGGTTTGATGGCTGCGTCGCCCTGACCTGCCCCATTTGCAGATGCACACCGTGTGTCTACAAACGAGGCAAGATCACCTCAGCTTTTTCCTTCGTTGAAACGGTTCCAATTACCTGCGCCCCCAAGTATTTTGCCCACTGCACAACTAGTAAGCCCCCCTAGCAGCCGCGTGAACCAGGATAGTCTTATCCAGTTGTAACTGGACATAATCATACACGATATAGTGAGCTGTAATGCCCTGTAGAGGAAAGGCAGCACCTTGCTCGAACGTTATATAATCAGGGAGTGGGATGAGCTGATCGGCGGGAAGATTGATGGCTAGAGTTGCAAATTGATTTACGGTTGACGGATCGATTTGTTGATTTGGTCGAAGAAGGAATTGATGTCGCAATTCGCATGGGAATGCTGAACGATTTGTACAAGTATTCCTTGAGTTTTTGACACATCAAGTCGCTGATTAGCGAGTATGGTGAGAGAATTCCCATTCAGGTCGTAAAATATGAACGATCGCCATATTGAGTGATCTATCAGTTATTTTCGGCGGCAGATCAAATCAACTTGCCGTTGTGGTTACAGGGCGGTTGGGCCATCGATGCCAAATTAAATCGCATTACCCGTGACCATAGCGATAGTGTAGAGGAAGTTGCGAGGATTCCAGAAATCGTTATGCGTGCCGATCGCTTCCTCTCCATCCTGATGCTGTTGCAGGTTCATTCGCGGTTAACCACACGAGAACTGGCAGAGCGACTGGAAGTGTCTGAGCGTACCATTCATCGGGATATGGATGCCCTCAGTAGTGCAGGGGTTCCGGTCGTAGCCGAACGCGGCAAGGGCGGCGGATGGAGTCTGTTGGAGCAGTATCAAACCACGCTGACCGGACTCAACCTGGCGGAAATTCAGGCATTATTTGTGCCAAAACCAACGCATCTACTCGCGGATTTAGGGTGGGGTCAGGCATTTGAGGCTGCATTACTCAAACTTCTGGCAGCCTTACCCGCCGCCAATCGTCAACAAGCAGAAATGGTCAGCCAGCGCATTCACGTTGACCCCACCGGATGGCAGCACTGGGACGAAGAGATGTCGGCATTTCCAGTTCTGCAATCTGCAATCTGGCAGGAGCAACAGGTCTTTTTGAGCTATGAACGCGGCAATGGTCAGCGGGTTGAACGATTGGTCAATCCGTTGGGATTGGTTGCCAAAGGCAGTGTCTGGTACCTGGTAGCGTCAGTGGAGGAAGACGTGCGTTCTTACCGCATTTCACGAGTGCAGAATGCAGTGTTGGTAGACTCTCCGTGCGTTCGTCCAGTCGGATTTAACTTGGCTGATTATTGGCAGCGATCGATGGTGGAGTTTAAAGCGAATCTTCCTTACTATGGCATAATGGTGCGGGTTGCTCCAGAGGCAATGCCCTGGTTACGGTATGCGGGGTATTTTTCCCGCATTGAACAGATTCATCCGCCGGATGCAGATGGCTGGATTCCGATCGCGATGCGGTTTGATATCGAGAAAGCAGCTTGCGCTTATGTATTAGGATTTGGCGCACAAATGGAAGTGATTGAACCTCTAGAGTTACGCGATCGCATTTTGCACACCGCCAAGGAAACGATCGCACTGTATACCGAACGTTGAATATTCTATTTTTCGTACAGGGCAGTAGCGCAAATCTTTCCCGCATTTCCCCTGCCTTATCTTTGGAAAATGCATTCCATCCGGTCAATGCCTTACTCCTCTTTTGAACCGCCGTAGCGATTGTCCAGAAAACCCAAAAGATGGTCATGGCTCAAAGCAGGTTCATTCCTGAACTGGAGAACCGACCGATGTTCAGTATTCGATAACCTATTACTTCGGCAATATTTGAGACTACCTAAACCCCAAAAGCTTTATGGTGGGGCGCACTTCGCGCGCCCCACCATAAAGCCTATAGCAACCGTTGAGATGGTTAGGACAGAGGGTATGGGGGCTGCGCCCCCAGCCAGGGGTTCCACCCCTGCACCCCGTCCTAACTAACCCCTCGATTGCTATATTAAATTGCCGAGGTAATATAAGTGCTAGACACTACTCGATGGAACCCAGTGGCAGACTGACCACAATATGAACTCCCGCATCATCAGACTCTGCCCGAATCGAACCTTTTAGATACTCAATTTGCTTCTGAATCAGGGCCAACCCCAGTCCTGTTCCGCCTTGCTTCCAGCGATCGCTCCTGGGGATGCGGTAGAACTTGTCAAAGATGCGGGGAAGTTCTTCGCTGGGAATCTGAACGCCGGAGTTGCTGACAATCAGCTGAAGGTTTTCATCGGCAGGCTGAATGCGAATAGTAATCGTTTCCCCAGGAGGAGTGTATTTGCAAGCATTGGTGAGCAGTTCTCTAAGGACACTGATAAGGATATCGATGTCTGACTGGAAGGGCGGTAGAGCAGGGGACAGATGCACGCTTAAATGTAGTTGGCGTTCCTGAATTCGTTCTTTAAAGGGTGACGTGACTGTCGCGACCCATTGCGTAACGTCAATAGGCACCAGTTCCACGTGAATGCGTTCGGCTTCCAGTCGTTGTAAGTCCAACAGGTTATTGACCAACTCAAGTTCCTGGTCACACTGCTCGCGCAGCAGATTCAAATACTGCTGGAGGCGTTCGGGATTGGTCTTCGTGCCCCATTCTGGGGGAGAGAGCACTCGTTCCAGCGTGACCTCCAAAAGTTCAATCGCCATTCTGATACTGGCCAGTGGCGATCGCAACTCGTGGGACACCGTGCTCAGGAAATCATCCTTGAGTTGGCTTAATTGCTGTTGTTGCGCTTCGATCGCTTTTCGCTCGGTAATATCCAACGCAACGCCGATCAGTCGCACAACTTGATTGTGTTCATTCAGGATGGGTTTACCTTGAGCTAAGATCCATCCGGTTGAACCGTCCGCCCGTGTGATTTGAAGGTCTAAAGCATAGGGTTCACCGTATTCTGCCGCCCTTGCGATCGCCTGGCGTAGCTGATTTCGGTCAGCGGGTAAAAAATTCTGCTCTAAATGAGACTCATAGCTGGGTTCGTCCTGGCCTGGTGTGAGGCCAAAGATGCGAAAGATTTCATCAGACCAAAAAATATTGCCTGCGATGATGTCATACTCCCAACTGCCAACATGAGCAACGGCTTGGGCTTCCGTCAGGCGGTCATTTAAAGTTTGCAATTCGGTAGTACGGTCTGCAACCCGTTGTTCCAGTTCAGCATTGAGGTTTTGCAACGCCAGCTCTGCTTGTTTGCGGTGGGTAATGTCTTCCGAAAAGAGGATGATGCCGCCAACTGCTCCATTGGCTGTAAACCAGGGGCGGATCTCCCACTGTATCCACTGCTGGGTACCATCAGCTCGAATAAACAGATCTTCATCACACTGCTGTGGAGTGCCTGCCAGTCCTCGTTGATGAATCTGCCGCCAACGCTGCGGGATTTCGGGAAAGACGTCGTAATGCGATCGCCCAATTAACGTTTCAAGGGAGCCGAGATAGTAATCTTCTATCCAGCGCGAACTGGCCATCACGTAGCGCATCTCGTGGTCAAACATGGCGATGCCGGCTGGGGCATATTGGACAAACAAGCGAAGGACGGCTTCTCGTTCTTGCAGTCTGGCTTCTGCCTGTTCACGCTCCTCCAATGTGATTTGAACCTGGGCAAGAGCCTGCTTGAGGCGGGTGTTGGTGATGCGGCTTGCTCTGGTCTCTCGGTGAATCAATCCGTACAGTAACCCTGCTGTAGCGCCCACATAAAACCAGCCTTTGAGGGTCTGGAGACGGGTGAGGATATCGGATGAATTGTGCGTCAATACGTTAAGCAGTTGGTCGGAGAAAAATATCCACAGGCATCCGACGGTGAGATAGATTCCTACAATTTTGAGGGCGATCGGAAGATTCATTGGAGCATAGCTTTGCAACAAGGAATTCTTGATGTCAGCGAATCCCTCATCCATCATAGGCGCGACTGCAATAGAGTCGCTAGAGAAAATTGTTAGCGATCGCCGCAATTTGATTTGGATTTACCCAGGAATTTTCATTTTGCTCTCGATTGTGGGCTTTGCGTGCTCGATCGATTTTGCGTTCCTTCACCAGGCGTAATAAATAACACAGAACTGGATGTGTGAACCTTTGCTGTATGCCATACTCCGCGCGGTACTAAAAGGTAACGGCCAAGACTGTTGAGAGATATTGTTTTTTCACCTCCGTCTTGCTCCAGGATGAAATCAATCTGCCCCGACAGCAGACACACAAACTCCTCCCCGGCAGGATGCATTTCCCAACAATCCCAGTCCTGCTCGAACACGTAGTGAGAAATCAATCGTTTTCCCTTAAAGTCTCCAAATTGCTGTTCCAAATCGCTGTAGAAGCGATCGCTCACTGCAATGGGAATGGCGTTGCCAGTTTCATCAAGGACGATAAACGTTGAAGTGATGTCTTGTGAAATTTCGTTACTCATGTTCAACCAATTACAGGTTTTATTCGTCAGGCAGCCTGATCACAGTTAATCATCCAGGGTGTGCCAAATTGATCCACTAACATCCCAAAACGATATGCCCAAAAAGTTTGCTGAAATGGCATTTGTATCGTCCCATCTTCTGCCAAAGCATGAAAAATGCGCTCTGCTTCTGTCGGGTCATTTAGACTAACGCATACTGAAAACCCTTTGGTTTCTTCGTGATACTCAGGTGGACTGTCAGAACCCATTAATTCTTGATCACCGAACTTGAGGTTGGTATGCATGATTTTGCTGCGCCATTCCGGTGGTGTCTGCTCGACCATGCCTGGTTCTGGGGCTTCTCCATAAGTCATCATTGATGTAATTTTGCCACCCAGGCATTGCTCGTAAAACTTAAACGCCTTTTCACATTGACCGTTAAACATCAAGTAAGGATTCAGTTTCATGATGGCCTCCTTGGTTGAATATCCTTGGTTGAATAATTGACGAATGGCGTGATGTAAAAATTCTCAAGATGACAACAAACTTCTGTTGTTGACAATGAGTTGTTGACAATCATCTGAAGAAAGATTTGCCCTGCACCAAAGGCTACAGTTATTACAATGTTCAACCGTGCAGTTAATCTGGTTAATAGAATAAATGTACTACTCTGCGATGTCAAGCGTGTCTGAGTTATTTCATCAATGTCAAAAGATTGACATGCGAGTAGAGGTTTACTGAGGGGGGTGCATCTATGGGTTAGGGGAACCGTAAAGTGGGATTTACGTCGCTTCTATTTCACGCAAGTCTATATGATATAGCTGTAGTCATGTCCGTTAGGACATCGAAAACCAAGAGGGGAATGGGGCCTTCGCTCCCAGTCTGAGATTCCACCCCTGCACCCCGTCCTAACCCGAATGAATACAGCTATATCTTGACTGATCTCTAACCGTTTCCGAGGTGCTCCTGTTTCCTGTTGACATGCCCGCAACTCAGACCAGGTAGGCAACACAGACACTATCCCGCTGGGTTACTAATGGTAATAGAGGTATAATCAACCCCACTTCCCATATTGCTATTGTTGCTTTCGTTGGTTTCTGCAACCGTGTTAACCGGATCAATGACCATCCCAACGTAATACGTTCTAATGACACCGATAGACGATCCCTCTCCAGAATTGCTAAACCACCACGAATCACCCGCTTGTGGCAGATTGAGGTTGGCCCTAAATGTAGGTGTAGTACTGAATGCAGATAGATTGCTGATGCGGTATGTGTCCAATAGATAATCAGATGTAGAAATGGAGTTATTGTTGGACAAGTAGAAGCTCACTAAGAATTCTTGAATGCCGCTATTTCCAAGGTTCTTAATGCTGTAGTCAAGATTAAAATTACGCGCATCAGAAAAAACTGACTTGCCGATAAATCCACTTGGAAAAACACTGAGGCGATCGCCCATGAGATCAATGTTAGATAGTGGTGGCGGTGGTGGCGGTAGCGGTGGTGTGACCGTTTGAGCGATCGCAGAGAGGTTTAGTTGATAGGCTGTCGCTCCTGCAATTTGAGTTACAGCAATGTAGTAAACTCCTGGATCTAATACTGCGTTGAGACGTCTGCTATTTAGGCTCGTAGCTGACCGTTTGATCAAGTTGCCTGCTTTATCGTAAAGAGTGAGATTTGTTTTAGCTTTCAGCCCTGTTAGAAAACCGTTCACGGTGCTACTGCTATTGAGTCTGAATCGATAGATATCAAATTTGTCTTTGGAATTCACAACATCAACAAACGTGCGAACTTTACTGCCAATAGTAATGGATTGAGCAGTTTTGAATGTATTGCCAGGATCTCTCTTCATAGGAAATAGCTTTGTTTAGGTTAAACAGATCTAAGTTAGTCAGGCTGTGCTTGAGGCATGGATATCGACGTCACGTAGGCATACGGTAGGTCAAGGGTTGGCAATGCTTCTAGCTGTAACGTGACATCTTTCAGCGTTGGATGCTTTGCCAGGATGCTTTCTGCTAATTGCCGATTGAGCATCTCCCATGAGTTGGATGGTTCAGGAGATCTCATCAACGAATCTGAAATCTGATACTGGATGGGAACAAAGTCAGGATACTCTTGAGCCGTTATGTCTGGCTTGTATGTGTATTTGACAGAGACGTTGATCCAACCTCTAGCTGGATGATGCACGGGAATATGGGGCGATCTAAACTGCCAGGTCTCAGTGATTTGATTTTGATCTGTCACAGTCACCGTAGATATGCAGGTATAGGGAATTCTGGGTCTGGGTAATATTTCCAATAAGATAGTGAGCGATCGCAACTCTGGATGCTTTTGCAGCATAGTTTGTGTGAGATGACGATTTACAATCTCCCAGTAATCATCCTCATTAGGATAGTCAGTGAGAAAATCGATAATCTGATCGAGCAGAGATGTGAAATATTCGGAACGAGTAGCCAACCCAGTCTCTTGCACTCTGAGATTTACAGTCATGTTCACTGTATTGGTCATCCACTGATGTTCGATGATCTGATCCATTAGTGAAAAGCTCCAATCTCTTGCGATCGGTAGCTGTACCTCTCCAGAGTGAGCACCAACGCTAACGTTAGAATGAGCGTTTGTGTTCATTCCTAAAGACGTTAGCGGCAGCCATGCCAGCAAAAAAACACTGATCAAGGCGCAAAAAATACGTACCCACAATCTCATAAAAGTCGAACGGAGGGTAATGGTTTAGTGCTGTCTTGAGCCTTAACGCAAGGTGTATCGTCCCGCAGGATAGGTCGGTGTTGGATACGCACATGCCATGTATTGACCAATGAGAACCGTAACGCCAGGATTAAGATTGCAGGAGACAGGTGATAGTCCTCTCCCCATCAGAGAAGCCGTAATCTGAGCTGTAACATCGACTGGAACAGGCTGATTGGGATTACCGACCATCAAAATCATTGGAGTGGGCGTTTGGGGTGTTACTGCTGGAGCTAAAGGCTGGCCTTGGGGAACAGGGTAGGGAAATTGAGGTAGTGCCGCAGGAGTTGAAGCAGGAGTTGAAGCAGGAGTTGAAAACTGAGTTTGAGAAGTATATTGAAGGGCAGGTTGAGGGACAGCTTGAGGGACAGCTTGAGGGGCAGGTTGAGGGACATAGTATGGGGAAGTTGGCGGTGAGGCTGGAGTTGGAGCGGAGTTAAATTGAGGCGTTCGCTGCAAACACAGCTCCATAATGTCGCGATTGCTGAGATTGCTGGCGCTCATAGTTCTAACATTTACAGAAGGAACATCACCCACCCACACATCATCGCCATCTCGATTTCTCAGGCCAACTCGATGCATCTCATCATTTGAAACATTAGATGGTTTGGCAAATCGATAGGCATGATCAATGGCTAAAGGGCGAAACGAACCATACAAGGTAACATACCCTTCTGCTTCATTTTGGACATTATTGAGACTGTTAATGCAGATTGCGAGCTGTTGCGCTGTACTATCACCTTGAGCTTCAGGTTGCTGAATAATTACACCCCCCGGTGTGATCATTGTCTGTGCATTCGTTGCGGGAGCAAGCAGCATACTAAAGAGTGAAACACTGCTCAGAAGAATGAGTTTTTTCATGACAAATCAAAATTCTGTTATCAGTTAAAGCAAATGACGCTGAATTAAGGATTGAGAACAATGCTGTTTCTGCCACACACATTGATGTTGTACCACGTCATTGCATAACCATCTTCTGTCTGCGCCTGAAAGTCATATTGGCAGCCTCTAATTAGCCTTAAGCTCCAGGCTTGTCCATTGGGTAACGTGCTGTTTCCCAAAACATCATTGCTCCAAGAATTTTGTCCCGCAGGTGACGCGTAGAAGTAGTAAAGTTCTACTCCGGTGTTATTAATTATTTGAAAAGAACGATTTGTTTGAGGACTACTGGCAGATGGATTTGGGTTGGTGTTGACAGTTGGCGGGCTGGGGCAACCAAAGGCACCACAGGGGCCTGCACCAGGTGCAGGACAACCAAAGGCATTACAAGGACTTGCGCCAGGCGCAGAACAACCGAACGCATTACAAGAACTTGCACCAGGTGCAGAACAACCAAAGGAGTTACAGACTTGGGCTACCACAATGTCTGGTGTCATAAAATTCGCCAAACCAGAACTCAAAAGACTCAACCCAAGTATTTGAGCCGTTTGGAACATAAGGTGAAATCGCATAATCTTTGTTGAAATAAATGACCAAGTTGGTGGTAGATGCTGTATTGACGATCGCCCTTGTTAAACCTATAACTCTCGGTGAGTCAATCTAATGTTCTTGGACTGAGCACTGGGAAGAGGTTAATACTCAGTCCTCAACACTCAGCGCTGCCTTAGGACATGGATAAATTAAAACCGAGTTTTTACTTTGGCCAGTGTGGCTCTGCCGCACTGGCCAAAATTAGGTTTCGGGTTTTATTAAATCCACAGCTCTTAGCCAGGATTTGAGAGCTTTAAAGCAACCTCTAGTGCTCTTTTGCAAATCTAGCTACAGGCCGCTTCCGAATTCATTGACTTGGGTTAAGAAATTTTTTTCCGGTAAATTCGCCGCTTCAAGCGGCTAAGAGACTCTGGCTGAATACCAAGATATGAGGCGAGATGGTAATTGGGAACGCGATCGATAATCTCAGGTTCGCTTTCAAAGAGCTGACAGTAACGTTCTTCAGGCGTATCCATGTAAAGGGACGTTAACCTATCCCGCATTTTGGATGCAAATCCCTCAGCATGAAGCCTCAAGAACTTTTGTCCGTCTGGAAGTTCTTCGATAAAACGCATCGCTCGGTGATTAAACAGAAGGAGTTTAGACGGTTCAATGGCTTCACAAGAAAATTGGGAAGGCTCTTGATTCAGAAAACTTCTAAAGTCTCCAAAGCTTTGATTTTCAGCATGAAACGATAGGGTACGTTCCCGTCCATCTTTCACAAGAAAGACCCGAACGCAGCCTTTCAAAGTAAAACCAATGAATTTGCAGATATCTCCTTCCTGAAATAAAAACTCTCCTCTCTTGACCTCGACGCATTCCAGGAAGGGGTCAAGTAGCGTCGAATCAATCTTAAACTCAGGAAAGACCTGAAGAATAAATGTATAAAATGATTCATTCATCTGCCTGCACCTTCTGGAACTCTAAAGCTCTGTGAATAACCTGACGTGCAACCTAGCTAGTTCAACTAAATATTCATCGTCAGATTCTGTCGTTTAATCCTAAACCTAAAGGTATTATCCAACAGTTTGTCGGCTAACTCCGACTCCAGAAGGGGTAGCTCATTTTGAAACTGGACTTCTCCAGACTGCACTGAGAACGATTCATCTTCGCGGCTGTGAATGTGGGGAGGTGATCCCGTTTGGAGATAAACGATCATCTCCATCAGCGAGTAGGTGCTGTTTGTATCCTGACTTATGGTCTTAAAGTACTATGGCAACCGATCAGATCAGGACAGGGGGGGACTGCGCCTCCAGCCGGGAGTTCTACCCCTGCCCCGTCCTAACGAACCCTTCGATTGCTATATCATCTTGCCAAAAGGCCGATTTTCCGAGCGCTTAGCGCTCGGAAAATCGGCCTTTTGGGGTTGTGTG
>DATNPS010000584.1:0-28740 GCA_036703095.1 Crinalium sp. | reverse complement strand
CACACCCAACTCCATACCTAAGCCGCATCCATACCCGATAAATCACTGCTATAAGGAAAGTATTAAGTTATGTGAAGTTGAACCATGCAAACCATTACACTTGGGGCGAATGGGCCGACCGTGCCTGCACTTGGGATTGGCACCTGGGCCTGGGGCGATCGCCTATTTTGGAGCTACGGCAAAGACTACGATCGCGATGCACTTCGCGATGCTTTTAAGACCGCAGTCGAAACAGGTGTCAATTTCTTTGACACCGCTGAGATCTATGGATTTGGCGAATCTGAAACGCTGTTGAGCCAGTTCATGCAAGAGTCCAGGCAGCCCGTTCACATCGCGACTAAATACTTTCCGTTGCCCTGGCGCTTTACGGCTAGCGCGGTTGCCGATGCCCTGACCGCCAGCTTAAAACGGCTGCAAGTCGCCAGTGTGGATCTGTATCAGGTGCACCAACCCTTCGATTTTTTCATGGGGCAACCCACCTTAATGAATGCCCTGGCCGATGAAGTGAAGCAGGGACGAATCAAGGCCGTGGGGGTCAGCAACTATTCTGCTGAGCAAATGCGGCAGGCCCATCGACTACTGGCAGAACGAGGCGTTCCGCTGGCCGTGAATCAGGTGCTTTATTCCCCGCTCGTCCGCAAAATTGAAAGCAACGGCATTTTGAAAACGGCTCAGGAACTTGGCATTACCATCCTGGCCTATAGTCCACTGGCACAGGGCTTGCTGACCGGAAAGTACACCCCCGAAAACTATCATCCACCCGAAGGTGCCCGACGCCTCAACCCTAGCTTTAGCAAACAGGGCTTGGAAAAAATTGCTCCGGTCGTGAACCTGTTGAAAGAGATTGGCGATCGCCATCAGCGCACCCCGGCTCAGGTCACGCTGAACTGGTTAATTGCCCAAGGCAATGTCATTCCTATCCCCGGAGCCAAGAATGCAGAACAGGCCAAACAGAACGCTGGAGCATTGGGCTGGAGCTTAACTGAGGAAGAAATTGCTCAAATTGATCAGGCCACTCGTCCCTGGAAATAGCATGAACTAAAAGCCAGATTTTGCGTGCGCGTTGCGCACGCAAAATCTGGCGATCGAATTCACGTTAAGATCGATACGAAGAGCTGAGGACAAACCATGAAACTCTTCACCGATTGGGGCTTTAGCTGGGAAGGCTGGCGGCATAATCAGCGCGGCGAGTACTGGGTTGTAGCTCAGGCTATCCTCATTCTCGGATTGTTCTTTTTGCCAGCTTACCGACCTTCAGGATTAATGCTAACCCCGCCCTGGATCTACATCACCTGGGGCGTTGCAGGACTGGTAGCAGGATTGGCGATCGCCCTCTTTGGCAAAGGTTTATTAGATCTGGGTAAAAGCCTGACACCACTGCCGTATCCCAGAGACGACGGAGCGCTGGTTCAGTCTGGTGTGTACGGAATTGTGAGACACCCGGTTTACAGTGGCGTAATTCTGGTCGTTTTGAGTTTGGCGATCGCCCAACTAAGTCTCTCTCACCTCCTCGCGACGGCCATTCTGTTTATCTTTTTCAATGCAAAAGCCAGTCGTGAAGAAGAATGGCTACGTCAAAAATATCCTGACTACGACGCGTATCAGCAGCGCGTTAAAAAGTTAATTCCGTGGGTGTATTAATCGATTCTGCTTCGGATTCTCCTCAGCATTTTTTTTGAAATCGATTGCGAATTTTGCGCGCCCGACGGGCGCGCAAAATTCGCCATCGGCGGCAGTATAGGCTCGCCGATGGCGAGCCTATACTGCCGCCGATTTGCATATGAGAGTTGCTGAATTCTCCTTTAGACTCTTGCGGTCTGCCTACGGGAATATGTATAATTGCCTATATTCGAAGGGGAGTAGCTGCTGGCCCAGCCAGCCCGTCTGAATCAACATACTGGGGATGACCCTGGTTCAGACGACGATTTAGCTTACTTAGGCTATTCGCAAGCGAGACCTTCACTGAGTCCACATCTGAGGTGGGCTTGGTGAAGTGCGATCGCCCTCATCAAGTTCATCCAGATCGCTACGTTATATTCTGGAGAACACTGAGGCAATGTTAACCGCCTTTACTGCTGGTCTTTTGTTAATTACGGTTTCCGAGCTTGGCGATAAAACCTTCTTTATCGCAATGGTTTTAGGGATGCGTCATAAGAAAAGACTGGTCTTTTCTGGTGTGATTGCGGCTTTGGCGGCGATGACCGTGCTGTCCGTCTTAATGGGAAAGGCCGTTTCATTTTTACCGAAAGCCTATATCGACTACGCCGAAATTGTTTTATTCCTGGCATTTGGCATCAAGTTACTGTATGACGCCAGCCGAATGTCGGCTAAACCGAGTTCAGATGAATGTGAGGAAGCCGTAGAAGCCGTTAACCAAGCGGAAGCTAAGCGCAAGAAGAAAACGAAACTGGGCGTTTTGCTCGAAGCTTTTAGCCTCACCTTTTTAGCAGAATGGGGCGATCGCACCCAGTTTGCCACCATTGCACTCGCGGCCTCCAATAACCCATTTGGCGTTACGGCGGGCGCTATTTTGGGTCATACCGTTTGTGCGGCGATCGCCGTTTTGGGAGGCAGTTTAATTGCCAAACGAATTTCTGAACGCACCATTACAGCCATAGGCGGCGTTTTGTTTCTCCTATTTGCCGTCGTAGCCTGTGTGGAACTGGCTTAACGCTCAAAAATTCAATGGGAGTACTTGGCTGAGCCAAGTACTCCCACTGCTGTTCTGAACATTCTCAGAATAACGAATGTAATAAAACCCGAAATCTAATTTTTGAAAGCGCGGCAGAGCCACGCTTTCAAAAATTAAAAATTTGGATTTAATTTGTTCATGATCCTAAGCGGCTGCTAAACCGTAGGCCGACATCCTCATAATGTCGCGAGTAGTAAACCCAATATTGCTTAGCGCTTCACCGTAGCTGATCATGAAGTCTTCTACGAGGGCTTCCTTCTCCATGCCCAGTTTTTTAGCATCGTTTTCCACCTGGTTCAGCATCCGCCATACCAGGGGCAGGTTTTGGCGATTAGCTTCTTCCAGTTCGGCTTTCGATTCTTCAAAGTGAGCCTTCAGCCACTCTTCCCCAAAGTTGAGATGCAGATACTCATCCTTGACAACCCCTTCCGTAATCTTGCGGGCAAAGTCATCCGCAACTGGAATGTAGATGTTGTAAGCCGAGATGGCAAAACACTCAATAACCAGGGATTGAATCAACAAGCAGGTCACGATTTTGCCTTGAGCAGCCGCTTCCTGGAAGTTGCGGTGCAAATCAGCAAAAAACTCACGAGCAAAGTCCATATCAGGGTTAACGGCGAGGTTGCGCCCACAAGCCTGGAAGCCCTTTTTATGACGGCTTTCCATTTTAGACAAACTCAGAAGTTGCTCCCGGTCGTCAGGTAAAAGTTCAGCGAGGCGCTGATAGTTGTCAAACGCTTCCTCTTCGCCCTCAATCACAATGGCATTGATTCGGCTGTAGGCGTCCTTGTAGGTTTCGCTTTGGAAATCAAGTTCTGAAATAACCTCAAGCTGCGGCATAAATCGGTCGTCTCCTGACTAAAACCTGGCTAAAAAGCGGTCGTTACTAACCCTAATGTTTCTCAATAGATTCTAATAGGTTACGTAACTTAGCATTATCCTCAATCTATACCCTACTGTTTTCAGCCAGAAATATACAAGGCGTATGGGTAAGAATGTATTGAATTCCAAATGATTCATGAAAGCCCCACCCTAACGGATGCAGACAGTCATAGACCATCACTCGTTGGAATGATTTAGGAAGTGTTCTAATGTGGTTAGGTGTTGTGAGAGTGGCGCTTTACGCCGCTCCACCGCACATTTGAAACACAACCTGATTTAGGACTGCTATAGGAATATTGAATTTTTCAATGGACAATAATCGCTGATAGTTATAGTTGTCAGCGATCGCCCCTCACTCCATCATGCCATCGAACCAACAGGACTCTTCAAATTCCAACAATCTCGCGGGATTCACCCTCTCCGAACGTCTACTCTGGCTCAGCCCCATCCTGTTGTGGGTCGGAGCCACCCTGGTCTTGCTGCCCTTATTAGTAGTTTTTCTCACCTCCTTTGCCCCATCCGGGACAACGTCTGGAGTGAGCATGGGGCAAACAGGCTGGACATTAGACAACTATCGAGAAGCGTGGTCACGCGGCAATTTCTGGCTGGCCTTTGCGAATTCTACAGTGGTGGCGATCGCCGTTACCGCCTGTCAAATCATCACCTCCGCGTTAGCAGGTTATGCCCTGGCGCGGTTCAGGTTTCGGGGACGGCAAGCGATTTTGCTCATCGTATTAGCAACCCTCGTCATCCCATTTCAACTGCTGGTGATTCCTGTATTTCTCGTCTTAAAGTGGGGCCATCTAATCAACACCTATGGCGCACTCATCCTGCCAACCGCTGCAAACGGCTTCGGGATTTACCTGTTGCGCCAATATTTTCAAACCATCCCCATCGAGCTGGAAGAAGCTGCCGCCATTGATGGCGCAAATCGTGTCCAAATCCTGTGGCAGATCATGCTGCCGCTGGCTCGTCCGGCCCTCGTCACCCTATTTCTGTTCACCTTCATCGGTGAATGGAACGACCTGTTCAAACCCCTCGTCTTCACCACTCGTCCCGAACTCCGCACCGTCCAACTTGCCCTCTCCGAATTTCAAGCTCAGTTCACCAACAGTTGGCCTCTCCTCATGGCTGCTGTCGTCATCGCCACCGTCCCCGTCGTCCTCCTCTTCCTGGCCGGACAGCGCCAATTCATTCGTGGCATCGCCGCTACGGGAATGAAGAATTGAGCAATGCTGTGGGTAGCGTGTCAGGTGGGGGAGGAGGTGTTGGGTGTTAGGGATTGGGGAGATAAGGAAGGTGGGGAGGATTGGGAAGGCGGTGAGGATAAAAATAACACTCCACACTCCACACCCCACACTTCATACCCAACACCCAACACCCAACACCCCTGCCCCTATGTTCCGCAAGCTCCTCCTACCAGCCCTGCTCCTCCTCTGCCTGCTTGTCACCGCCTGTGATCTGCCTCAGGTCAGTGCTGAAGAACGGTTATTTCTGGATTTGTCGCTGGATTTCTTAGGAGCCTATGAGCTGCCCAAAGACTCGTTTCAAGAGACGAGAGTGGGCGGATTATCGGCGATCGCCTATGACCGACAGCGCGATCGTGTGTATGCCCTCTCGGACGATCGCAGCAACTACGCTCCAGCCCGGTTTTATACCTTAAAGCTCAATCTAGAAACCGCAAATCCTGAAACGGTTCGTCTGGGAACGGTCGAGATTGAGAACGTCACCGTCCTAAAAGACCGCGACGGACAAACCTACTCTTCAGGAAGCCTCGACCCAGAAGGGCTAGCGCTCTCTCCACGGCAATCCGTCTTTGTCGCCAGCGAAGGCGTCGCCAACCAGGATGTTTCCCCCTTCATTGATGAGTTTGACCTGGAGACAGGACGATGGAAAGGACGCTTACCAGTGCCCGATCGCTATATCCCTACGACAATCGACGAAAAACGGCGAGGCGTGCAGGATAATCTGGGCTTTGAAGCATTAACCCTAAATCCAGGCGGGTTCAGCAGCAACTGGCTAGAACCGTTTCGGTTGTTTGCCGCAACGGAATCATCTCTAGTGCAGGATGCTCCTGCCACCCCTACCCCTGATGCCCCCATTCGCAGTCGTTTTCTTCATTACCTGATCGGTGATGAAAAACCAACACTGCTTGCAGAACATCTGTATCTAGTTGAACCACCGTCTGAGGGAGCCATAGCCAACGGCCTGACCGAACTGCAAACCCTGGATCAGGCCGGACATTTCCTCAGCTTAGAACGATCCTATGGGTTGAACGGAGGTGGAGCGCGAATTTATCAACTGGCGACTGGAGGCGCGACTGATATATCTGGGATGTCTAGCCTTCCAGACGACACAACCGGGATTATCCCCATTCGTAAACAGATCGTCCTGGATCTGGCCACCTTGAATATTCCCCTAGACAACCTGGAAGGGATGACCTTAGGGCCTCGCCTTCCAGATGGTACTCAGAGTTTGCTAATGATCAGCGACGACAATTTCAGCGACACCCAAGTTACACAAGTGCTGCTGTTTCGCTTAAAGGGTTGGACTGCTCAATAGATGACGCGTCCCCTCCTAAACCTTTGCCCTCGCCTGCACAGCACACCTACCCCGTCAGGCGATCGAAGTTGCGAAATCAATACATGAGACGTGAAGGGCTTCACTGTCCATGTCTCACGATATCAATCGTTGCGCTAAAACCTTATGCCATTGCACCTTTGAGGGCCATAATCCTGGAATAGCCCTCCCCCCTGACATCCGTTTCAAAATGAGAATTGTTCACCGTTGTTTAAAAGAAAGGTGACAACCTCCTGTAAAATTCTTCATGAGACTTTAGGACAAGTCACTCCAGGCTTCTGAGTGATGAACCTCTGGAAAAAGTTAATTTAATCGATCAACGTTTGGCGCACTAAACCAAATCTGTTTTGGGAACTGAAACTTTCCTGCCGGGAAAACTCAGTTCCCAAAATGGTCGGGGTCTAACTTCATGTTTTCTAGAGGCTACAGTGCTTGACTCAACCTGGTTGCAGTTCAGTAGGTCTCACTGGAGGCAACAGCAGCTTCTTACGCTTTGAATTCACTCGTTAAGGGTGCATTCCTGAAGTAGTTGTGGTTTCTCCAGAACCTATCAACGTCCTCTCTCCTGAGTTACTAGCGTCTTTATTTTTGAGATAACACTGGCAGGGAACTCTTACATACGTTCTTTTTGAGGTTGATCATGAGGTATCGCGCTCTAATCGTTGCATTCATAGCACTTTGCCTAGGCTTTTTAACGGCTTGTAGCGAGGGGCCTGCTTCCGCCGCAAGCGTTCCTCTCACTTACGACCAGATCAGAGGCACTGGTTTGGCAAACAACTGTCCACAGCTCACTGAAACTAGCCGGAGTGCAATTCCCATTGACTCTAGCAAAACCTACGTTCTCAAGAGCTTGTGTCTAGAACCAACCAGCTATTTTATTAAGGAAGAACCTTTAAACAAGCGTCAAGAAGCAGCCTTCGTGCAAGGTAAAGCGTTGACTCGCCTTACTTCTACAATTGACCAAGTTAGCGGTTCTCTCAGCGTATCGTCTGACGGCACTCTAACATTTGTCGAAGAAGATGGGCTTGATTTCCAAGCTACTACGGTTCAATTGCCAGGTGGCGAGCGAGTTCCCTTCCTGTTTACGATTAAGAGCCTGGTTGCTAAGGCTCAAACGCCCGACAGTATCAATACATCAACCGACTTTGTAGGAGAGTTTAAAGTCCCCTCTTATCGGACGTCTAACTTCCTCGATCCCAAAGGCCGTGGTTTAACCACTGGATATGACAACGCTGTAGCGCTTCCTGCCCAAGCTGACAGCGACGAGCTATCCCGCGAAAACCAGAAGAGCTTCGATACCGGACGGGGCGTTATTTCTCTGCAAGTCGCTAAAGTTGACAGCGCCAGCGGTGAAATTGCAGGCACGTTTGAAAGCATTCAGCCTTCTGACACTGACATGGGCGGCAAGGAACCCGTGGATGTGAAAATCAGAGGTTTATTCTACGCTCGTGTTCAGCCTGCTTAAGCGTTAAACTTCAACCTTGCTAGTGCTTTTGCAAAAAAGCATTCCAATCTAAAAGGACGGTCGGCGTTGCCCAACCGTCTTTTTAGGTACTGTCTAGAACGTGAATTCGATGAAAGGGCTTTAAGAGGTGTCGCGCGACACCTCTTAAAGCCCGCTTTTGTGTGCGTGTTGCGCACGCAAAAGCGGGATATCGAATTCACGTTAGGGGTACATCAAAAATTTATTTTTTGGCGATCGCAAGTTATTCCATCTACTGAGAGGAAAATTAAGGCACATAGCCAGTTATACGGATCAAGGTTATCTTTAGGTGCAATATTTATCATGTCTTTTTTCTGTAAATATACGGAAAGAGGTTAACCTTTCAGCACCAACACATGTCATGTTTAGATTTAACAGGATTACAGGGTACCTGCGAGGTTGGTTCAAGCCAGTCGAAGCGCAGCCTTCTACCAGCCCCTTCGCTACCAATTCTTCCTCTATAGCATCCCAACTGACATTTGAACGGGGTGCAGGGGTTCACAAAATTGTGAACGCTACATAAGAGAACAGTTCAGCAGATGGTTGGCGATCGGGGTGAGTTGTAAGTGTTTGACTGTCAACATCTTCTCAAGTCCAACCATCCTGATGGGAGAAAACCAGATCATGAAGAACGCGCTGCTTCCCATGACTGTTGAGCGTGCAGATTCAGTCGTCAACCTTGCCTTTGCGAAACCAACGGCGAAACAAAGCGAACTTGCGGGTGTCGATCTAAATGGGGTGAACCTACGAGGTTCTGATTTGAGTGGCGTAGATTTAAGAAACGCAAATCTAATCGGTGCAGATTTAAAGGGCGCAAATTTGAGCGGCGCAGATCTTCGAGGCGCAACCTTAAGCAATGCCGACCTGAGAGGAGCAACTTTACACCGGGCCATGCTCAGCGGCGCAGCCTTAAATCGAATTGATTTACGAGGGGCTGACCTGAGCAATACCATCCTGAGCGGAGCCAATCTCTGGGATGCCAATTTGAGCGGGGCCAGCTTAGATCGAGCCAATCTTTGGGACGTAAACCTGAGTGGAGCAAACCTGAGTGGAGCAGAACTGCGGGGTGCCATTCTCAGCAGTGCCAACTTACGCGGAGCCAACCTGAGCCGCACCAGTCTTTGGGGCACAAACCTGACCGGAGCCAATCTGCATCGCGCCAATTTGACCTGTGCGGATTTGAGCAGTGCCGATTTGAGCACCGCCAATTTACTAGAAGCGGATCTCAGTCACGCTGACTTCAACACAGCCATTGTAGAAGAAACCCGCTTTGGCAAAAATCCGGGGCTAAGTTCTGAAGCAGAACAAGACCTTAAACAGCGCGGAGCATCGTTCACAGATGCCAGAGAGCGCAAGTATTTTGGCTCATCTCGGTTTGAAGGTAAAAACTCCATTACGCCTCCCCCTGCTTCGGTCGAACGCCTCTTATCGGCTCCCATTGAGCGGCTCTTACAAGAGATTGCTCCTGCAGCTCAAATGTTCCTCCCTGAAGAAACCACCGGGAATTTACCTACACAGTCCGATGAGCAGATGGCAGATAGGCCTTTCTGCGATCGCCCAGTTGATCATTCAGTTGATCATGCAGGCGTTGAATTTAAGCCTGAAGGATTTGCAAATCCAGACTCCAGAGCCGACGAGAGGCACTCGGATGCAAACGAGGCACTCGCCTTGCCACCATCTACGCTAGACATAGCCACATCCGAAGACTCGGAGAGATCTTTCTACAACGATTGGCAAGACACTCATTTCGCTCATGCTTCTGTTGAATCGAACGTTGAATCGAATGCTGCATCCAACGTTGAATTAAAGACGTATGACTCTAACCGCTATGTATCTCCAGTCGCACGTGCAGCCGCCAGTATCCGCAGCCGTCAAGCCAGATTACAGGCCACAAAGAGTAAAGATGATGATCTTCAAGACTCGCTAACTAGAGTGAAGCGTTGGGTTTAAACGAAATTCATGAAATTAAATTTTCTATGAAGATAACCGCTCAACTAATTGCGATATATAGTCAAATCCTACTAAAACTCCAACAAAATATAGGGCTAGAAGTCTCTGTTTGAGGCACAATCCCTATATCCTTCGTTCGATCTATTGGCACCGCTATAAGAAATGGAATGAATTTGAATTGAAGCTCGAGTGAACTGGAAAGGATTAGAATTTTGTATCACATGCATCAAGGCATTCAAAAAAATCCAGTCTTGGGTTTTAATACCTTGTAAGTTGAATCCTTCTCCGTAAGATTAGCGATCGCCCAATCGCCAGCCTTAGTAAATTCTCGTGTTGACAGACCGTAACTAACCTGATTTAGTAGTTAATTTCTGAGGTGCAACGACTACCATGAACATTTGCAAGCTCATAGCGCCGGATGCAGGTTCAGTGGAAATGCAGTTGTTACGGATCTGGTTCAACGAATAAGTTTGATCTGCAAGTTAAGAATACCGTCTGGTTATCTAACTAGTTATCTAGCAGATCTGAAGATTTAGATATTACTGATTTCAACACTGTTGCTGTTGAAGGGTGCAGTCAAGCGTCAGCTTAGATTGCAGTTCCGTCAAGTGAATGTTTCTGATCACGGCAGCCTCCTGAACTGCCTTGATAACTCACTGATTGACGGATCTTCCGATAAGTTATGTGCTTTTCTTACCTGGATTTCGTCATGTATACCCCAGTCGTCAACGACCTAAAGAGTGAAAGCTTGCAACTGTTGCGGGAGTATCAAAACACTCCCTCGCCAGAGGTTCGTAATCAGCTAGTGCAATTAAATTTCGGTCTAGTTCGTAAAGAAGCGCATCATTGGGTCAACCAATGCACTGAGAGCTATGAAGACTTGCTGCAAGTCGGCAGTTTAGGGCTGATTCGCGCGATCGAGCGATTTGATATGTCAAAAGGACATGCGTTTAGCTCGTTTGCCATTCCCTATATCCGGGGTGAAATTCAACACTATTTGCGTGACAAAGGCGCAACGGTCAGAATTCCTCGTCGTTGGCAAGCGTTGCAGCATCAAGCTACTAGCGTGACGCGGGAACTGCAAGAGCAACTCCGTCGCTCGCCGACTGACGCTGAAGTCGCATCTGCACTGGAAATTCCGCTAGATGAGTGGCAGCAAATTAAGCTGGCCTGCCGCAATCGCACTCCCCTGAGCCTGGACGCACCCATGCGAGATGAGGACGAAGGCTCCACATCATTGGGAGACCTGCTACCCGATACTCAATACCGCAGTTTTCAGCTCGCACAAGAAGACCAAATTCGGTTGCAGCAAGCACTTGTTCAGCTTGAGCAACGCACTCGCGACGTTTTGGAGTTTGTCTTCCTGTATGACTTGACTCAAAAGGAAACCGCAGAACGGCTGGGAATTAGCGCGGTAACCGTGTCACGCCGGGTTAAGAAAGGATTGAAGCTCTTGAAAAAAGCGATGTTAGGCGCTAGCGCTTAGATATTGCGATCCCAACTGATGTTTAAACGGGATGCAGGGGTAGAAACCCCTAGCCAAGGGCGAAGCCCTCACAGCCCTTGTCCACAATTTATTTTGTGAACGCTTAGTAGATCTGAGATTTATCGCTGTCGGTCGGTCGTTGTTCATTAGAATTAAAGCCAGAGCTTCTGCATGGAGGCTCTGGCTTTAATAATTCTTGCCAAACAGAATGGTGACTTCAGGCATGGAAGATTTCTCCTCATTGCGCGATCGCTACCTGGGTCTGATTGACCAGATCGTTCAGATGACGCTAAAAGGGCAAATTCGCTCGAAGGAGCAGATTTACCAACTGCTAGTGGATGGCATTGGCGTCGGCACCGGGGAAATTTTTGAACGCAGCCTGGAGGAGCGAGTCACGACCGCTCAGCAGCAAAGCAAAAACCAGACGGATGAGATGAAGCAGGCTAAGGCCGCACGTACCTTACGGGCGTTACAGAGCATTCAGGGAGAATGGACACGCTGGCAGGAGCAAAACCAGGCCACAGCGGCTCTAACCAATGCTGTCCGTGATATTGCAGAGGCCCAGGGAGGCGATCGCCTTGAGGTTCTGCTGCGAGTGCTTGACCCAAACCAACCCTCTCCGCTCAACCTGGCTCAGTGGAAGCAAATCGCCACCCTTCTACAGCAGCGATCGACCCAGAGCGCAGACCCTCACTCAGAGCAACAGATGCAGCAGCTCGCGCAGGGTCTTCTGCAAGGACTGAACGGCTGGCAGCAGTTAGAAGACCATCTGGTGAGCTGGATCTACGACCAGAGTCGGGGACAGCTTGGATTTGGAGGAGTACCGGGCCAGCAAGGCCCTTGGGCCGCTTGGGCCAAGCAGCTTAAAAATCCGTTGCCCAAAGCCTTATTTCAATCGTTGGCAATGGGACAATCTCCAGCCGAGTGGGCCGCTCACACCAGTGAACTAGGTTTGGCTGCCCTGGTGGAATTAACGGTTCTGCTTCGCTGTTTGCAGCAGGGGTTGGTAGCGTGGTTTGACAAACTCATCTACGACTCGAAAGTAGGCGCGAAGCTGTCCAGTTCTACGTTCCTGGGGTTTGCCGTAATTTGGACTCAGCTTGCCAATGGCATCGCTCAGTCTAGTCTGTTGAATTCGGAATCGAAGGCTCGCTTGATGGGCGGTAGCTTTCAGGTTTCGCTGCAAATTTTGCGAACGTTTGCTCATCGGGATTATTTTCCGCTCTATGGCGGTATCTTCGCGTCGTTTTCGGGGGAATATCTGCGAGATGCGTTGAGCTATCTGGATGAGCCGTTGCGACGAGCCGAAGGAACCCAGGAAAAAGCGCGAATTTTAACGCTGCTGGGCTATTCACAACGAGCATTAGGGTTACCTGACCGGGCGATCGCCTTCCATGAACAGGCTCTCGATATTGCTCGTCAAGCAGGAGATCAGCGCTGTGAAATTGCCAACTTAAATCATCTCAGTCGCACCTATGTGGCACAGACAAACTATTCAGAAGCAATCAACTACAGTCAGCGGGCATTAATTCTAAGTCGGCAAACGGGCGATCGCCTGGGTGAAGCGAATGCACTGGCAAACCTGGGCTTTAGCGAAGTGTTTCAAGCGCAGCAACTCGAAGGAGATCCAGATGTGTATGAAATGGCAATCGGGTATCTCGAACAGGGAGCGCAACTGGCCGAACGATTGGGGGATAGCCAGAGTCAGGCGCTTTGTCTGAGCAGTTTAGGGATTGCTTATGTTGTGCTGGAACGGGCACAGGAGGCGATCGCCTATTTGGAGCAGGGCATTCGGCTAGCGCAGTTTTCAGGAGACTCGTATCTTCAAGGTACAAATCTGGCCTATTTGGGAGAAGCCTATTATCGACTGCAAAACTATGGTCAGGCGATCGCTGCCGCAGGTATCGGTATGTATTTGCTAGAGCAGATTGCCTCTACCGGATGGCGACAGCCTGCCGGATTGCTCACGATTCTGAAGGGCCATTTGGGGGATGCTGAATTCCAAACGCTCCTGGCTCAGCAGCGACCTCAAATTATCTCTACCATTGGAGTCGATGGGTACGATCATTTATCCCACTTGCTGGAACGCTATCGGCACGAAGGATAGTCAGTAACCCATCAATCGCCGTGTCCACTCCCACTCACAAACTTTGGACGACACTTGAGTTTGGAATAATTTTGGAAAGTGCGGCACAGCCGCACTTTCCAAAATTAAAAATTTGGTTTTAATTTATCCCTGCTCCTGACTACTATCACCAGTGGCAGGGATATTGAGGACGGGGAGGCGATCGCCCCGAAATACTTCTTCACTGGATTGTCCCAGATTCTGCATTAACTCCGCCAATACCTTACTGCCGACGAGTACCACCAGCAGCGGAGCCGTTGCCAAGCTGACCAGAAGATCCGAAGACAATTTGGATGTTGCCATAGCTAAGCGCTCTCCGATGTGACTTAACTCAATTTTATCGCTGTATCACAGCCGCTATAGGAACTGTCACAGAATCTCCTTCAAAGCAATTTTTTTAGGAATAGGATTTAAGTATCGAAATGAATATTCGAACCAATCTTTAGAAGGAATGTGGGAGTTGAGGAACGTGAAACGATACATTAATTGGGCAATCATTCCCACCGCGTTAGCTGTAGTCTTCGCAACGGCCCCATCGGCATACAGCGACACCGTCCAGACCCCTCTCCCCTCGCCTGTGGTCGTCAACGGAAGTTCTGGTGGATCTCAATCCGGCTCTTGTGGATTTGTGGCAAATGCCCCCAGCCAGGTAGTTGTAGTCAATCAACCAACACCGCTGCGGTTTAGAGTACAGGGGCAAGGACAACCTACGCTATTGATTACTGGCCCAGGAGGACGCAATCAGTGCGTGATGGCAGACAGCTTCTCTAACGGTAATATCGAAGTTCCTGGCGTTTGGAATCCAGGCTCTTACTCCGTGTTTGTAGGCAACCGCACCAACGGCAGCTTCCCCTACACGCTGTCGATTACTCAAGAAAACTAGGTTCAGCTTCAACAGCCGTTCTGTAGGGTGGGCAATGTCCACCCTACTTTTTGACGTGTATTGGAATGGTACGGGACAAGTTTTGGGTGTTCGTCAAATTGTTTCTTGGCGTCTGGTGTGATTTACAGGTTCACCTTATTCGCTAGGCTGAATTTTGCGGGCTTTCAGCAAATAGGTCTGCATCTCGCCTTTTCCCTTCACGGACACGGTGCCGCGTTCTTCAAACCGATAGTGATACTTTAAGCATTCATACGTCGTTTGCGTCACCTGAATTTCTCCCGGCACGCCGTGTGACTCCATCCGGCTGGCTGTGTTGACCGTATCGCCCCAGAGATCATAAGCAAATTTTTTGATGCCAATGACTCCTGCAATCACAGGCCCGGTGTGAATTCCAGTGCGCGTACTCAGGTTATATCCGGTAGTCTGATTAAACTCCGCCAGGGCATCCTGCATGGCTAGCGCCATGTCTGCGATCGCCGAGGCATGATCAGGTCGATGGTGCGGCAATCCAGCCACCACCATATAGGCATCACCAATCGTTTTGATCTTTTCCAGTCCGTAGTGTTCGGCTAAGTTGTCAAACATCGAAAAAATCTGGTTGAGCAGCGCCACAATTTCCGAAGGAGACATCTGAGCCGATACGCCCGTAAAATTCACAATGTCGGCAAACAAAACCGTGACTTCTGCAAAGTTGTCTGCGATCGTGCGGTCTTCCGCCATCAAACGGCTGGCAACGGACTGCGGCAAAATGTTGAGCAAAAGACGCTGCGATCGCCGCTGTTCTTCTTGCAGCCGTTGATACACATGAAACTCACCTTTCGAAAGCCGTTCGTAAAGATAAACGACCAGATTGGGCAATGCGCAGATCCAGGCCATATCAAACAGCACATTTTCAGGCACAAACCCTGGCGGAAAAAGCTGAAGTCCCAAGGCACCATTCACCCCAAAATAGTAGGCATAGGCTCCCAGTTGAGAAATCAGGTGTAAGCGCCAGCGGAATGGAATGATGGTGGCCTGAGCAAAGAACGTCATCGTCCAGCCTTTCAGGTCAGGATCGACGGTTCCCGCCAGAGTCGGCGGAATTTCGGTGAGAACGGTAATCGACCAGGTTAATCCCAGAAAGGCAAATCCTTGATGGCGCGCTCCAAAGGGCGTTTGCAGCGCTAACAGGCAACCCAACAGGCTGAAGGTGGTGATCAGGTTGATCAGCCACGAAGCATCGAGGGGTTGATGGCTGGTTATTAACCGTAGACCATCGAGGACGGTAAAACTGGCAAAATACAGGCTCCCCAAAGCCAATCCCAGGCTGAGCCGCTTGTGCATGAAGGTTCGCCGCCACGCCTGATAGCTACCAAACTGCGATTTGTCCGGCCCTTCTAACAAATTCACTAGCCATTGCGTCGCTTGATGGAATCGCGATCGCAGGTGACGTTCTGGCGATCGCAATTTCATCCCACGCAACCACGCAGGAACATAAGCCTTTTCCGACTGGTAATCATGCCTCATGAATTTTCAAGTCCTCAACGGCATTCGCATGACGGCTCAAGTTAACATGAATTCGACAAACGGGCTTTTGGGAGAGTTGCGCGTCGCGAAGCTCTCCCAAAAGCCCGATTTTGTATGCGCGTTGCGCACACAAAATCGGGCTATCGATTCACGTAAGTTACTGTCCAGCAACGAAAAGGCTCATTTCCCTGATTCCCAAACTCTTGATTTTTGATTTCTGCGATATCCCTGATTCCTGTTTGGATGTTATGACACTTAGCACCCAGATTAACATTTGCTACAGCGCTGTCAGAAAAGATTAACTGTTAGATTTCATCGAATATCAACCTCTCGTGGGTAAATCAACCAAGTTCGCTGCCACGGTTGGGTGAGGGTTTTGACCAGCGGTGAGAGTTCACTAATTTCCTTCAGGTCAGCCCCTAGCGTCAGCTTGATGCCTCGCTGATAGAGTGTGTATCCCCGACTAAAGGCCGTCCGCAAACCAACGTAAAATTGAGGCGATAGCGCTAGATTATCTTGCTTGAGCAACCGAGTCTGTACGGTCTGCAACAACGCCTGCTGCTGCTCTAGCGAGTGCTGACTGACATCCAGCGTTTTGAGCAAATCGCGATCGATAAACCGACGGCACAAGTCGGACAGCACAGGATCGGTGTGGTGCTGCCAGCGTTGCAAGTGATACATAAACACACCATCGTCAGCGTCCAGGTAATCGGCCAACGCTAACTGATTGCAGTCTTGCTGCAACCAGGCCGCTACTGTTTCATCCACCGAGAGGCATCCCTCAGCCAGAATCTCCTGCGCTCGCTGAAATGCCTGCTCCAGCACCCAGGACGCCGCAATATTTTTGGGGTGGTTATAAATCTGGGCATA
This sequence comes from Crinalium sp., assembly GCA_036703095.1. Classification (GTDB taxonomy): domain Bacteria; phylum Cyanobacteriota; class Cyanobacteriia; order Elainellales; family Elainellaceae; genus DATNPS01. Next base: position 12,283 of record DATNPS010000584.1, on the reverse strand, counting down.
CATGAAGTAGCGCACAATCAGATAATGCTCGATCGCCGCCATCCCTTTATGAGCCACCACTAACTGCTGGGTGTCCGGGTCAAAGTCCATCGCCAGCACAATGCGATCGAGATCCAGTTTTCCGTAAGACGCGCCCGTAAAGTAGCTGTCGCGCATTAGATAATCGAGGCGATCGCAATCCAACTGGCTAGACACCAACTGCCACACCAGCGGAATGGGATGCTGTTTCTGATAAACCTGCTCAATTTGCGGCAGCAGATCTGGATCAAAGGCATCGAGCAGCGATCGCACGGGTTCCGATTCCCTTAGAATCCGGCCTGTCCAATGTTCGTGTTGACAGCCAAAAATCTCTTCACAGGTATGGCTAAATGGCCCATGCCCGATATCGTGTAGCAGCGTGGCGCAGAGGACGGTCGTGCGGTAGGGCTTCAGTTGTGGGTAACGGTGAGCCAGACGGTCAAAGGCCCGACGGGCGATCGCCATCACACCTAGCGAATGCGTAAAGCGTGACCCCTCTGCCCCATGAAACGTGAGGCTTGCAGGGCCTAACTGGCGAATTCGGCGCAAGCGTTGAAAGGCCGGAGTATCAATCAGCTGAATCAGCAGCGCTTCTGTCGGGTCACTGCGGTCGAGCGCGATCGCTCCATGTAGAGGGTCGTGATACGTTCGGCCCCAATTAGCTGACACCCGCAACCACCGAGCGTTTCGTGAGTAGCTCTACTGCGGTTTGATATTGGCGATCGACAGCCGTGCCAAGCTGGTCGCGGCTGATCGGTTCGAGCGGCACCACCACATCGGGGACGATACCTTGACGGTTAATGTCATGATGGTCGGGCGTTTCGTATTTGGCGATCGTAACGGCCAGCCCAGACCCATCAGACAGATTAAACAAGGATTGGATCAAGCCTTTGCCAAAGGTGCGTTCACCCACCAGTTGAGCACGGCCATTATCCTGTAGCGCTCCCGCCAAAATTTCACTGGCGCTGGCCGTTCCCTGATTCACCAGCACAATCAGCGGATCGCTCGTCAGGGCTGGCCCAGCTGCCGCAAAGCTATCTTGAATGCCTTCCCGATTGACGGTATATACTACCGTTCCTTCATTCAACCAGAGCCGCGCAATCTCAATTCCTGCTTGCAGTAACCCACCGGGATTATTGCGCAAATCCAGAATGTACGCATTCGCCCCGCTCTTTTCCAGATGACGAACGGCATTGGTTAACTCACCAGATGCGTTGGCATTGAATTGGGTCAGGCGAATATAGCCAATCTTGGCCTCTTCAGAGGGCGATCGCAGCTCAGCATAGACCGGATTCAGTGTGATGCGATCGCGCATCAGCAACACATCTGAGGGGGCATCATCGCCCCTCACAATGGTCAGCGTGACGCGACTGCCAACTGGCCCTCGCATCCGCTCTGCCGACTCATCCAGGCTCAACTCACGGGTTGAGATGCCGTTAATTTTGACAATGCGATCGCGGGGTTGTAATCCAGCGCGATCGGCAGGTGACCCTTCCACTGGGGCAATTACCCGCAGTTCGCCTGTCTCCGAATCCTGAGTAATCTGCAAGCCAACCCCAGTCAATTCACCCGAAGTATTGGTTTGCAAACTGCGATATTGATCGGGTTTGAGCAGTCGAGTAAACGGGTCATCTAGACTGGCCAGCATCTTCTGAATGGCCTCATACGTCTGTTCCCGGCTGGTGAGCGGTTGCTGCAACGCTTTCTGCCTGACAAACCACCAGTTTTGATGATTAAAGGTGTCATCTACATAAGCGCGATCGACAATCCGCCAAACCTCACTCAACAGCTTTTGCTCTTCCGTAAAGGCGTTAGCAACAGGCACCCACAGATTGAGCACTAGCAACACTGGCAACACGACCAGCAACCCGATTCTAATAATCTGCTTTGTCATACTCAGAATCTTAAACTTTAGCAATGGTTTCGTGCCATAGCTCAGCCATTTTCATTATGCAAATCAAGGGCTGAGCAAGGCCGCCTGCGGTGAGCTTGCATGGTACTGATGTCGGGTTTGGCGCGCTCGACGGACACACAGCCATCCATCTGCATCAGGAGAATTGCTGTTCGTGCCAATCCAGTATGAAATGTGCATGAAGGCTATGTTACATTTTCTATTGACAGCAATACATCTTTTTGGACCTCTCGCTTCATGTTTACTAAGCAGGTAACTGACTCGAAAGCCTATCAGTGGTTCGAGGAACGGCTGGAAATTCAAGCCCTGGCCGATGATATTTCCAGCAAGTATGTACCCCCTCACGTTAATATTTTTTATTGTTTGGGTGGCATCACTCTGACATGCTTCCTGATCCAGTTCGCCACTGGATTTGCGATGACCTTCTATTACAAACCGACTGTTACTGAAGCGTTTTCATCAGTTCAATATCTGATGACAAGCGTTAACTTCGGATGGCTCATCCGCTCCATTCACCGCTGGTCTGCCAGCATGATGGTGTTGATGATGATTCTTCACGTATTTCGGGTTTACCTGACCGGTGGTTTCAAAAAGCCCCGTGAATTGACCTGGGTTACAGGCGTCATTATGGCCGCCATCACGGTTTCGTTTGGTGTAACTGGCTATTCTTTGCCTTGGGACCAGGTAGGATACTGGGCGGTTAAGATTGTGTCCGGCGTTCCCGATGCGATTCCGGTGGTTGGTTCTTTAATCGTTGAGCTGATCCGGGGTGGCACCAGCGTGGGTCAATCGACCTTAACCCGTTTCTATAGCCTGCATACCTTTGTATTGCCCTGGCTGATTGCTGTGTTTATGCTGCTTCACTTCCTGATGATCCGTAAACAGGGCATCTCTGGGCCCCTCTAAGGCATCCGAAGTTGAACGTGCAATGTTCAGCTCTTAGTTTGCGGCAGAGCCAATTCTCGCTAAACTAGGCTGTATCAGATACCTGGCACTCAATTCTTTTTTATCCTTTAGAATCTTGACTTCCGTTGCTAAGGAGAACACTCATCGGCTATGGCAACCGTAAAGAAGCCGGATCTCAGCGATCCAGTATTGCGTGAAAAGCTAAAGAAAGGCATGGGTCACAACTACTATGGTGAACCCGCTTGGCCAAACGACTTACTTTATATCTTCCCAGTCGTAATCTTGGGAACCATTGCTTGCTGCACTGCTCTAGCAGTTCTCGATCCAGCAATGGTTGGAGAACCCGCCAATCCCTTTGCTACTCCTCTGGAAATTTTGCCAGAGTGGTACCTCTACCCCTCCTTCCAAATCCTGCGCATCGTTCCTAACAAACTGCTGGGAATCGGCTTGACAGGAGCAATTCCGCTTGGTTTAATGTTGGTGCCTTTCATTGAAAACGTCAACAAGTTCCAAAACCCCTTCCGTCGTCCTGTAGCAACCACAGTCTTCTTGCTGGGTACGCTCTTGACTCTGTGGATGGGAATTGGAGCCACCTTCCCAATCGATAAGTCTTTTACATTGGGCTTGTTCTAAGTTTGATCTCGTTAGATTTAGCTAGCGCCTGTGTTGGTTTTCCGGATATGCGAGTGCATCTTTGGAATGTCAATGCAGGCGTTATTGCTTGTCAGGTTGCAGATCGCCAGTCATGATTGATGGAGAGCATTCCTGGCTGCTGAGGTATGATGCAGCAAGCTTTTTTGACTGTTCGGAGTGATTTAACTGTCCTGAACCAGGTACAGGAATGGTTCAAGCTGTTTTGCCGTCAAAATAGCGCCAAGGCCCATTGGCTAGAAAACCAGCTTTATCCCCTCAATTTAGCGCTTACCGAAGGCTTTACAAATGCAGTCCGCCACGCGCATCAGAAGCTGCCTTCAGAAACGGCGATCGACCTTGACCTAGTACTTTGGGAAGACCGTATTCAGATTCGCATTTGGGACCACGGTCAGCCGTTTGACCCGGATATCTTGGAAGAACCCAAGCCAGGTACGTTACGCAAAGGTGGCTACGGTTGGTTTTTGCTGCGACGGTTAGCCGATCAGGTTGTGTACAAACGCTGTAGCGACAGCAGAAATTGTTTGATTATTGTCAAACACCGAGTGAAGCAGCAGGTGTTCTCCTAAACGAGACTTCACTCCACTCGTAACACCGCCATCTCGGCGGTAATCCTTCCAATCGACAAGACGGCATTGTTATAGCTGTATTCATTCGGGTAGGACGGGGGGCAGGGGTTCCACCCCTGGCTGGAGCTTCACTGCCATACCCCTCTTGGTTTTCGATGTCCTAACGGACAGGACTACAGCTATACGACAAGATAGTGCTGTCGCATTCAGGAATTCACGTAACGAGCAGGGAAGAATTCAAGCATCTTGTAAAGCTATCTTGCTCAGTTTTAGGACTTCATACAAAGATTCAGTTAACCCGTTGTCGTCGAGTTTTTTTTTCTGGCGAGTTTGTTAGGATTTAGCGGCAAGCAATTGCTCCCAGTAAAATTACGGCCCGATCTATAGCGCTCATGAATAGATTGTGAACTGGGAGTGGGGGCCAAATCCCCCAGCCAGGGATTCCACCCCTGCACCCCGTTCAAATTTCAGCTGCGATCGCTATAACAAGTAGGGCAAAAACTCACGTTAAGGCATGACAAAAACCGCTTTAATTACCGGAATCACAGGTCAGGATGGCTATTACCTCAGCCGCTTACTGCTGCAAGAAGGCTATCGAGTGGTTGGCTTAGTCCCTCCGAAACGGCAAAGTAATTTATCGAAGCTTGGAGATCTTGCCGATCGCGTTGAAATTTACACCGTTCCCTTAACCGATCCGGCAGCACTATTAGAAGCCGTCGAGCAACTCCAGCCGACCGAGATTTACAACCTGGCTGCCCCCAGCTTTGTGCCGGATTCCTGGAATGACCCGCTCGGCACATTGGATTTGGTAACGGGAACGGCAACTCGTCTGTTGTCGGCAACCCGGCAGTTGGGCTTGTCCACCCGGTTTTATCAGGCCAGCAGTTCTGAAATGTTTGGCGAGGTGGATCAGTCACCCCAGGACGAAAACACGCCGTTTCGTCCGATGAATCCCTATGCTGCTGCGAAAGTGCACGCCCACTGGACGATGGTGCATCATCGGCAGCGCTATAACCTGTTTGCCTGTAGCGGGATTTTGTATAACCATGAGTCGCCGCTGCGCCCACCGAATTTTGTCACCCGGAAGGTCTGCTTGGCCGCCGCATCGATTAAGTTAGGTCTGAGCGATCGCCTCCAGATGGGTAATTTGCAGGCCAAGCGCGACTGGGGCTTTGCGGGTGATCATGTAGATGCCATGTGGCGGATGCTTCAAGCCGACACGCCAGAAGACTATGTGATTGGAACGGGACATCTGCACAGCGTTCAGGATTTAGTGGAAACTGCGTTTAGCTGTGTGGATTTAGAGTGGACTCAGTATGTCAGCGTTGATCCGACGCTGATCAGGACTGATGAGCATTTTCATCTTGTAGCGAACCCGACTAAAGCCAAACAAAATCTAGGTTGGCAACCCAGAGTCAGTTTTCCGGCTCTGATTGAAGAAATGGTGTTGAATGACTTAGAACGTTTGAAAACAGGGGCGATCGCTCCTGCCGTTTCCCAACAGCCATCATGACGTCGAATTATTCTACCCCAGCCCCCCCGTTGTCCCATTCTCATTCCAACCAGCGTCCATATTTGTTCCTCTTTCTAGAAATCTTTAGCCGAGAAGGAGGAATTCAGTCTTACGTTAAGGACATTTTTCGCGCCTACTTAGCTCTAGAAAATCAGCCGCCCACGGATGTATTTCTCTTGCGCGATGGGCCGGAGTGCGAGAACCCGTTTGAGTCCTCCGCGCTCAAGTTCCATTACCTGCAAACCAAACCAGCGACGCTAGGACGCATCCGTCTGGCCGTGGCGCTGCTGTCGTATCTATTACGACGACGCCCTGCGCGTGTCTTCTGCGGCCATATCAAACTGGCTCCTCTGGTACAAACCCTCTGCCAGCCATTGGGGATTCCCTATACCGTGCTGACCTATGGGAAAGAGGTGTGGTCGCCCTTACCGTCTGCCCCCCGCAAAGCCTTGCAGCAGGCCGATCAGGTCTGGACGATTAGCCGCTACAGTCGAGACTGCGCCTGTGATGCCAATCAGCTTGATCCGAAACGCTTTCAAATGCTGTCTTGCGCGGTGGATGGCGATCTCTTCACCCCTGGCCCTAAATCTGAAGCGCTGCTGAAAAAATATGGATTGGGAGATGCTACCGTCTTAATGACCGTCGCCCGCCTCTGGTCTGGCGATATTTACAAAGGAGTGGACGTCACAATTCGGGCACTTCCGGCGATCGCCCAGGCATTCCCATCCGTGAAGTATCTGGTGATTGGCCGTGGAGACGATCAGCCCCGCTTAGCCAAATTGGCTCAAGATCTGGACATTGCCGATCGCGTGGTCTTTGCAGGATTTGTAGCTACAGAAGACCTGGCCGAACACTACCGTTTAGCAGACGCTTACATCATGCCATCCCAAGAAGGCTTCGGCATTGTTTATTTGGAAGCAATGGCCTGCGGTGTGCCTGTATTATCGGGTGATGCGGATGGCTCTGCCGATCCGTTGCAAGATGGTCAGTTGGGATGGCGGGTGCCCCATCGCGATCCAGAAGCAGTCGCCAAAGCCTGCATGGAAATTCTGCAAGGAATTAACACACCTGATAGCGCCACGCCGGATCAGCGGTGCAATGGAGCGTGGTTGCGGCAACAGGCGATCGCCCTCTTTGGTGAAAAAGCTTTCATTCAACGGCTAGAAAACCTTTTATAGCTGTATTCGTTTGGATTAGGACGGGGTGCAATGGTAAACCCCCTGGCTGGAAGCAAAGCTCCCACACTCCTTGTTTTCGCGATTCTAAAAGACACGACGACAGAATTAGAACCGGGTGTAGGAGTGGAACCCCTAGCTGGGAGCGAAGCTCCCACACTCCCTTGGTTTTTGTGATTCTAAAAAACATGACAACAGCGATAACAGATGCCAATTGGGTAATTACGACTTTTTGTAAAGGGTAAATACGACCTTTTGCGACCCAATTTCACACCCCTGTTCTCAATCGAGTTGATATGATTCCAATAGGGTTCTGCACAACGTTCAGCATGAATCCGTTGCTTTACACGATAGGAGATGGCCGTGAACCAAAACAGCTTCAAAAGTTTGCAATTAAACTTCTCCGGTGTGGGCTTCTGGATCTCATTGCTGGCGATCGCCTGGTTGCTTGGCGCTATTGGGTTAGGGTGGATTGTCAAATCCGTTTTTATTCTGATTGGCCTGCTCCTAATTACTCCAGTCATCGCCTTTTTCGGTTTTCGCTGGTGGCTCAAACGCAACTTGATCGAAAGCCAATGTCCCGTCTGTCGTTATGAATTCGCAGGCATTAACGGCATGGATTTACGTTGCCCCAATTGCAGCGAACCGTTGAAAGTAGAGAAGGGTCACTTCCATCGGCTCACTCCGCCTGGAACTGTAGATGTCGAAGCGGTAGAAGTCCAAGCGCGACAAATTGAAGACTAATGTAAACGTGAATTCGACGAACACACAAAAGCGCTCCCTGCACGATGTGTGGGGAGCGCTTTTGTAAGATTTCAACCGCGCGACGCGCGGTTGAAATTCTCTTTAAACCATTGCAGGTGTTGCCTGCTGTTGCTGCGCGAGTGCTAGCAAGCGACGAATGCGTTCTTCTGTAGCGGGATGAGTCCGAAAGAGGGCTTGCAAGCCTTCGCCCGACAAAGGATTTACAATCAGCAAAGGGGACATTGCAGGATTACCATTCATCGGAATTTGGTGTCCCAGATCTTCCAACTTCTGTAGCGCGGTTGCCAACGCGACAGGATTTCCGGTGATTTCAGCAGACCCTTGATCCGCTGCAAATTCACGGGTGCGAGAAATGGCAAGCTGAATCAAACCGGCTGACAGAGGAGCCAGCACAATTAAAAACAGTAGCCCTATCGGATTTGGCCCCTGGCGATTGTCCCGTGTGACTGGGCCATACAGAGCACCAAAGGTCAGCAGACGACCGATAAAGGTGATCGCGCCACCCAGCGTTCCGGCAACCGCTTGCGTGAGGGTATCACGATTGCGAATATGGGTGAGTTCGTGCGCCAAAACGCCTTCTAGCTCTTCTTTAGAAAGCAGTTCGACAATCCCTTCCGTAACGGCGATCGCCGAATGTTCTGGATCGCGCCCGGTCGCAAAGGCATTGGGCGATTTGGTTGGCACCAGAAATAAGGTTGGCATAGGAATCTGGGCGCGATCGCTCAGTCTGGCAATCATGTCATACAGTTCCGGAGCCTGTTCACGAGCGATCGGCTGTGCCTGATAGGCGGCGAGTGCGGCTTTATCGGAGTAATACCAGGAGCCAAAGGTAGACAATGCCGCAAAGATCAGCCCCATGTAAAGCCCCTGCTCGTTGCCGATCAGGTAATAGCTAGCCAGAACAATGATTCCGCTGAGCAAGCCCAACAGCGCAGCCGTTCTAATTTGATTTCCAAACATTGAATTCCCAAACATAACCATTCCACACCGAATTTGCTGATAACCTTCTTCAAAATCGCAGATTTAGCTCTGGGGAGTCTCTATCAGGTGATGGAAGGTGGTCTATGTCAGGGGTTAGGTGTTGGGTTGTTGCTGAAAACCTGCTGTAATAGCCTTAAGGGAGATGGTTGGCGATCGCATCTCACGGGGAGTTGGCAGTATGAGACGAATGCACCAGGTTCTGATGGGCATGGTCACACTCGCAACGGCGTGGTTGCAGCCAGCGACCCTAAACCCTGTTCATCCACCTGTGAATACCCCGTCGGGGTTTACTCAATCCATTCAAACTCAGCGCATGGAGCCTTCGATTCTGCAATTTGATTTTGCCTCCGACTTTTCGGAAGGATTAGCGGTTGTCAAACAAGATGATCGCTTCCTCTATATTGATCGCACCGGGAAAGAGGCGATCGCCGTTGATCCAAACCTGGATGGCGTGTCTCCGTTTTCAGACGAGATGGCTCTGGCTCGCGTCAATGATTTTTACGGCTATATCGATCGCACAGGAGCGGTTGTCGTGCCGCCCCAGTTTGCCAGCGCGTCCCCCTTCTCAGAAGGGTTAGCGGCGATTCGTCCCGGCAATCGCTATGGCTACATCAACAAGGCAGGCGAGATTGTGATCGAACCGCAGTTCATCCTGGCCTCTGCATTTTCCGACGGATTAGCGTCCGCCAAAGTGGATAACCGCTACGGCTACATTAATTCATCCGGGAAATGGGTGATTCAACCGCAGTTTGAGGATGCCTGGAGTTTTTCGGACGAACGAGCGGCGGTTAAAGTGAATGCAAAATGGGGCTATCTCGCCCCGACAGGTGACCTGGCGATCGCCCCTCAATTTGACGGGGCATTCAGCTTTTCTAACGGGTTGGGCCGCATCCGTCAGGGGAGTCAATGGGGTTACGTAGATGCGTCAGGCAAACTGGCGATCGCTCCTCAGTTTGACTTTGCCTCTGACTTTTCGGACGGATTAGCAGCAGTGCTCGTCGGTTCTCAATGGGGGTATGTCAATACAACAGGGGCGATCGCGATCGAGCCAAAGTACGAATTTGCTGCTGATTTTTCTGAAGGGTTAGCGGCAGTTAAACTCGATGGCAAGTTTGGCTACATCAACAAAACTGGCGAAATCGTGATTGCCCCACAGTTCAGTAATGTCGGTTCGTTTTCTGAAGGCTTAGCGTGGGTACAAATTGATAACCACTGGCGCTATATCGATAAAAGCGGGCATTTCCTAGAAAAGGAAAATTAGAATCATCAAGGTAGCGATACATCTAAATCAAGGTTGTCTTGAAGTATTAAAGGCAATTACACCTTAGAAAATGCGCTATTGACGCCTTTTCTAAGGTGTAATTGATTTAGCAAAAATCTGATTCATACCAACTTTGTAAATTGGCCTTTCTCCTATTCCGACCAATTTATATTTGAGTTTAGTTGGTATCTTGATGACTAAGAATCTTGCGACAAAAATTCTTTAAATAATCATTTTGGTATCCATGACCAACTATATTTACACTTAGGGCATGTCAAATTAAGCTCCCCTAAATTATTCGGAACACGCAATTTTTGGGAGCAATTTGGACACTGAATTACTGCATTTTCAGCTTTCGGAGTTTGGTCATTCGAGAAAAGCTGCCCTACAAGCTTATAAGCCTCACTAAGAGAGAGATGACCGTTTTCTACAGCCTGCATTAACTGATACGCATCATCAGGACTAATCAGATCGTGTTGGAGCGGCTCTCTCAAGAATAAATGGAACTTCGTCTTGTCATTTTCATCAAGCTTAGATGACCTCTCTTTTATCTCAATTTCCTTAAGTCGTTCTTTATATTCATCTAGTAATTGCTTTTGTTTACCTTCATGAATACCGCCATCTTTCACCAACTTTACTACCCCATACATGGCAGCAGCACCCGCTACAGCAGCACCTGCTACCAGTGCAAGAGGGGCAGCTACAGGAATGGTTGCGCCCGTTAATACTGTGATAATAGGTATAGCAGCTGTGGTTGCACCAAACAAAGCGGCGGCGGCTCCAGCACCCACAGCACCCGCAGCTGTAATACCAACTTCTGCCAAAATTCCAACTCTATCGTTTGGATTTTTCTCTAACCGTCCAATAGCCTTGAGCAATTGCTCCTTAGTCATTTTTTTAGACATATTACTTTTCTGCTTGCCCGATTATTAATCAGTAATAGTGTTAGGAAATACTGTATTGAGTATTCTAGAGAGCAAAGCGAAGAAAAGTTGAGAAACCTCAATAAGATCATCGCCTACACCCTGAAACTGCTTGTCTAATCTATGTCCAACTACGGCACCGATTCCGGTAATGCTTACTTTCAACAGCAAGGCTACTGGAGCTAAAAGTGGCCCTAAAAATGGAACTGAGATTATTAGGCTTGCAATAGCAGTCCCTACAACAGCACCTATACTAGAACCGATAACTAGAAAAGGATGAGCTTTAACAAACTCAAGAATTTTAAGAAGAATTATTTTGCCTACAACAAAAATCTTCCCTGCAACCTTCTTAGTAAAAGTCAGCAGTTCATGAAGGCGACTTACAACTTCTTCCGGCAAACCAAGTTCTTGAATTTGTGCATATACATCACTACTTTTTACTGACTCTGCTTCTGCGTGCCAAAGTGCTAGCTTCAAGTTTGCCTGAGCTAATGAGATTTCCCGATTCTCCATGAATTAAACCTCTACGAACGATTACATAACTATTACCGTTTGAGTTTGACAAAGATATGAAACTAGAACCTGAATGAAATTACCTAAACCACGGTAAAGTACAAGTTTATTGAGTAGGTGATATCTCTATTCAAACTTCATAGCAATCTCGTAGAGAAAGATGTAATCGCTGATATTCAGCACTTTAATGCACATACTCTACGTTGAGCAGTCTTGAGTATTTCACAAGGTATTTGTTTGATCATCGTCATCGTTCGGTCGCGTGTGCTAAGACAGTGATGCATAAAATATGCGCCGGACAAAAAATATGCACCTGAGTCCCACGTCTCTGTCGGAAAGTATTCACGATATTCAATCGTTAGTTCTGTCGTTTCATCCGCTGATTGTCATCGAGACCGTGGAGGAGGAGCGGGTGCAGGCGTTGCTGCAATCGGCAACACAAGAGATGAACCTGGCGATGTTTGAATGGAGCGTGACGCGTGGGCTGGTGCGATCGCCCACCTCTCTGCAAGCCCCCTGGACAAATGAGTATGCCCCACCGGGAACCAACAAGCCAACGCCCGTGGAAGGGACAGATGACCCGCTGAAGGTACTGCAACACATTCAGGATGTCAGCACCAAGGCCATCTTCTGGCTGAAGGACTTTTCTAAGCATTTTGAGAACGACCCTACGCTAATCCGCCAGTTTCGAGAAGTGATTCAGCTGTTTGGGCAAACGCATTCAGCGATCGTGCTCACAGGCGATAGTGTTGAAATTCCGCCTGAAGTCGCCCATGATGCGGTTCACTACGACCTGAAACTACCGGGACGCGATGAACTCTATCGGGTGGTCACGGATGTCGTTCGGATGCTAAAAGCCAAGCACCGACTCCAGGTTGAACCGATTGAACTGGAGCTGCAAACGCTGGTGCAGGCGCTTCTGGGAATGACGTTGAAGCAGGCTAGACAGGTGATCGCCTATGCCGCACTGAATGATGGCAAATTGACCATTGATGATGTCAGCACGATCCTGGAGCGCAAAGCCCAAATCATTCAGGAAAATGGGGTTTTAGAGTATTTCCCAGTGAACGACAAGCCGCTGAATCTGGGTGGGTTT
>DATNPS010000571.1:0-23780 GCA_036703095.1 Crinalium sp. | reverse complement strand
CAGGCGGCCCTAACTGCCAGTATAAGAGCACCTGCCAGTCTTGGATGGTTAGCTCATAGCGCACACAGATAGCACACCTCATGGAACTGCGGCACTTGCGATATTTTATGGCTGTAGCAGAAGAACTGCACTTTGGACGGGCAGCCGAGCGACTGCACATGGCGCAGCCTCCCCTCAGTCAGCAAATCCGCCAGCTCGAAGATGAACTGGGCTTCTCGTTGTTTCATCGCACCAAACGCAATGTCCAGCTAACCGAAGCGGGGAGCCTTTTCCTGGAAGGATGCCAGAAAATCTTTGAACAGCTCGACCAGGCGATTCAAATGGGCCAGCAGGCCAGCCGGGGCGAAGTCGGGAAACTGGCGAGTGGGTTTGTCAGTTCAGCCGCTTACAATGTCCTGCCCTCGATTCTGCAACAGTTTCACAAAGCCTTTCCGGCCATCCATTTAGCTCTGCGCGAGTTGACGACTGACCAACAGTTGCAGTGGTTACGAGACGGGCGAATTGATGTGGGTCTACTGCGGCCACCGATTGACGACGAAACATTTGGATTGACGACCATTTTTGAAGAGCCACTGGTCGTCGCCCTGCCCGAAACGCATCCGCTCGCCGAACAGGAGCAAATCTCCGTGCGATCGCTCATTAATGAACCCTTCATCCTGTTTCCCCGATCGCTGGCTCCCGGTCTGTATGACCAGATTATTAGCTTCTGTCAGCAGGCCAGCTTTAGCCCCAGAGTAGTGCAGGAGGCCATTCAAATGCAAACAATTGTCAGTCTGGTAGCTGCCGAGATGGGAATCGCGCTGGTGCCCGTGTCACTGCAAAATTTGCAGCGAACTGGGGTAGTCTACAAAGCATTGCAAGAAGCAACCCCACAAGCGGCGATCGCCCTGATTTGGCGTCAGGATGATGCCTCTCCTACTGTGAAGAAATTCTTGGAAGCGGTACAGCAAACCGTTTCCTGTACGCTGTAGTCTTTGTCGAACCCACCCGTAACACTCTATGTTGTTCCAAAAACGTCCCTGGTTTCGAGTTGCCCTCCAGTTCCGTGGATCGGTAATCCCAGCGATTCTTCCCCGCACTTTGGTTTGCGGAGCTTTTGGGGTGTTTATTTCTATCCTCTATTATTTGGGCGTTCCCGTTTCGGTGCCCATTCTTGCGAGTTTAATTCCGAATATCGTGCTGGGGTTAATGTTAGTGTTTCGCACGAATACGGCTTACGAACGTTTTTGGGAAGGACGACGCCTGTGGGGCAATTTGAATAATGCAATTCGCAATTTAGCCCGCCAGATTTGGGTGGCGGTGCTTGAGAAAGACGTGAGCGATCGCCAGACCAAACGCTCTGCCCTGCGCTTACTCGTCGCCTTTGCAGTCGCGACCAAACAACATCTACGGCAAGAACCGATTAATAGCGAATTAGAAGCGGTTTTATCCTCCAGTCGCTTCTTCAAACTGAAAGAAATGTTGAATCCTCCCTTAGAAGTTGCCTTCTGGATTGGAGACTATTTGCAACAGCAATACCAGCGGGGATGTTTAACCAGTTATCAACTGCATGGAATGCAGGAATTATTAAACGAAATGGTGAACGCGATGGGAGGCTGTGAGCGCATCTTAAAAACACCCATGCCCCTCGCCTATGCCATTCACCTCAAGCAGCTCTTACTGCTGTACTGCCTCACCTTGCCTTTTCAATTTGTTAGCGAATTATCCTGGTGGACAGGGGCGATCGTCGCATTAATCAGCTTTACATTATTTGGTATCGAAGAAATTGGAATCGAAATCGAAAACCCGTTCGGTCGTGATCCCAATGACTTACCCTTAGATACGATTTGTCAAACTATGCTGCGAAATATTGAAGATTTAATGACATTAACACCCAGCTCTAGTGCTGAGATTTTAGCTCAACAATATGACGAAGAAACTATGCAAAATCTTTAGCTTATATAGCAATCCTTAATCAGTTGTGAAGGTGCTCACCTTTCGGGCAGGCATCTTCACAACTGATCGCTTTCACGAATCAAACAGAACTGCTATAGCGTTCCCAAGTAGGTTGTGAACAGGGGGAGTGGGGCTGTGCCCCCAGCCAGGGGTTTCACCCCTGCACCCCGTTCAAATTTCGGTTTGGATCGCTATATATCTATTGAGAATTACTTTTGAGAATTACTTTTAGTAAGTTAGAAATTTTTATTCATCACAAATTGAGTTACTTAACTTCAAAAATCATGGTTGACTGTTTAGAACAACCCCGATAGATTAAGCAATGAGCAGGGCAGACAAGGGCAGATAGGAGAACAGTGAATTGACTCAATACTGTGGAGAATTAAGCTATGTCTGAGATGGGAACTGCTGTGTATTCATTTGAACACGTTCGCTCCAATCCAATTGGTTTGGAATTAAACGTTACAACAGCCGTTTGTGAAGGATTAAACATCGCTTTGGCTAGTTTTCAAGCGCTGTATTTGCAGTATCAAAAGCATCATTTTGTAGTAGAAGGTGCTGAATTTTACTCGCTTCACGAAATTTTTGAGGATGGCTATGAGGCTGTTCAAGGCCATGTGCATGAGTTGGGCGAACGCCTGAATGGGCTAGGTGGCGTGCCTGCGGCCAGCTTCACGAAATTGGCTGAGCTGTGTTGCTTCACACCCGAATCGGATGGAGTTTATTCAGCCCGTCAAATGGTGGAGCATGATTTGGCGGCTGAGCAGGCCATCCTTAAGGTGCTTCGACGGCAGGCAGGACAGGCTGAGAGTTTAGGCGATCGCGCCACTCGCTACCTGTACGAAAAAATTCTGTTGGCTTCGGAGGATCGAGCCTTCCACCTCGATCACTTCCTGGCTCAGGACAGCCTGACCCCGGCGTTCATTCTGGCTAATAACGGCAACTAAACTAACCCGGTGAATTTGTTTGATATAACACTCGCATCCACGTTAGGCCAAAGGGGGTGTGGGGGCTGCGCCCCCAGTCAGGGGTTCCACCCTTGCACCCAGTCCTAATCTTCATCAGTACTGCTATAGCCCGATTTTGCATGTGCGACGCACGCAAAATCGGGCTTTTCGGCACAGAGGGCAACACGCCACGAATCCAACAGCAACCACCTAAAATAAGGGGGTAGATGCTAGTCCCAACTCTAATCTTGAATTCTTCTGCTTATCTGCTCGTTTCGCACGGTAGCCGCGATCCCCGGCCTCAGACTGCGGCGCTACACCTGGCGCAGTTGGTATTGGCACGCTTGCAGCATATCAACACTCAAAACCAGGCTGAACGATCGCCACGATTGAGAGATAGCAGCCATCAGACGACAAGCACGGGTGGATTGACCGTTTTAGCGGCGTCTGAACCTGCGATCGCCCCTCCACCGTTTGTTGAAACTGCCGTTCTCGAATTACACCCGCAGCCGTTTCACCAGCAGCTTGTGGATTGTGCAGAACGAGCGATCGCTGCCGGACACCGCCATCTAACGGTAATTCCGCTGTTTTTGCTGCCGGGGGTGCATGTGATGGAAGATATTCCAACCGAAGTGGCGATCGCCCAACGCCTTCTGGGTAGCCAAATTACAGTTCAAATTTCGCCGCATTTGGGCAGTCATCCAAATTGGAAAACACTGCTGATGTCAGCCTGGAACTGTCCGGCAACCGTTAGCCCGATTCTCGTTTCTCACGGCAGTCGTCGTCCCGGCGGCAATGATCCGGTGGAAGCGATCGCGACCGAACTGGGGGCAACCACAGCCTACTGGTCTGTTCTGCCCCATCTGGATTCGCAAGTGGCCCGTTTGGTACAGATGGGATGTCAGGAGATCGCCATCTTGCCGTATTTTTTGTTTGTGGGTGGAATCTGGGATGCGATCGCCCAGCTCGTGCCGCAGTTCACCCAGCAATATCCCTATGTGCGGTTTCACCTGGCTGATCCCATCGGTGTCAGCGACGCATTAGCCGATGCGGTATTGAATTTGAGCCGCCTATAACGCGCTTCGCGTCTGTCCCACAGTAGAAATCCGCGCCATCCTACAGTTCCTTTAATCGAATTCAAACTGTAAGCTATACTTTGCAGTTTTATAGCGATCGCCACATTATTTCTTCATTCATGCAGCAATCTCCAGGTAAGGTTTATCTCGTCGGTGCAGGCCCAGGTGATCCAGGATTATTTACGCTCAAAGGAAAAGCGCTTTTAGAACATGCCGATGTCGTGGTTTACGATGCGCTGGTCAGTCCTCAAATTCTCGCCATGATTGGCCCGCAGGCCGAGCAGATCAATGCGGGCAAGCGGCGGGGACGTCACTCGTTACTGCAAGAAGAAATTACGCAACTGCTGATCGAAAAAGCGCAAACCCATGCCGTTGTGGTTCGTCTGAAAGGCGGCGATCCCTTTATGTTTGGACGCGGCGGCGAGGAGATGGAGGATTTAGTACAGGCAGGCGTCTCTGTAGAGGTTGTTCCCGGTATCACATCGGGCATTGCGGCTCCAGCCTATGCCGGGATTCCGCTGACGCATCGCGCCCACAGTTCCTCTGTCACCTTCGTCACGGGACATGAGTCGGCTGGAAAGTACCGTCCGGCGGTGAATTGGCAGGCGATCGCCCACGGGTCTGAAACCATCGTGATTTACATGGGCGTTCACAACCTGCCCTACATTATTGAACAACTGCAACTGGCAGGGATGCCGCTGAGCACACCGATCGCTCTCGTTCGTTGGGGCACTCGACCTGAACAGCAGGAGCTAATCGGCACACTCGAAACGATTGTCCACCAGATTGAGGAACAGGAATTTGGCGCTCCGGCGATCGCGGTTATCGGTTCTGTGGTGAATCTGCGTTCCATTCTGGCCGATTGCAAACCATCGTTAGAGTAAGGTTACGTCCCTTCACCCTGCTCAAATTTCAGCCAGAATGGCTGTAAAGTGTTTGCTATAGCAATCGAAAAGTTCGTTAGGACGGGGTGCAGGGATGGAACCCCCGGATGGAGTTGACGCCCATACCCCCTTGTCCTGAAAAGTTAAGGAATTTTTTGTTGCGCGGGCTTCACCCACGCAACAAAAAATCCTTACAAACAGCGATTCTCGCTTGGGTAAACTACAGTTGTTTTTTTGAGAGTCGCGCTCCGCGCGGTTCTCAAAAAAACAACCGGGTTTTAAGCGCTTGAAAATCGCTATAAATACCACTACCAATTTCATTTCTCTCTGTATTTTCCACTGTGGACTCTCCGCCCAATCCCCCGTCTCAAAATCAACTTGAGACACTAGAGCGTGATTTTCAGGTTGTCACCCGCGCCTTGCGAGTCTTGAGCGCCTGTACACAGGCCGTGATTCGGGCGGTGGATGAAGCGGCATTGCTGCACACCCTGTGTCAACTAATTACCGAAGAAGCAGCTTATCGGATGGCCTGGGTCGGCTACGTGTGTCATGACGAGGCCAGAAGCGTTCAACCCGTTGCCTGGGCGGGACATGAAGCTGAATACTTGAGAACGGTAAATATTACCTGGGCCGATACAGAACGGGGGCAGGGGCCAACGGGCCGAGCCATTCGAACACGCCAGCCGATCGCCTGTCAAAATATGCTGCATGACTCTAACTTCGCGCCCTGGCGTGAAGCCGCGCAGCAGCGAGGCTATCAATCGTCACTGGTGCTACCGCTGCTGGATGGCGAAGCGGTTTGGGGAACGCTGAACATCTACTCGGCAGAAGCCGATGCCTTTACTCCGCGAGAGATGACCCTGCTGACCGAACTGTCAGACAGCTTAAGTTTTGGCATTTTGGCCCTGCGCGCCAATCAAAAACGGCAGCAGGCTGAAGAGGCACTGCGATTGTCAGAGGATAAGTTTGCCAAAGCCTTTTATAGCAGCCCGATCGCCAACTGCATCATCACCTTCGGAACAGGATTCATTTTAGATGTGAATCACGGATTTGAGCGGTTGTTTGGCGTTGAGCGGGAGACAGCTATTGGGCAAACTACAATGGCGTTGCAGATTTGGCAGGATGTGGGCGATCGCCACACCATGATTCAGCAATTGGAAGCGCAGGGTTGTCTCAAACACTACGAGGCCAGGCTGCAAAAACGCAACGGGGAAGCCATTCTGTGCCATATGTCGGCGGAATTTCTTCAGGTTGACGAGACAACCTGCATCCTGGCAGCAATTGAGGACATTACGGAACGTAGACAGGCCGAACTGAGAATTTTGCAGCTGAACGAAGAACTGGAACAGCGTGTTGCCGAACGAACGGCTCAATTAACCGAAGTCACTGAACAATTGCAGCAATCCAATCAAGAGTTGCAGCGATCGAATCAAGAGCTAGAACAGTTTGCCTACGTCGCGTCGCACGATTTACAGGAACCGTTGCGGGCAGTAACAGGCTATACGCAATTGCTGATGAGCGAATATGGCGATCGCTTTGACGAAACGGCCCAATCCTACGCCGAGTTCATGATCGATGGGGCCAAGCGAATGCAGCACTTGATTCAAGACCTGCTGGCCTATTCGCGGGTGGGCACTCGTGGCAAGGACTTTGCGCTTACAGATTGCAACACCGTCCTGCAAGAGGCAATGCGAAACTTGCAGGTGGCGATCGCGGAGAGCCGTGCTGACATCACCATTGAGTCACTTCCGACGCTCTATGCAGATCAAAACCAACTGGTGCAACTGTTCCAAAACCTGATCAGCAATGCAATTAAGTTTTGTAAACAAGACCATCCCTGCATTCACATTCGCGCCACTCAGCGAGAGACAGACATCCTCTTTCAGGTAGAGGATAATGGCATTGGCATTAAACCTCAATATCTCGATCGCATCTTTGAGGTGTTTAAGCGGCTCCATACGCGGCGAGAATACCCCGGAACGGGCATCGGGTTAGCCATTTGTAAAAAGATCGTGGTGCGACATGGCGGGCAGATTTGGGCCGAATCAACGCCTCAAAAAGGAACCACGTTCTGGTTTACGCTTCCCTGTCGTGCAGTAGAGCAGTCGTCTAATTTATGAACAGCCGTCCAGTTCATCGTCCTATTGAAATCCTGCTGGTTGAAGATTCTCCTAGTGATGCCAATCTGACCATTCGCGAGTTTAGTAAAGCTGAAATTGCCAATAATTTACACTGGGTAGAGAATGGTGAGGAGGCGATGGAGTATCTGCACGGTCAGGGGGAATTTGCTGGTGCTCTCCGACCTGACTTGATTTTGCTAGATCTCAACTTGCCGGGGATGGATGGCCGAGAAGTGCTGGCAGAAGTCAAGGCCGATGAGTCACTTAAGCGGATTCCGGTTGTGATTCTGACCACATCGACCGATGAAGAAGATGTCTTGCGCTCCTACAACCTCAACGCCAATTGTTACGTCACAAAACCGATCGATATTCACCAATTTATCCATGTTGTTCGATTGATTAACGAGTTCTGGTTAGCAGCCGTTAAGTTACCGGGTGAGTAATTTCAAATCACACTGGGGCATGTTTTAAAGGTGCTGAAGACTGAGGGCTGAGAAAGGGAAGGGGGAAATACTCAGCACTCAGTCCTACCTCCATCAGGGTTTGAGGATTTTAAACCACACCCTAAGCCTTCTATCCCGACCGAATTCAGAACAAACCCTAAACGCTCAGGATTGAGACAATCAGTGCCATGAATTCAGAAGCCCTGCAAGTCTTATTGGTGGAAGATAGCCCCACAGATGCTCAGCTATTTCAGCATGTGTTTTTTCGGGCGGCGACTGGAAACTGGACGCTGATTCATGCTGAGCGATTAGATGATGCGATCGCCTATTGTCAGACCGATCGCTTTCAGGTGGCCTTATTAGACTTGCGACTACCTGACTCGGATGGGTTAGATACCATCTCTCAGTTTCATCAAGCGGTACCGGATGTTCCCATCATCATCCTGACCGTTTTTGATGATGAAGAGTTAGCCCTACAGGCAATGGCCCAAGGCGCACAAGATTATCTGGTTAAAGATCAAGTCACGACTCAATTACTCAGGCGCAGTATTCGATACACACTGGAGCGATCGCAAATTATTCAGCAACTCAAAGACAGCGAACGAGCTACGCTGGAAGCACTGGATAAAGAACGAGAACTCAACCAATTAAAGTCTTATTTTATCTCAATGGTTTCTCATGAATTTCGCAATCCCTTAAGCACTCTGCGAGTCATGAGCGAAATGCTACTCCGCTTTGACGGTGCTCTCGAAGCGGAACGAAAAGCATTTTATTCCCAGCAGATATCTACCGTGATTAATCACATGTGTCAGCTTTTAGATGAGGTGATCTTATTAGGAAAAGTAGAGACAGGTCATTTCTTACTTGAACTAAAACCCCTGGATCTCAAGGAATTTTGTGAAGGATTAATTAACTCGTTTCAATATAGCGATAACCATCAACATCCCATTACTCTAAATTACTTAACCGATCTAACTTTAATAGAATTGGATGCCAGTCTTTTACAACATATTCTTGCTAATCTCATCTCCAATGCACTGAAATACTCTCCAATCCATGAAGAAGTTCAGCTTGAGGTTCAGTATCGAAATGATACCATCGTGTTTTGTGTGAGCGATCGCGGCATTGGCATTCCCGAAGCCGATCAGCCTCGATTATTTGAAACCTTCAGCCGTTGCAGCAATGTTGGCAAAATTCAAGGAACCGGACTGGGGTTATCCATTGTTAAACGTTGCGTAGATGTATGGGGTGGAGCCATTGAGGTGGATAGCAAAGTCGGATTGGGTACCACGGTTACTGTTGCGTTACCCATCAAGCTGAACAGTTAGCTGGATAGTGCAATACTACGATGCTGCAATACTACATAGCATAGGACGGAGTGCAGAGGTGGAACCCCTGGCTGAAGGCACAGCCCCCCACATCTCCTTAGTTTCTCAAGTCCCCAATGGATGTGGCAACAGCTATAGCAATTGAAGGGCTAGTTAGGACGGGGTGCAGGGGTGGAACCCCTGACTGGGGGCAAAGCCCCCACATCTCCTTGGTTTTTCAATAACCCTAATGGATGTGGCGACAGCCATAAATTCTGTCTCTAGATAGGCATTCTCCACACTTAAAACTAGAGACGATCGCGGTAATACATATTGCAACCCACCGTATTGTTTATGATCGGGAAGGTTTGCCGGAGACTCTTGCCATTATGTCGCTCGATCTTAGTTCTGCCCCTATTTCTTCTACATCCCAGCCTGTTGCCTCTCACCTCAGTCCGCAATGGCGGATTATCAGGCCCATCGGGGTATACGCCATGTATGGCCTTGCGTCTCATGGTGACTCTCTATTGGCAATGGATGCCGTTCGTGGCTATCTGGTTCAGATTGACCCAACGAATGATAATACCACCGTCCTTAACCCACACCATGTTCAAGATTTTATGGATGCCACCGGGCTGTCGGTGACGGACGATCGCATCTGGTTTACCAAGGAAAATCAGGTGTACTGGTGCACGTTTGACGATTTTACGCCCCAGCCGTTTGTAACCCTGCCCTACCCGGCAGACGGGGTAGCGGTTTGGAAATCCACGGTGTATGTCGCCTGCCAAAAGGCCGGATATATTCTGATCTTTGACCGGGCTACCGCGCGGCAGATTACCAAATTCCCGGCTCCCGGTGTCGGTATTGAGAATCTGACCGTGCGCGATGAGGAACTGTGGGTGTGCGATCGCACCGAACAAACGGTTTACTGCATGGATCGGGCCACCGGGGATGTGCAATTTAGCGTGCTCACTCCATTCAGCCACCCCAGCGGCATCGCGTTTCACCCTGATCCACACACGGGACAGGCCAAGCTATATGTCGCTTATTCTCAGGAAGAAGCTTACATTCGGGATGACCCGAACAACCCTGACGAGCCATTTCAGCTCACCTTTCGCGATCGCACTTTCATTCATCCGCTTTACTTCCGCTACGACCGGGCCAACCATTACGCCATTTCAAATGGCTATCTGGTTGAGATGTTTTATGTAGAAGAGATCTCACCGCTCGAAGAAGTTGAGATTGAAGGATTGGAATGGCAGATTGCCTTACCCGCCGAAACCCATCGCCAAACCCTCAAACGCATCGAACCTATTGGAATGCCGTTCACTGAGAAGCTGGTAGACGGGCAGCGCGTCGCGGTCTTTAAGTTTGACAAACTCACCCCACATCAGGGACGAATCTTCGGCTGGAAAGCACTCTTGGAGTTGCGCGGGATTAAATATCACCTGACGCCACGCGATGTCGAAAAGATACCACCGCTATCGGTCGAATTTCAGCGGCAATACCTGGTCGATGATGATGATTTGGCCATGGATACGCCCGTCATCACCGCAGCGGCACGAGAGGCGATCGGTACGGAAACCAATCTGCTGCGTAAGATTCTAAAGATCCGCAACTATGTTTACGATCGCCTCTCCTACGCGATCAAACCTCACATTGATACCCCAGATGTGGCCCTAGAGCGGGGCAGCGGCTCCTGTGGCGAGTATGTAGGCTTGCTGCTAGCCCTGGCCCGGTTAAATGGCATCGCCTGCCGCACCGTCGGACGCTATAAGTGCCCACCCTACGCCGACCGTCAAGGTGTCCCGCTGGAACCAGACTTCAATCACGTGTGGATTGAGTTTTATGTGCCGGGGATGGGCTGGTTTCCGATGGAATCCAATGTAGATGATGTGGTCGAAGGGGGGCCATACCCCACCCGCTTTTTCATGGGTCTGCCCTGGTATCACGTTGAAATGAGTAAGGGCATTTCGTTTGAATCCATCAGCACGCCCGATCAATCGCTGGATGTTTCGATCGGGGATTTGGCACTCAATCACATCCGGTTCACCATTCTGGGCGAGTTGCCCCCGGAGTAGGGTGTTGGGTATTGGGTGATAGGAGCTGAATGTCGAATGAATTTATGTAGCAATCGAGGAGGTAGTTAGAACGGGGTGCAGGGGTGGAACCCCTGGCTGGGGGCGCAGCCCCCATACCCCCTGTCCTAACAATCTCAACGATTCCTATAGCGTCATTTCAGCGGTTTGTCGCGCGGTTGAAATGGCGAAAAAGGGTGTCTCGCACGACGTGCGGGACACCCTTTTTCGCGTTCGTCAAATTCCTAAGAAAACGTGTTTTCTTTTCGTTTTCCCAAGGGGGGTAGTAGTGCGCTGCACTACTACCCCCCTTGTTGGAGACTCACGTTAATACGAGCCACAACGGACACGATATTTCGAATCACTTGTTCCCAACGTTGCGTTAAGAATCACAAATTAAACGTTGAGCATAGCGATAGTTTGCAGAAACAAAGCTTGAGCAGAAGCTTGAGTACGAAAGGGTTTGAGTTCTGTTCTCCATTTAACTTCGATCAGGAATCGTAATCTCAATTACTATAATCATCCAATTGCCTCATCCTAAAGGGCGATAACATTCCCCCAAATCAAAGGCCATACTGAAACTTCATATATAACATCTACCGCTTAAATCTTTTTTCACACCAAAATTCTGGATGCCATCTGTGTTTTCTCAGTTGAGACATAGCAATCGAAGAGTTAATTAGAACGGGATGCAGGGGTAGAGCCCCTGGCTGGGTGCAAAGCCCCTACACTCACTGTCCTAAACGTTTCGATGGCTGCCATATATCTCAGTTGAGATGGCGCTGATGGTGTTGATGAGGTTAGATAACGATTTTGCAAAAAGCCCCAAGTCACTTCCAATCAGACGACTGCGTTAATGCGATCGCCTGAGAAAAGGTGCAACAAATTTTGCAAATTTCGGATTGAACCAGTGAGAACGGTTACACACGTTGTATTTGCGAAACGAAACCGATTATGACACCGCAATTTAGAACCCTAGAGTATTCAACCCAGAGAGAACTTGAGCTGCCGTCTTCAGTAGACGTCGTCGATCAAGCGTTGCAATCTGAATTAACACCCGAATTAGCCGATCGCGCTTTGCAATATGAAGATGCTTCGCTAGAAGAAATCTTCGACCTGTTAGAAGAATCCATTGAATCTTATGTAACAGTCGCGCCTAATCTACCCCCCGAACTGAGACGCAGCGCTAGAAAAGAGACGGAGTTTTTTGCCTGGCTGTTTCAAGAACGCATTGCTGAATTAGTTTATACCCTCCACCCCCCGGAATCCTACAGTCTCAACGCACATTTAGTTGCATGATGTGAGTTTCACCCGCAATTCTCCTCCCAAAAGCCCGATATGGCAGGCGCGACGCGTGCGCCACATCGGGCTTTTGAACTTACGTTTCTGAGGTAGCCTTGTCCCTTTAGAATTGAGATGCTCTCTGTTGCGTCTGCATTATGAAGGTCGGTCGTAAGATTACTAAAAGCCTCACGCTTCTGTTATTGATTAGCCTGCTAGCCCTGGTTTACATCGGCTTACAGGGATCTATTTTCTGGCCCCAACAGTTCGGGTAAGCCCATCATTTGGATAAGCTTATCAGATGTGTCTATCGAAAGTGCCCGTTTCAACATCCGTTTGGCACTCTGGTACTAGAGGCATTGCAACAATGAATTTATGCTCAAGCGATTTTTGAAGATGCCGTACCTGCTTGGCATCTGTTTAGCAGTTTTGCTCCTTCTCCTCATTCCTTTACAGAACTCTGCCCCGGCTCAGTCTGTGTCGAGCCTGGGCGCTCGCATCTCTCGACTGGAATCTGACAATACGACGTTGCGTTCAGAAGTTAGTCGGTTGGCCAGCCAGGTTTCTCGCTTGAGTAACGCGGCTGGAATTCGCTTTTCTCAACCTGCCCCCAGCCCAAACAGCCCAACACGAGGTGTGTTGTCGTCTGATCCGATGTTTGATCGGCTTGCCACGCTGGCGATCGAACAAAAAGAACGAATGGATCAGCTAGAAGCACGATTAAATGCTTTGGAGAGTCGATTGTCTGGCCGTTAAAAGGGAAATGAGGGTGTTGGGTGTTGGGTGTAGGAAAGACCGCAACGCTTTTGTCTTCCCTCTCCCCTATCCTCCCTATCTCCCTTATCCTCCCACTCCCTTCATCCCTAACTCCTGCCCTCCACTCCTACCTCGTGCTTCCTTTCATCACTTCCAAATGCTGCTTGAGTAGCACGATCGCATCCTGATTGCCCTGTTCCAGATAGAGATCACCAGCCTTCATCAAATTTCTGACGGCTTCAGCATCTTGACGCAGGTTAGCCAGTGCCAATCCTCGATTGTGGTACGCTTCTGCGAATGTATCATCCTTCTGAATTGCAGCGCTGAAATGATCAACAGCTCGACGATACGCACCCGATTGGTACGCCTCAATACCCTGCTGAAACAGCTCTGCTACTTCACCACCCGCATCCGTCGGAATCGGTGATGGATTCAGTGGTTCTTTAAACAAAACAGCGACACTTCCAGCCCCTTTGTAGGCCCAAATCATGGCACCTAAACCGATGGTGGCAACAAGGGCGATCGCCATAAACCAAGTTAAGAAATTTATCGTCATTAAATAATTACGTATCGTTACCGATCTAATTAATCTCTGGGGATACAATTAATACCGAGTCGTTAAGTCTACACTACGACCATAATCTTGCGGGCTGTGCACTTGATCAGTGCTAGATCGTAAGCAGTGGTGCATCTACAGGATACACATAGTTCAAGATGGAAACTACGGTGGGGTTGCAAGTCAATCCCACCTTTCTCTTAGGATCGTGGATTTAATAAAACCCGAAACTTAATTGTTGAAAGCGCGGCAGAGCCGCGCTTTCAACAATTAAAAATTTGGTTTTAATTTGTTCGCGATCCTTAGTACTGCTATAAAACTTGATTGGAGATTTTGCGTCTTCGTCAGAGACGCAAAATCTCCAATCAGTGGCAGTTCAATCTCGGCCAGTCAAGCGGATGGGCTAACTCGTTCCATCTCTCGGCTTTTCCAAACGGCGCTGATCAGGCCAATGGTGTACTTCACTAAAATCTCGCCTACAAATAGGGAAAGTAATTGCAGGGGCGACAGAACGCCCAAAAACGCGATTAAGCCAAACAGCACAGTATCCAGCGGAACGCTAACGGCATTGGAACTGGCCACTCGAAACATCCAGCGCTTTTGCAGTAGCTTTTGGTAAATCTCAGTATCGACGCTTTCTGCAATCACGATCGCCGTAAAGCTAGCCAAAATAATGCGGAAGGGTACGCCCAGATAGGCACTCATCAAGACATTGGTAATCGCGGCTACGGCGATCGCGCCATACACCCAGGTGCGCCCATGATGATGCAGGCGATCGCGCTGGGTGAAGGTCAATCCAAAAATAAAAGTACCGAGCGAGACTTGCCCGAAGTACGGAAAGTGCAGAAACCAGGTTGCAGTGTAGTTCGCACCTAAAACGGCAGCAATGTAAATAAAGGCGGGTAATACGGGAATCATGATGGCCAACCGAAGGACAGTTTTAAATATTAAGCGATCGCTGAGGCTGTGCAGCAGTTCTTATAATGCACAACCACCGATTGGTTTTGTTCGCCCGACGGGTGCACAAAAAGAATCGGTTTCGCAGGAGAATGTGCAGTGGTTTTCCAAACGGGCGATCGCATGTTAGCGTGAAATCACACTATTCCAACCGTGATGGGAGTTGAGATGATGGTTTCTCAGCTACAGCCTTCCTCCACACCGAGGTCATTTATCCTGACAGCGATGGCCGACCGATGGCCGATAATACCAAGCAATTCCGCTGGATTGTAGTGATTCAGCAAAATCTGGATTGGCTGTTTGCCGATCGCGCGGATGTATTTGTAGCGGGAGATTTGCTGTGGTATTCGGTTCAGGGTAGCCCCAATATTTGCACTGCGCCGGATGTGCTGGTGGCCTTTGGCAGACCCAAAGGCGATCGCGGCTCCTATAAACAGTGGGCGGAAGATCAGATTGCGCCGCAGGTCGTATTCGAAATTCTCTCGCCCAGCACAACGAGGACAGAGATGCATAAGAAGCAGGTCTTCTACAACCGCTACGGCGTGGAGGAATACTACCTGTATGCCCCAGAAGATAACGATTTAAGTGGCTGGCTGCGGGGCAGTGAAGGCTTAGACGTGATCGACCCGATGAATAACTGGGTCAGCCCTCGCTTACAGATTCGGTTTGAGCGCTCTGACGCAGGGTTACAGCTTTACCGTCCCGATGGAGAGCCATTTCTGAACTATGCGGAAATTTCGCAACGGGCAGAACAGGAACACCAACTCGCAGAACAGGCGGAAAACAGTTGGAACAGGAGAGACAGCGATCGCAAGCTTTAGCAGAACGCCTCAAAGCGTTGGGAATTGACCCCGATCAGATTTGAGAAATGATCGGGTTACACAGGTAAATCTCCACGCGGATCGAAGGTTTCGATCTGACGCAATTTCTCATACAGATCGCGTTCCATGTCCGTCAGATCTTTGGGAATGGCAATCTGAAGTTCCACAATCTGGTCGCCACGCCGACCGTTAATCGGGTAACCCTTCCCGCCCAACCGCAACTTCTGCCCGGAGCGCACCCCAGCAGGAATCAGCATTTTCACAAATCCATCCAGCGTCGGCACCTCAATCGGGCCACCCAATACCGCTTCGCTAGGGGTAATGGGAACCTGGCATGAAATATCGGCCCCGTCTACCTTAAAAAAGGGATGAGAACCCACTTCAATCTTCAAATACAAATCGCCGCCCGAAACGCCTTGCCCCTTCAGGCGAATTTTTTGGCCCGTTACCATCGCGGCAGGCATATTCACTTCCAGCGATCGCCCATCTTCCAGGCGAATCCGCTCCCGACCTCCGGCATAGGCTTTTTCGAGCGGCACCGTTAAACGCGCTTCTGCATTGCGTGCGGCATTAGGGCGAGAGACGGTGTATGCCGTTTTAGTCGTACCGGGACGAAACGGATCAGCCGTTGCCGTGCGCGTAGACGGAGCCGTTTCCTTGCGGTTAAGAAGCTGATCCACGAAGGTATTGAAATCGGAAAACTGGCTAAAATCAACGTCTTCAATCGACACTCGACCACCCGTGGGGCGTTCGTTCCAGGCTTTCGTGCGCGGCGTTCCCCCTTGAAAGCCACTCTTGTTCCAGAAACGGCTAAATTGGTCATATTGAGAGCGTTTGCCCGTGTCTGATAGCACCTCGTAGGCTTCGCTGATATCCTTAAATTTTTCCTCCGCCTCCTTATTGCCCGGATTCATATCCGGGTGATATTGCCGCGCCAGCTTACGATACGATTTTTTAATCTCTTCAACGGTGGCTTCTCTGGAAACTCCCAGAATGGCGTAATAGTTCCGAAAGTTTTGCATTCAATCTAAAGATGACTATATATGTGCTGTATTTTTGGGGTTCACAGTCGGGATAGAGATGCAGCGGAGCTACGCCTCTATCCCTGCTGTAACCAGATTGACGGACGACACGAGGAGGGGCAGAGACATTAAATTCACCCTGCAAGCTTTGAGCCATTTTACTCGACTCAGAATTAAAGCTCACAGATCACGACACACCATCTAGAGCCAATCGTCGTCATCATCCCAATCATCATTGTCATACCGACCAGAGCGATCGCCATACCCTGAGCGATTGTCATACCCTCCCCGATCGTTATAGCCACGATTGCCTGATTTGGATCGATCGTCATAGCCGCCCCGATCGCTATAGCCGCGATCGCCCCGATTACCACGATCATCGTAATCCCGGTCATTGCGATCGTTGTAGCCAGCGCGATCGTTGTAGCCTGACCCTGCGCGATCGTTGTAGCCCGAACGGTTGTCATACCCTGGACGGTTATTGTAGCTGGAGCGATCGTCGTAGCCCGAACGGTCGTTATAGCTGGAGCGATCGCCATTGCTCAACCCTGAACGCCCATACTCAGAGCGATCGTCGTACCCCGGTCGGTTATCGTAGTACGAACGAGGCGAGGAATACGAGCGATCCCAGCTATCGCGATTGTCCCAGCTGTCGCGGAAGGGTAGCTCATCATCGTCATCCCCAAACAGGGTGCGCTTGATGGAGCCAAAGAAATCGCCGTCCTCTTCTTCTTCCTTGTTGAACTGGTAGACTTCCCGCTGTAGCTCATAAAGCGCGTCGCGCAGATCCGCCTCAACCACATCAATCGTGCGCTCGTCGTTGCGGTTCAGGGCATCGCGCAACTCTTGAATCAGATTCTCGATTTTGCGGCGGTAGTTGCTGGCAAACTGCATCCCAAAGTCGAGAGCCACCTCGCGCAACTGGCGTTCGGCCTGGAACGTCAGAGCTTCCGCACGCGTCCGCTTTTCTACCCGCTCCCGCCGCTCACGGTCTTGCTGGGCAAACTTCTCAGCATCCTGGATCATCCGGCGCACTTCCGACTCGCTGAGCGTGGATGCCCCCTGCACGGTGATCCCCTGCTCTCGGCCCGTGGTTTTATCCAGGGCTGTCACCTGCAAAATGCCATTGGCATCGATGTCAAACGACACCAGCACTTGAGGGACACCGCGCGGAGCCGGAGGAATGCCCATCAGCTTAAAGCGGCCCAATGATTTATTATCAGCCGCCATCTCGCGCTCACCCTGCACCACATGGACTTCCACCATCGTCTGATTGTTCTCGGATGTGGAAAAAATATCCGATCGCCGCACCGGGATCGTCGTATTGCGCGGGATCAGTTTCTTCATCACGCCGCCGATGGTTTCTAACCCCACCGACAGGGGCGTCACATCCAGCAGCAGAATGTCTCGCACTTCCTGAGTTAGAATTCCAGCTTGAATCGCGGCCCCGATCGCCACCACTTCATCAGGATTCACGTTCTCATTGGGTTCCAGGTCGATGAGCGATCGCACCAGATCCTTCACCATTGGCATCCGGGTACCGCCACCCACCAGCACCACCTCATCAATCTGCATGGGGCCAAGTCCGGCATCATTCAACGCCTGCTTCACAGGTGCCCGCAGTCGTGACACCAGGTCGGTACACAATCCCTCAAATTGAGAGCGAGTCAGGCGCGTTTCGAGATGCTTGGGGCCATCCTCGGTTGCAGTAATAAACGGCAGGTTGATCTCCGTGACGCTCACTCCCGATAGCTCAATCTTGGCCTTTTCTGCCGCCTCCATAATTCGTTGGAGAGACTGGCGATCGCGTCGCAGATCCACGCCTTCCTGTTCTAGAAACTGGTCGGCCAGCCAATCCACAATTTTTTTGTCAAAATCAGCCCCACCGAGCTGAGTATCGCCACTGGTGGCTTTAACCTCAAACACGCCATCGCCCACATCCAGGATAGATACGTCAAACGTGCCGCCCCCCAGGTCAAACACAAGAACCGTCTGACTTTCCCGCCGATCCAGGCCATATGCCAATGAAGCGGAAGTCGGCTCATTCAGCACGCGCAGCACTTCCAGGCCAGCAATTCGTCCGGCATCGCGGGTCGCCTGTCGCTGTGAGTCGTTGAAATAAGCCGGAACCGTAATCACTGCACTCGTCACGGGTTCGCCCAGGTAGCGAGTCGCCTCATCGGCCAGCTTTCGCAGTACCATCGCCGAAATTTCTTCCGGCGCAAATTCCTTTTGCAGGCGAGGGCACTTGATCTTGA
Source organism: Crinalium sp. (assembly GCA_036703095.1). Lineage (GTDB taxonomy): Bacteria > Cyanobacteriota > Cyanobacteriia > Elainellales > Elainellaceae > DATNPS01. The sequence goes on along the minus strand of DATNPS010000571.1, from coordinate 5,339 downwards.
CGTTGGCGTTCTCGTCTTTGCGGATCGTGTAGGGCACCCGCTTCGATTCGGGACTCAGCTCGGAATAGCGTCGCCCAATAAACCGCTTGACTCCATAAAACGTGTTCTGAGGGTTCAACACCGCCTGTCGCCGCGCCATCTGGCCCACCAGATGCTCACCATCCTTACTGAAGGCCACCACAGAAGGAGTCGTCCGCATTCCTTCGGCGTTGGCAATCACGACGGGTTTGCCGCCTTCCATCACAGCAACGACTGAATTTGTTGTCCCCAAGTCAATGCCAACGACCTTACCCATGCGCTACGCCGCTCCGTGCCTTACCGAAATGTTGAGAACCTTTGCTGAATATATTCTATCTGCTACCGTTTATGCTCAGTTATTTAGAATACCTGTCTGGTTCGATCGGGTGGGGTTTTGTTCGGAAATCCGCCCCTGGTCATAGCTTGATCCAGAAAAAACTTTGGCCAAAGGTCTGCCTGAATGGCGGTAATCCCATCCGATGCACCCCTGAGGCTAGCGATTGCCACACCCACACTATATATGGATGAGGGAAAGCGATCGGAGCAGCACGATCCTATCCCAAACAACCAGAGTTCCAATCTAAAAGTGGACGGTTTTATATCGAACCAGCAAGATTCCCGACTAAAACAACATCATTGTTGCTTTAGTCGGAGATTTTCCTCTTTAAAGAAACACGCTCCCTAATTCATAGAGAGAAGCGTTCAACTCGAAACAGGAAGATTCCCCACTAAAACAACATTTGTGTTGCTTTAATCAGGAATTTTCCGCCTCCAGATGACAATCATCCTGTTCAAAGTAGAACCATTGGCTACCCATTCAAGACTGGGCAACGATGATCGGCCAATATCCAGCAATCAGGAGCCACAGTTTTAACTCATGCAGGGAATGACGTGATTCACTCAGGAAATACACACCCATATGCAGCAATAGCCGATGTTCTAAAAATCACTTGATATGCGTGGAGTAGGTGATGGGTTGGAATGAAGGGCGATCAGTTAGAGCTTCATAAACAAGTATAGGCAACTATTTTCTTTTGGGAATACTAGATTGATGTACTAACTTTTTTGCCGATATAAAGTGTCTGAAAATTATCCAATCGAACGTTGCCCAAGCTGTAGCAAACGAAACAGGATTCGTCCTCATAGTCTTAGATTTAAACCAATCTGTGGTGATTGCAAAACAGACCTACCCGATCCATTCAGAGGAGGTGAAGAAATTTGGTATTACGAAGACAATATCCCTATTAAAAGGCTGGCTTTTGAGCTTCTCCCACCAGGTTCATGGAGTATAAATGATGTTATTGCCTACTATCGTCGCGAAGCAGCGTACTTTCCAACTGACTTAGCTGGCCGAGCAATTGAATGGCAAAGACTTGTCGAGCTTAAAGCACTTAATCCTAAAGAGTGTTACATAGGCACTGATTTATGGCTGGGTTACGTTGTCTTTACTTTTAACTACACAAGCAAAGTTGTTCTTGAATGCCCAATTGAGGGTAATGCAACTTATGTCCTATCTGGCAACTGGCAATTCATGGTACGGCATACCAAGCAAGAGTTGCGAAAGAACTATCCAAATCAGTATGTCAGAGTTGTACATAAAGGGTATTGGATAGACCGAGTACGAGATACATTACGTTGGTAGAAGATTAACACCTATACCATAGTGTATTATTACTATCTATCGGTGCAGTTGCAAAACTATTAGAGCTACTTGACTACAACCGTTAAAGCGTTATTTACACATGTTCAACATAAGTTTTACGTAAGTTGGGTTGAGTCTAGTGAAACCCAATATTAGTAAGAGTTTGCCGTTGAATTTCATTCCTCATCCGACCTGCGATTTTTCAGGAGCAATCCATGAACCTACAAAATTTGAAATGGACAAAGAACGTAAAACCAAAAGATCAGGAGCCTTGGGCTTACCAAGCTTTCAAAATTGGAAACCTTTTTAAGTTAGCCTGGAAAAATGACGAAGGTAACGCTAATAAACCACAACGAGGAGATTTGATTCTAGTTCGGCAAAGCGGTTATGTTACACATCTTGTAGAAGTACTTGATTACAAAGCAGAGCGTGAGGAATGGCAGGGCGATTTCAATATTTATCGAATTGTTGAAGTACAGTGGGTGATTAATTGGCAAGAGCCGCCAAGTTTTGCAAAAGCAGATGAGGTATTTGGTTACTCCGTGAAAGCCTATCAAGGTGGTGATGTGATGTTTTTAGAAACGATGCCCACTTTTCAGCAACATTGGCAGAATCAAGGTGGCCTACCCGCATTCCAAGAGCATGTTCGAGCTATGCTTAAGCTACCTGAAACGAAGTTGTAGGCTGAGATCGAAGAGTTCCTTGCCAGTGGGTAGTTGATATGACAGCCGCAACCCGTGTGATTCATAGTGATCCTGATATTCTGGGAGGAACTCCTGTTTTTGTTGGAACTCGTGTGCCAATGAAAACGTTGTTCGACTATTTTGAAGCGGGTGATTCACTCGATGAATTCTTAGATCACTTTCCCAGTGTTAAGCGTGAGCAAGCGATCGCAGCCCTTGAGTTAGCCATTGAAAGAAATTCCTAAAAGTTGCGTCAGAACCGCAGTCAACAATTTTGGTGCTGAACAATCTGCTTATATTTTGAAATTAAAGCAAAATCAACTCCGTATTGCGCCGTTACATCGAGAACAATAGCGATCGCCAAGCAAGCTAATCCTCATTGGAACCGATCGCGTCAGAACTCTTGGGAATGCGATCGCCATCTTGTAGGCGCGTTGTTGTGTTGAGGAGTTTATCGAGAGCTTGTGATGTTTCCCAAACGCTTCATGTGAGAGGGGCGATCGCCATCTGCATAAACAGCATTTTGCAAACTATAGATCTATATCACCTGTAATTTGTAAGTTCTGGATTCATATTAATTTATCTAACGTTAGACATCATCCTGCATATTGTTTTGATGGTAGAGCTGAAGAGTGTGTAGGATCGTGGATTTAATAAAACCCGCAACTTAATTTTTGAACGTGCGACAGAGCTGCATGTTCAAAAATAACCATTTGGTTTTAATTTATCCATAATCCGTAAGAGTTTTAATAGGCAGGAGTTGTACCGTTCCAGTTTAAAGATTGGAGGAATTGGTGATGACTGACATTTTTCAAAAGAGTTCGCTACAGCTTGAACAATTACTAGAACGCATTGACCGCATTGAAGCTAAACTCGGCATTGACAGCAAAAGTACAGGTAATGGGCACTACAGCAGTGGTCTTCAGCGACACTGCAAACTGCCAGCCGTAAAGCCACGTACTTTTGATCCAAGCGTTTCTCCAGATCGCGTCCGACTCATTCAAATGATCGGGCGAAAGTGGGTCAATGGGACGAAGTTACGCTATTACTTTTTTGAAAGTGGCGCTAATGCAGCCGGAGATGATCAGAAAGATATTGTTCGCAAAGGATTTGAAGTCTGGAAAAACGTAGGAATTGGCATTCAATTTGAAGAAGTGAAGTCGATCAGCGAAGCGGAAATCCGGATTGGTTTCCTGCAAGATGATGGAGCCTGGTCTTACATCGGTCGCGATATTATCGATGTCGCGAAACAGGGCGAGCGAACCATGAACTTTGGCTGGGATCTGCGCGCCGATCCGCGTGGCGTGGATGTGCCGGTCCATGAAATTGGTCACACGTTGGGATTTCCGCATGAGCATCAAAATCCCTTTGCGGGCATCGTGTGGAACGAAGATGCGGTTTACAGATACTTTGGCAGTCCTCCGAACAGTTGGGATCGGGAGACGACGTTTTACAACGTGATTCGCAAGCTGTCCACAGGTGAAGTACAGGGTACGGAGTGGGACCCTAACTCCATCATGCACTATGGCTTTACAGCTGGATTGATCGATCGCCCTGAGCAATACCGCACCGGATTGTCGCCTGCTGGAGGTTTGTCACAACGGGATGTTGCACAAGCGCTGTTCTTTTATCCGAAGCTTGACCCGTCAACGTATCCTGAGCTACAACCCTTCCGTTCCGAGATTTTGAAGCTGGCTCCAGCAGAACAAAAGAACTTTTCGATCAATCCAACGGCTACTCGTGAGTACACCATTCAGACCTTTGGACAGTCCGATACCGTCATGGTTCTGTTTGAGGATCAAAACGGCGATTTGAAATATGTGAATGGCGATGACGACAGCGGCACGGACTTCAATGCCCAGATCAAGGTGCGCCTGTATCAGGGGCGGAAGTATGTGTTGAGAATTCGCCTGTACTCTAATTTCTCAGCGGGTGAAACTTCAGTCATGCTTTGGTAACTCAGCCATTCTCATGATGCAAATTGGTGGCAGTGTAAGCTTGCCGAAGGCAAGCTTACACTGCCACCAATTGCGGATTTTGCGCGCCCGACGGGCGCGCAAAATCCGCAATTGGTTTCAAAATGAGAATCGTCGTGTCCCAATACCAATTGGTCTGTGAATGCCTGAAACGATATAAAATTGCCTTTGTTAAACCCCAAGCAGTTTGAGAATCCGGGTTTCTCACCGGGAAGCCCGGATTCTCACAATTGATTTGATTTACAAGGATAGCTGTATATGACGATTCAGGCTCCCATCCCAGTAGTAGTCAATGGTGCAGTCGGGAAGATGGGGCGTGAGGTGATTAAGGCGATCGCCCAGGCAAATGATATAACTCTCGTCGGTGCGGTCGATCGCAACCCTGACGTGATGGGTCAGGATATTGGTGAAGTCATCGGTCTGGGGCCATTAGAAGTGCCTGTTCTGGCAGATTTGCAGGCTACGCTGGCGATGGCTGGTCAAGAAAAGCAGCCTGCCGTGATGGTCGATTTTACCCATCCCGACTCGGTGTATGAGAATGTGCGAGCGGCGATCGCCTACGGAGTTCGTCCGGTCGTGGGCACCACAGGTCTGAGTGCAGAACAAATTCAAGAGCTAGCCGAATTTGCCGATAAAGCCAGTTTGGGATGCCTGATCATTCCTAACTTCTCGATCGGGGTAGTGCTGTTGCAGCAGGCGGCGATGCAAGCGTCGCAGTATTTTGACCACGTTGAAATTATTGAACTGCACCACAATCAAAAAGCCGATGCGCCGAGCGGCACCGCGATTCAAACGGCTCAGCTTTTGGCGGAATTTGGCAAACCCTTTAACCCGCCCAGCGTTGAGGAAACCGAAAAGATGCCCGGTGCGCGAGGCAGTGTGACCGAGGAGGGCATTCGCATTCACAGCATTCGGCTACCGGGTCTGATCGCACACCAAGAGGTAATTTTTGGTGCACCCGGACAGATTTATACACTGCGCCATGATACGAGCGATCGCTCTTGCTATATGCCCGGTGTG
>DATNPS010000561.1:0-29448 GCA_036703095.1 Crinalium sp. | reverse complement strand
TAAGCGCGACACCCCTCACAGTCTGTTTATAGAATTCACGTTTGATTAGGACGAAGTGCAGGAGCGCAACCCCAAAAATCCTCTACCCCAACCGTCTTAACGGCTACTCTATAGAGTCAGAATTAAGTCCGAGGGCTGGCTGGATCGTTATAGCGATCGCTTGTTTTAGGCTTCCGGAACAAATTCGCTAGCCCGACCAAACCAATCAAACCCAGCCATCCTAGATTGTTGAAATCATTGGTAGATTCCTGAAATGGCGTGGTGTCAACGGTTGGGTTATCAGAACTGGTTTGAGCCGCCGCCGGGAATGTAGCTGGCATTACCGCCAAGCCTACTGCTAAGGCACCCGCACTGACTACTTTGAATAGATGCGTAGATTTCATCTTTAACGTCCTCACAAAATTTTCTAAATACCGTTTATGCCGTTGCGATCGCAGCGCCTTTTTCAGGAATAGATAAGAAACTGTGGCTTAGAGCGCACATCTAAGAAGGGAGTTGAATTTCTCATTCCCTCTTAGCAAAGTGGATTCCATAAAACCCAAGTCTTAATTTTTGAAAGTGCGACTAAGCCGCACTTTCAAAAATTAAAAAATCGGTTTTAATCTATGATCCTTACGATGTGACACTCTCAAGCCCAGCCATATCAAACAATCTTAGTAACGGGGATTCGAGCTGCTGCTGCTGCTTACTTCATCAGGCTCACGGTAGCGAGTAACCGTGTCATCATGATGATCCTTACGAGCCAGACCTGCTAATCCAATCAGACCTAGAAGCCCCAACCAGCCCCAGTCAAAGTCGCGATCGCCTTGGACATCATCATCCGTATCCGCAGGATTAGCTGTATCCACAGGAGATTGGGTTGCGGTAGGAGCAGTAGGATCGGTTGCCGTACCCGTTGCAGATGCAGGCAAACGAGAGGGTAGAACAGCAAGACCCAGTGCTAGAGCGCTAACGCCAACAAGCTTCGGTAAAAACGTGCGTTTCATAAGATCAATATCCTTGTTCGGTTCTGAAAGTGGCTTATGCTTGCTATTGATAGGGCTGGCTAAACGCAACAAGCTGCCAGCCACCCTATGCAAACTTCACGCTTTTAACTTATCGATTTAAGGGGTCAAACTAAATCACCCCGCGGCTAGAAAAGTAAATGGGTACTTACTCCTACCGCAGAAATAGGGAGGGTTAGCGCGTCTAGGAATTTGAATTCGACAAATGGATGCTGAGGATGCTGTGGCGTGTACATCTCACGATCCGTTCGTCCCTTCCGTGATGGAGATTTGTTATAGTTTTTGGAGGCTATTTACAACAGTTATTTATTCGCGGATTGTTAGTCAACGCATGGCAGGACACAGTAAATGGGCAAACATTAAACGGCAGAAAGCCAGAGTAGATGCTGTAAAAGGGAAGGTTTTTGCCAAAATTTCTCGACAAATTATTGTAGCGGCCCGCAGCGGCATTCCCGATCCCACAGGAAATTTTCAATTGCGGACGGCCATCGACAAAGCCAAAGAAGCCGGAATCCCAAACGATAATATTGAACGGGCGATCGCCAAAGGTGCCGGGAAACTGGGCGGAGATAACGCCGCTTTAGAAGAGATTCGGTATGAGGGATATGGCCCCGGTGGTGTCGCAATTTTGATTGAAGCGCTGACCGACAACCGTAACCGCACGGCGGCTGACCTGCGAGCGGCCTTTAGCAAACGGGGCGGCAACCTGGGGGAAACGGGTTGCGTAGGCTGGATGTTTGAGCAAAAAGGTGTGGTGACAGTATCCGGCCCGATTGATGAAGAAGCGCTTTTAGAGGTTTCTCTGGACGGGGGAGCCGAAACTTATGAGCTGTCGTATGACGAAGAGAATGATCAGGAATTGGCCGATGTCTTTACCGATGTGGCTAACTTAGAAGTGCTGCAAACCACCCTCAAAAACAATGGCTATCGCGTCACTCAAACTGAATTGCGCTGGATTCCAAACAATACGCTAGAAGTCACCGATCCCGACCAGGCGCGATCGCTCCTGAGGCTGATGGACGCGTTGGAAGATCTGGAAGACGTGCAGAGCGTAACCGCAAACTTTGAGATGGCCGATGAGCTGATGTCTCTTAGTATGGTTTAGCGCAAAACCTATCATTGGCGGCAGTGTAGATTTATCCAAAGCAACCCTACACCGCCGCAAGTGAATTGGACGCAAGTTCTATAAACGCGCTAAAGTAAGTGACGCGCAAAACATGCCCTCGGCCATCTCAACCGCACGACGCACTCCTAAAACAGCGCTATCGAATTCGCGTTGCTTTAAGTGGCTGAACGCAACACTTCTAGCCCCAAATCTTGAGGCGATCGCTCTTGTTTGGCGGGAGTTCGACAATCAAATTCTCGGTGCGCCGATGCGCACACCGAGGAGGGCTATCCAATCACTTCAGCCTTTACAGGATAAATGACGATATCGCGGCTCAGTCAAAAGCTGTCTAAACCCCAAAACCAAACTACCTCAATGCTAAGGATTACGGACTTAACAAAAACCGAAGCTTAATCTCGGAACGTGCGGCAGAACCACACGTTCCAAAATTACTTGGTTTTAATTCATCCATGATCCTAAGCGTCAGGTGATAAACACACACACAAAACATTTAAGGCTATCCAGCCCAATGATTTGAGACGTTTGGAGAGTATAATTAACTTCTTGAGAAGCTGCCGCCGCTGTTTCTTGGCCCACGGCTATTATTTGCCTCACGGGGCTTAGCTTTGTTCACTCTGATTTCTCGACCGAGCCATTCAGCACCGTCAAGCTCAGCGATCGCTTCGTCCTCCTTTGACTCATCTTCCATTTCAACAAAAGCGAAACCTCGTTTCCTGCCTGTTTCACGATCCGTCGGAAGGCTTACACGGCTAACCTTACCGTATTCGGCAAAAACCTCACGTAAGTCCTCTTCGGTAGCCTGAAAAGACAGGTTGCCAACGTAAATAGTCACGATCCTCTCCAAACCAGTTGATCTAGGGGGGCATTTGGGGAATCCTAAATAAGAGACCAAAGATCTCTCTTAAGGACGACACCCAAACTTTACTTCGCTGCAATCATAGCTGATCTTCAGCTAAATGGCAGTAGCATATCGACAAAAGATAGGCATGTCTTTGTAAGATTCTTATATTTTTTGAATCTTACAGGGTTAAAAATTAAACTAATTTTGCATCCTAAGCCACAAAACATGCTGTGCAACCTGTTTTGTGGCTTTTCAGCTATTCAGGTTGGAAGGCTGGCGCAACGGTAGTTATCGCACGACTTGCCCCATGTAGTCTCCCCACAGTTGGGCCGCCTGACCGCTGCTCCCAGATGTTGGTGAATTGTCATCGTTTCCAAACCAAATTCCGGTCACTAGATTACGGCTGGGAATATAGCCGACAAACCATAAATCCCGGTTATCGTTATTCGTTCCGGTTTTTCCGGCTTCTCCCAGCCCTAAAAAAGCTTTTCGCCCGGTTCCTTCTCGCACCACGCCTTGCAGCAAATCCGTCATCGTTTGCACGACTTGAGGTTCCAAGACCTGGACGTTGCTCTGCGCATCTTTGGCCGCATCGTAAATCACCCGACAGGTCTGTAGATTATTGCGATCGGTACAGTCACTACTGTCGAGAATTTGGGTGATCAGATGAGGGCGATTTTTCACTCCGTTGTTTGCCAGAACGCCATAGGCTCCGGTCAGCTCTAGCAGCGTCACCTCACTCTGGCCTAGTACCAAACCCGGTACAGGGTTCAGCTTGGCTGTGATGCCCATGCGGCGTGCCGTCTGAATCACACTGCTAAGTCCTACCTCTTGAGCCACGCGGAGGGCAACCACGTTTTCAGATAGCGCAAGTCCTGTAGCCATACTCATGCTGCCCTGACCAGAATGACAGCCCTCAAAGGCTTGCCCTTCCCACTCCAGCGAGCTACAGGAATAGGATTTGCTGGGCGAAATGCCCTTTTCGATCGCGGTCGTGTAGGCAAACATCTTGAAAGTAGAACCGGGCTGACGATAAGCCTGAGTTGCCCGATTAAACTGACTTTCCTGATAGTCAACTCCTCCAACCAGCGCCAGCACGCCACCCGTACTGGAATCCAGCGTGACCATCGCGCCTTGCGAGAAGCCTGACGACGCTCCTGTGTTTTCAACGGTGCTCCTCAATGAGGTCTCGGCTAGAGCTTGAATGCGGGGATCAACCGTGCTTTTCACAATAAAGTTGCCCTCCTGGGCCAACTGCTCCCCCAGCAGCGTTTCCAGCTCGGCAAACACTTCACTGTAGAAATAGGGCGCGATCGTACTCTGCAATTCTTGAATCGCAGCAGGATTAATGTCAATGCGCGATCGCCGTGCCCGTTGAGCCTCCTGGGCGCTGACCATGCCTTGGGCCGCCATGCGGTTAAGCACGCGATCGCGCAGTTCAACCGCTGTATCGTAGTCTTCAACGGGGTTAAATCGGTTTGGCGCAGGCAAAATTCCCACCAGCGTCGCGGCCTCTGACAGCGTTAGGTCACGGGCAGATTTGCCGAAATAAAATTGGGCCGCATCTTCAAACCCATAGGTGCCGCTGCCGAGGTAAACCCGGTTTAAATACATGCGCAGCAAAAAGTCTTTGCTGTAAAACGTTTCCAGCTTGAGAGACACAACGGCTTCTCGCAGCTTGCGTCCGGCAGAATCCTCCGTTCCCACGTATTCCCGGAAGATGCTGCGGGACAACTGTTGAGTGATCGTGCTGGCTCCCTCGCGAATCTCGCCACCCCGAACGTTGGTCACCACGGCTCGCAGAATGCCGATAGGATCAACCCCCATATGCCAGTAATAGCGAGAATCTTCAGAGGCGATGACGGCCTTAGGCAAATAGGGCGAAAACTCCGAAAGCTGCTGCATCTCCCCATGCACCCGGTTGCGGGGCGTCCGCAGGGGCGTCTCGCCATCTCTGGCATACACCACAACCGGGCCTTGTACGGATGCGGGTAACGGATAGACGGAAAACCGCTGCCATTGAAACCCGACCCACAAGGCCACCAGCGCAGATACCCCCGTAAATCCGTACAGGCTATACTGCACCGCTTTCACATAGAGCGGTGGGGGATCGTTGTACTGCAAGCGAACAGCGGCGGCCAATTCCGGTGGCCCCAGTGTTAAAACATCTCCATGTCGCAACTCCAGTGAGTTTAACCGCCGCTTGCCACGATAGATGCCGTTGGTTGAGTTTTCATCCTTGATCACAAACGGGGCGTTGCGTCCCCGTCGGCCACGGGCGATCGACACATGCACCTGACTGACCACCGGGTTACGCACCACAATGTCACACGACTTAGAGCTACGCCCCAGCAAATAGCGATCGCCCAACAGAGGATAGGTTTCTGCTTTGGGCGAATCGGCATCTTGAACCCACAATTCTGGTACACGGGCATTGGGCTTTAAGACCAGCTTAGAGAAATTAATCTTAGCCTGAACGGTCTGTACGGCCTGAGTCAGCGTACCGAGTAACGTTTTAGGTTGGTTGGGCGGTTGGGGAGGAGACTGAGGTGAAGTCATGTACGGTTAACAGAGGGGGACACAGAAGTTAAGAAACACCTGTCACTACTCAAGTTCCGCATCTTAGAACTGGGTTGACAACTATCCAAAGATATTTTCAGTACTTCTTCACAGATGATGGATTTAATAAAATCTGAAACTTAATTTTGGAAAGTGCGGCAGAGCCATGTTTTCCAAAGTTAAAACCCTGGTTTTAATTTATCCATGATCCCACGTTATTTTTAACGTGAATTCAACGAAGGCGCAAAAGGTGACCCTGCGTTGTGCGGACATCTTTTGCGCCATTTGAACCGCACGACGCGCGACTTAGATGGCGCTATCGAATTCACATTATTTTTAGCCACCATTCTATAGCAGTCGAGGAGATAGTTAAGACAAAAGGGGGTAGGGGCTTCGCCCCTAGCCAGGGGTTCCACCCCTGCACCCTGTCCTAACCAACCCCTTGGTTGCTATATCTCTTGCGAGAGCCGCGCTGGCCTAACACAAAAAATGGCACCTCCTAACTAGCAGGAAGCACCATTTTCGACCATTTTAACGGCGCTACGCGCGGCCAAAAGGACAGTATCTAACGTATCAATTATCTAAAGTTGCGCTTCTTAAATCGTGCGGTAATCGAAGTTACCGAAGCCGTTCGCCAAAGGCAGAATCCTGGCTTGACGTCTGAGCCTAGCAAAGCCGATCGCATAGATAGGGACGGAGTAGCGATCGCCCTTTCTAAACTTAGCGATCAGATTAACAATCAGAAGCGTCCTGCTCAGACACAAGCCGCTGTTGCTTCAGGGTTTGCAACTGTTGCAGCAGCGCCTCGACCTCTGCCCGTAAATGCAGGAGTTCGACCTGGTGATCGACTTGATAAGGCAGTTTCACATTTTCTAGTACAGCCACAGTGCTAGTTGAATCGGACGCGGTAGAACGAATTGGGGTCAAAACTTGACTAGTCATTATTACTCACTCACACTAATGGAGCTATTGTAACTTAAGTTTAAGATTTGATTGTATTAGATGTTTCGATTTGTGTGGTTTTGATCTGTGTCGATTTCGAAACTGGCCAATCCAATCTGACTTAAGTCCAACAAAGATAAGCTGTGGTGCCTCATGCAGCGTGTATGACACCATAATCATCTTCATCTAAATTCACGTCCTGTCAGGATAAACTGAAGATCCCATTCCTTAGGAATGTGGATTTGTTAAAGCCGAATTTTGGGGAGCGGAGCGCACAGCAGCGCCGTGAACCCCACTCTCCAAAATTCGGCTTTATTGAATTTACGATCCTTAGTAACTAGAGCAAAAGCATTAACCGTCGTGACCTTAAGTTTGTCTTCTGATGATGTAATTGATGGCATGTCTCTGCCCCAGCGTAGTGGCTGGAAAGGGTTGATTGAAGCCTATCGTCCTTTTTTGCCTGTCACTGCCCAAACCCCCGTTGTCACCCTGCATGAAGGGAATACGCCCCTGATCCCGGTGCCAGCGATCGCTGCCCAAATTGGTAGACAGGTCAACGTTTTTGTCAAATATGACGGCCTGAACCCAACGGGAAGCTTTAAAGACCGGGGAATGACTATGGCTATTTCAAAGGCCAAGGAAGCCGGAGCTGAGGCTGTCATTTGTGCCAGCACCGGAAATACCTCAGCCGCCGCCGCCGCGTATGCCAGACGGGGAGGAATGCGAGCGTTTGTCTTGATCCCCGATGGCTATGTGGCGCTGGGCAAGCTAGCTCAGGCGTTGCTGTATGGGGCAGAAGTGTTGGCCATCAAGGGTAATTTTGATCGCGCCCTGGAAATTGTGCGTGAGATGGCTGAGCACTATCCCATCACGCTGGTCAATTCCGTCAATCCATATCGGCTAGAAGGTCAAAAAACCGCCGCGTTTGAGATTGTCGATGTGCTGGGGACGGCTCCCGACTGGCTGTGCATTCCGGTGGGCAATGCGGGCAATATTACAGCCTACTGGATGGGCTTCTGTCAGTATCATCAGGACGGACGGTGCGATCGCCTCCCTCGTATGATGGGTTTCCAGGCAGCAGGGGCATCTCCGCTGATAACGGGTCATCCTATTGAACATCCAGAAACGCTGGCTACGGCAATTCGCATCGGCAATCCGGCAAGCTGGCAACAGGCAGTTGCCGTTAAAGATGCCAGTCAGGGGCAGTTTAACGCGGTCACGGATGACGAAATTCTCAACGCCTATCGCCTGCTAGCCTCTGAAGAAGGCATCTTCTGTGAACCTGCCAGTGCTGCATCCGTCGCCGGATTGCTGAAGGTGAAAGATCAGGTGCCAACCGGAGCGACCGTCGTGTGTGTCTTAACCGGAAATGGGTTAAAAGACCCCGATACGGCCATCAAACACTGCAATAACCAGTTCAAACCAGGGATTGAGCCTGACTTACGGGCGGTAGCTCAAGTGATGGGGTTTTAGCACTGTCGAGACTCGTTAAACCTGCTCCGTTCACCAGCGGAGCAGGTTCTCCGTGGTTCGTGCGGGTTGCCCGTTCTCGGGTGAGCAGATCGACCGTGTCTCCCAATGCCGTAGTTAACGCTTTGCGAGTTTGGGAATGTTTTTCCTGTTCGGCTTTCAGCGCTTGCGTGAGGCGATCGCACTCTAGCAAGGTTTCCGCCAGCTTCTCTTGAAGCTGAGAGACATTCAGATGGGCGAACTGTCGTCGCAGCTCAGACACCTGGGACGCTTGATCGTCCTTTGTGGGTGACGGGTTCGGCTGGATGGAACTGCGTAACTCTTGGATTTCAGCCTTTAAATCGGCGATCGCCCGTCTCGACAAATTCGCTTCCGTGCGACGCTGCTGTGCTTCTGTTTCATACAGCTTGCGCCAATTCGCTGCGCCTGTGTAGGCTTCGTCGCGCTCTTGATGCGCCTCAGTTAATTTTTGCTGTAATGTTCTGATTTCTGCCAACCACTGCCTGACATCCTGGGTCATTGCCAAGGCTCCTCCTGCTGACTCATGTTATACGCTATACCTTTCTCAACTCACTCTCTTTCTGGAACCCAGCAATTCCCATAATGCAAATCGGGAGCAGCGCCAATTCGCCTGCATCGAGCTGACACTGCCCCCAATGGCTTTTTTTTGCCCCTGATAGGGACAAAAAAAGCCATCAGTTTCAGAATGAGAATCGCTGTTGGGAACCGGAATTTGTCCATCGAGAAGATTTCAGTCTACAAACGGGTTTGGGTTTAAAACAAAACCTGCGTGATTACATGTGGAGCAGGCAGAATGATGATCACCAGCAGCCCCAACGACAGTAACCCCAACAGGTCTCGCTTATTATCCAATTCACTCACATCATTCAAAGCAGGTTCATCCACGACCGGAATAAAAAACAGTAGAATCGCCCAGAGCAAGAACTCTTGCTGCACAAACGCTAGAGCCAATACCAAGAGCCGCGCGATCTGGCCAATGACAGCCCCAATGCGCTGACCAAACATGGCGTGTACGATGTGTCCGCCATCCAGCTGGCCCACAGGGGTGAGGTTAATGGCCGTCACAATCATGCCTAAGTAGCCTGCCACGGCAACAGGGTGTAGCTTGATGGCGCTATCTGCCGTCAGCTGACTACCTAAAGTCAACTTGCCCAACAGTGCGGGCAAGAGCAGACTGGGCTTCAGGGATGCAAAGTTTAAAATTCCGGACTCGTTGGTAATCGGGGTCAGTGTGGAATGATGCAGTCCCCAAATCAACAGCGGCAGCGCGATCACGAATCCGGCCAGAGGGCCAGCCAGCCCCACATCAAAGAGTGCCTTGCGGCTGGGGACGGGGGAGCGCATTTGAATAAATGCGCCAAAGGTGCCAAATGGAAAGAAGGGCGCTGGAGGAACGGGAATGAAGTACGGCAAGGTCGCTTTGATTTTATACGAGCGGGCTGCCAGATAATGAGCCAGTTCATGCACACCCAGGATGGCCATCAGGGCGATCGCATAAGGTAGTCCGGTTGCCAACCGGGATAGCTCAACCGATAAATCATCTTTTGAGAGTCCGGCGATCGCGGCTCCGGCTAGCGTAGTCGTAAAAAGAGTTGCTAACAGCAGAGCGATCGCCAAACCGGGCCGACTGGGTGCCTCTACGTTGGCTTTACTGATCGTTTGCAGATGGGGATTCGGCACTAATGCAAAGAAGGGCTTACCGTTTAAGCCTTCCTGAAACACCACAAGGAAACGATCGCCAAAGTAATTTTCAACATTTTCTCGAACCGTTTTGTAGGCCACCTCTGGCGAGGTGCGCAACTGCCCCCGGCAAATCAACGCTTGAGGACGGTACTCAATATTTTGCAGGTAATACACCGTCCAGGGAAAACAGGTTTGCAGCGTTGATTCTTCTTGCTTGTCAATCGGACGCAGCACGGGGCGTTTTTCGGCCACAGGGGCAGCCGTATTAGCGGCAGCCTGGTTTTCAGACGATGCAGATTGAGGAGGACGTCCCCACTGAATCAAGAACCAATATAGGATTGGGCAGACAACAAATGGAATGAGCACTAATACGGGCGGGATAGGGGCGTTTTCACCATTCAGTAACACCCAACCCGTCCAGACAAAGGCTGGTGTCATCATCACCAGCCACAGAATCCACACCGGAGTGCGAGTCACGTTTGCGACACTCCGCTGCACGATTACATAGGTGAATAGTCCTAATAAGAGTAACCAGAAAATCATGCTGTGGATCTCAAAACTCTGCCAACCCAGATTTCAGGTTAATGGATTACTGGTAGATCTCCAGGATACCGCGTTCGAATGGCTTCTAAATTTACGAATAAATTCGTCAACACTGAGCTTAATTTTGAAACATCTGAGGGGCGATCGCCACCGATCCTCACAATCAATTCACGATTTCAACAATTCATATTGTTAGGGATGCCAATGAGAAGTATTACTGAACCCTCCTACAATGATGGGGAAGAACTTTATTGAGTAATAGGTTGAAATCGTGGCGTTTAAGGTCGGTTTGTTGGGTTTGGGAACAGTTGGAGCAGGAACGGTAGAAATTTTACAAAATCCAGCATTGCGGCATCCTCTGCTGCAAGAGATTGAGATTTGTCGGGTGGGAGTGCGATCGCTCTCCAAGTCTCGCCCTGTTGATGTTCCTCCTGACCTGCTCACAACCAATCTGGACTCCATCGTTACCGATCCAACCATCGATATTGTGGTGGAGGTCATTGGTGGGCTGGAACCAGCGCGATCGCTTATCTTGAAGGCGATCGCCCATGGTAAGCACGTCGTTACTGCTAATAAAGCTGTGATTGCCCGCTATAGCGACGAAATCTTCGATGCGGCAAATGAAGCGGGCGTCTATGTCTTAATTGAAGCGGCTGTTGCGGGTGGTATTCCAGTGATTCAGCCGCTCAAGCAATCCCTTAGCGTCAATCGCATCCACACCATCATGGGGATTGTGAACGGTACCACCAACTACATCCTCACCCGCATGAAGGAAGAAGGCGGAGATTTTGCCGATATCCTGGCCGATGCGCAGCGATTAGGCTATGCCGAAGCTGACCCTACGGCTGATGTAGACGGACTGGATGCAGCTGACAAAATTGCGATTCTGGCGTCGCTGGCGTTTGGCGGACGCATCAAATTACCAGAAGTCTATTGTGAAGGGATTCGCTCGGTAAGCGCGGCTGACATTGCTTACGCCGAAAAGTTAGGCTTCGTAATTAAGCTGCTGGCAACTGCCAAACGGGAACCCATCGGCGATTCAGGCGATTTAACCGAACACTTGCAGGTGCGAGTTCACCCCACGTTACTGCCAAAAGCTCATCCGCTCGCCAGCGTTAACGACGTTTATAACGCGATTTTGGTGGAAGGCGATCCGGTTGGGCAGGTCATGCTATTTGGACGCGGTGCCGGATCAGGCCCGACGGCCAGTGCTGTTGTATCAGACGTACAAAATATTGTTGCCATCTTAAAAGCCTGTGGTCGAGCACCGGGAGCCGCCGCTGGGATTCATCAAACTGCCCTCCATTCCCTGCTGGCCTGCACCCATCAGCACTATTGCACTATCAGCCCAATGGAGGAACTGGTCACTCGCTTTTATGCGCGTTTCCTGACAAAGGACTCGCCCGGTGTGATCGGTCGCTTAGGCACATCATTTGGTGAACATGAAGTTAGCCTGGAATCAGTTGTCCAAATTGGCCTGAGAGATGACATGGCCGAAATCGTAGTCGTCACTCACGATGTGCGAGAAGGCAACTTCCGTCAAGCCCTCGATGAGATTCGCAGCTTCGCTGGCGTGAACAGTATTGCGAGTGTGCTACGGGTGCTGTAAGCAAGAGTGTTGAAGTGTGGGGTGTGGGGTGTGGAGTGTGGAGTAAAGCTTACCTCCCCCATCTCCCCTACCTTCCCCATCCCCCTTATCACTCTCCTGCCTCCTACCCTCCGCCTTCTGCCTCTCTTCTGACTCCTAACTCCAAACGCTAGAATAAAAAGCGGGAGTTGTTAAGAAGTGTTTAGGTTTTCATGGCGGATCAACTAGTTCGAGCAACAGCAGCAGATGGCGGGATTCGCGCCGTTGGGGTCATCACAACACGGCTCGCGGAAGAAGCAAGACAGCGCCACAATCTTTCGTATGTTGCAACAGCGGCTTTGGGTCGCACAATGTCAGCCGGATTGCTGCTGGCATCCAGCATGAAGCGGGTCGAGTCAAGGGTCAATATTCGAGTCAAGGGGAACGGCCCTCTGGGCGGCATTTTGGTGGATGCAGGGCAGGACGGCACGGTGCGGGGGTATGTTGATAACCCTGATATCGAATTGCCGCCTAATGCTAAAGGCAAGCTAGATGTCGGCGGTGCGGTAGGGTCTGATGGATATCTTTATGTCGTTCGCGATGTGGGATATGGCTATCCCTACTCCAGTACGGTAGAGCTGGTTTCTGGCGAGATTGGCGAAGATGTCACGCACTACCTGGTGTCCTCCGAGCAAACCCCTTCTGCGCTGGTATTGGGGGTATTTGTGGGAGCAGAGGGTGTGACGGCATCGGGTGGCCTTTTAGTCCAGGTTCTTCCAAAAGCAGCTAGAGATGAATCTTTAGTCGAAAAGCTAGAGTCGCGGATTGCTAAGCTATCTGGCTTTACTCCTTTGCTGCAAGCCGGGAAGTCGTTGCATCAAATGTTTGAAGATTTACTGGGTGATATGGGATTAGAAATTTTCCCTGAAACTCAGATGTTGCGCTTTCACTGCGGATGTTCATTTGACCGAGTTTTGGGTGCGCTCAAGATGTTAGGTCAGGATGAACTGCGGGACATGATTGAGAAGGATGATGGGGCAGAAGCAACCTGTCATTTCTGCAATGAAGTGTATCAAGCCAATAGCGAAGAACTGGAGAAATTGATTTTAGACTTGCAGGCTGAGTCGTCGTCCTGAAGTAAATGTAGCTCGGTATATTCTCGGCGATTACTCGTAACACCGCCGAGACGGTGCTGTTACGGCAATACTGTACTATCATCATCCTTCCGAAGAGTGGCTTTTTCGCAAATTGAAGAGTAGGATGGCAACTGTTTAGAGTTCGTCGAGAGTTGTCACGTCAGCGTGTGGGGTTCGATATGACCAGAGGTGGAGCACCAGATCCGCGTTCAAATCCAAATCGGGCCAATCAAGCCCGACGTAGACCTGCACCCAGACCTCCTGTAGCTCCTTATCGCCCAGCGAATCCCAGAGTTTCAGTCCCTCAACCACAAACTCCACCAATTGATCGGGCTACCTTCTTTCAAGAGGATTGGCCAACAGGCCCGGCAGAGCCTGTGCCTCCGCTCCCGTCAGACGTATCGCGATCGCCCAATCCCCCCTCCGATACCCCCTACGCACCCCAACCCCGCCCACGCCGCCGTCACCGTTCGTTTCAGTTCCCTCGCTTGCGGTTTCCCACCAGTCTCAGATTCTGGGCACTGATTACAGTGCTGATGTGTACTGGATTAGGTGGGTTATCCCTGGCCTTGCTGTTTAAGCTGCCATCCTTGCCAAACTGCCCTTCAATCTTCTGGCCCACCGCATCCGGTTCGCTGCGGATCTACTGTGCTCAGCTTGCGGCTAATAAGAAGACCGTTGAAGACTTGCTAGAGGCGATCAAGCTGGTAGATGGATTGCCGAGTGATCATCCGTTGCGATCGCAAGCTGACCAGTACATCGAAGAATGGTCGCGAGAGATTTTGAAGCTGGCCGATGATGCCTTTAATGCTGGACAGTTGCAGGGTGCGATTGATATTGCCAATCAAATTCCAACCAATACGCCTGCTTACAAGCTGGTTGAGGAACAGATCCAAAAATGGCAGACCATTTGGGCTAAAGCAGAAGATATCTACCAGAAAGCCAAAGCCGCAATGGAAGAGCAAGATTTGCGTCAGGCGTTTGCGATCGCCGTTCAGTTGCTCTACGTCGATAACAAATATTGGGAGACCACTAAATATCAGGAAATCACCAAGCTGATTGAAGTGGCACGGGTGGAGGGCAGCAAACTGTCTAAAGCCAAATCACTTGCTCGACGTGGCGGATTGTCTAACCTGCTGTCGGCGATTAAGATGCTGGATGAAATTCGCTCTGACAGTCCGGCCCGCAAGGAAGCTCAGCGGTTAATCACCGAATTTGGCCGCAAGCTGCTGGATCTGGCCGAATCCCGACTGGATCGACGCAATGCCCAGGATGCGATCGAGATTGTGCGACAAATTCCGCCCAGAACCGGGTTACAGCAAGAAGCACAAGACTTTATCGATCTGGCTATGGCGCGAGAGCAAGCTTGGGGCGGAACGGTGTCGGACCTGGAATCTGCCATCATTCAGGCTCAGCGATTGGAGAGTGGTCGCCCCCTCTATAGCAAAGCGCAGGAATTTATTGCCCGCTGGCAGCTTGAAATTCAAGATGTGACGCAGTTGGATATTGCCCGTCGTCTGGCTGAGTCGGGCACGATGGACGATTTGAGAGCGGCGATCGCCAAAGCTCAAGAGATTCCGCCTAATAACCCGCGTGGTGATGAAGCACAGGAAGACATCGATCGCTGGTCAACTCAAATTGAAACCTATGAAGATCAACCGTATCTCGATCAGGCTGACCAGCTTGCTCGAAACGGAGATGTTGCCTCGCTGCAAGCGGCCATTAACCAGGCCAGCCAAATTCGTCGGGGGCGTGCTCTGTATCGCGATGCGCGAAGCCGCATTCAGGACTGGACAGCAAAGATTCAGCGTACCCAAGATCAACCATATCTGGATCGCGCCCGTCAACTCGCCAATGCTGGAGATTTAGCTGGGGCGATCGCCACCGCTCAACAAATCGGGTCAGGTCGCGCCCTATCGGATGACGCTCAGTCTGCCATTCGTCAGTGGCGCAACCAGGTCGAAGGCGATAACCGGATGCAGCAAGCGTACCAATCTGCCAGCGGGGGAACGGCGGCCATGCTGCTCGCTGCCATTCGTGCGGCGGATGGAGTGCCTGCTGGCAGTCCTGCTCGTGCTGAAGCCGACCGCATGATCGACATCTGGAGCCAGGAAATTGTTCGTATTGCGGAAGAACAGTCTGGATACGATTTGGAACAGGCGATCGCCACGGCTGAAACGGTTCCCGCTCGCACAGCAGGCTATGCTGCCGCACAACTGAGACTGCAAGCCTGGAGACAGCAGCAGGGGATTCAGGGGAATTGAAGGAGAAGGTAGGAGGCAGAGGGCAGGAGGATGGGGAAGATGGGGAGGATGGGGGATGATAGGGAAGCAAAACTGTTCCCATACCCCTAAACCCATACTGCACACCCTATCACCCAACACCTCTCTACTCGTTGATGAAATAAAGCAGGCGATCGCTAAAGTGAAGATGGGCTAGCTCCGGAGGCGGAGGTTAATCAAGCGGCTCAATGCCTGCGGCTCGCAGCTGGGCAGCCAAGCGATCGGCTCGTTGGCGTTCCTGCTCAGCCCGTTGGCGTTCCTGTTCAGCCCGTTGGCGTTCCTGCTCAGCCTGCTGACGGACTTGTTTCAGCGCTTGAGCTAACTCATCGGGAACCAGCAGTTTTTCACCCGTATCTTCCCGGTAAAAGCTTAAAATGTGGCCTTCGACCTGCAAGCACAGCTTCAGCGGTTCGCTACGTCCATCGGTAATGGGTTCATATACCTCACCCCGAAGTCGATAGCCCTGCAACTGACCTTCAACCCACTCTCCTTTGGGGTCAAATAGCCAGTATTCCGGAATTCCCATCTGCTCATAGAGCATCTTTTTGTAGACTTTATCCTGGTCACGTGTGCCTTCTGACGTGATCTCAAAAATTACAGCGGGAATTTGTTCTTCTTCCCAGGACTTATAGTTGTCGCGAGGGCCGGGAGGAACATTGAAGACCACCATCACATCTGGCGCAACTCGCAATCGCGGAAACCCTTGGGCGTAGTAAAAGAATTGATTTGAGAGAACGATCGCCTGCTGACCTTCTAGATACTGGCGCAGTGCTACAACGACTGCAATAATCGCATCGACATGGATAGAAGTTTCGGCCAAAGGTTCACCATCTGAACTGGGATAAATGATGGATTGCTCAGTAGGGGCATATGCAGTCATCGAAGCCTCCAACCCACTATGGGATGCTTTCTATTGTGCCTTGAAGAAGGGGGCGATCGCGTCTTACCCTTCTGCCTCAATCTGGCGAACTACCGTTAACGCCGAATAGCTCACCCCTGCTGTGCCTTCTCCCGGATGCGTGGAATCGCCCACCAGCCACAGATCGCGAATGGGCGTGCGATTGGCGAACCCAAATGGCCCAAAAGTCGAAACGCGCTGACCGATGCCGCCGACCACACCGCGATCGCGCCCCGTATAGTGGGCAAAGGTACGTGGAGTTGCCGATTCAACCAGCACGACTGTTTCTGGCGTGAGGTGAAAGAACTGGGACAGACGGGCGATCGCTTCATCCGTATAGCGCTGTTTCAGTTCCTGGTAATCGTTGCATTGCCACCAGATTGTTGGATCGGTAAAGGATGACGCGATAAGGGTGGCTTTTCCGTCTGGAGCGCGTCCATCGCCCGGATGGCTGACGGAGACAAACAGCGAATTATTTTCTCCAATCGGGCCGTCATAGTCGTACAGAAATTGCAGATGCGGCGGACAATGATCTGGAATGGCGGATTGATCTACACCCAGATACACCACAAACGCACCTGACGAGGGGGGCAGTTTGTCTACCCGACGCTGATAGCCCTGAGGAGCGCGATCGCCCAGCAGTTGCGTAAAGTTCTGCACCGTCACATTGGCAACAACGTGGTCGGCAGATTCCGTCCACACCTCGCCCGTCTTCTGATTGCGAATGCGGACAGCCTTGGCCTTACCCTGTTCTGTATAAATCTGTTCAACCGTATGACGCATCAAGAGTTGGCCGCCATCCCGTTCTAGTGCAGTTAGAAGGCGATCGCTCAAGACCTGCATACTGCCCTGCAAGTGATATAGCCCCTGCGGCTCCTGAGATACACTTAGCGCAGTCGCGGCATAGAGCAACGCTGTTTCTTCAGCATTGACCTGGGAGTAGAGCTTAAGCTGTAGATCCAAAAACGTTCTCAGGCGACGATCGTCTCCCAAACCATACCAGCGCAGCACTTGCCCCACTGTAGAGAAAGTGTGCGGCAGAGTAAGCAGGGTATCGGGACGGATGGCCTGAGCCAATTGCCACATGTCCCATGCGTTGCGCGGCGGCAAGACCGGATCGCGAGACTGAAAGGCCCAGCTATAGCGAAATAGATCCGAAAGGAGTTGCCAGAAAGGTTCGCTGCCGGGAAACTGACGCTGACGTTCGGCTTGCCAGCGATGGCGATCGCGCCATACCTGAATGGGAGTCGTTTCGCCAGGAAGATAGACAGCACAGGCCGGATCGCAAATCGTCGCGTCTGGTAATTCAACCTCTAATTCTGAAAAAATGCGGTGATGAATACCACCCGGTTCCAATCCGGCTACCTGGGTTGCTCCCACATCAAAGGTAAAGCCTCGACGCTTAAAGGTAGACGCGCAGCCTCCCGGTACCAGTGCCTGATCCAGCACAAGGACACTGTATCCCCGATGTGCTAACAAGGCGGCAGCAGTTAAACCACCAATTCCGGCACCGACGACAATAACGCGATCGCCCTTGCCCTTACCATCGCGACTTTCTGACATCGCCTTTTACATTACTTAACACTTCTGTCATAATCCTAACGTGTAGAAGGTTCGGTATGGTAGGAAGAAGCCATTGGGAACATTTGTACTTGGTGGCACTTCATTCATTCAGCGGTAGGCATACCCTTGAGAACGAGTTCAGTAAAGTCTTTACATACCACCAATTGCGGGTTTGGCGCGCCCGTCGGGCACGCCAAACCCGCAATTGGTTTCAAAATGAGAATTGCTGTTTACATACGAATTCGATAGCTCAATTTTGGGTGGGCGTCGCGCCCCCAAAATTGAACCATTGGAGGAGTGATGCATCGCGCCACTCCCCCAATAGCCGTTTGTCGAATTAACGTGGTTTTTACGGAATACGTCTCGTTATCTCAGTGTCATTCAGTTCAATGATTGGTCATTTCGTTTAAAGAAAGCTTGAAATGTAGCCTAGGAACTCCTACTGCTGACGGTGATAGTTAAGATAGTTAAAGCAACGGTCAACCCAGAGATTTGCATGACCCCAATTCTGTTTCAATCCTCTGCCGCTACTCGCCTGAATTCACCTACCATCCAGCGATTGCCAAACGGCCTCACCATCATTGCGGAACAAATGCCCGTGGATGCGGTAAACCTGAGCCTCTGGCTTGGCATTGGTTCAGCGGTCGAGTCAGATGCCATTAACGGCATGGCTCACTATCTGGAACACATGATCTTTAAGGGCACGTCCCGCCTGAAAAATGGCGAATTTGAGCGGTTGATTGAGCAACGGGGAGCCGTTACCAATGCTGCGACCAGTCAAGATTACACCCACTTCTACATCACTACTGCGCCACAAGACTTTGCTGACCTCGCACCGTTGCAAATTGAGGTCGTAATGAATGCCAAAATTCCCGATCAGGAGTTTGAGCGAGAGCGATCGGTCATTTTGGAAGAAATTCGGCGGGCAGATGATCATCCCCGTCGCCGCACTTTCTATCGGGCGATGGAAATGGCGTTTGAGCAGTTGCCCTATCGTCGGCCTGTGTTGGGGCCGTCGCAGGTGATTGAGCACCTCACGGCCCAGCAAATGCGCGATTTTCATTCCACCTGGTATCGCCCCCAATCCATTACAGCGGTTGCGGTTGGCAACCTGCCCGTTGAGCGACTGATTGAAATTGTGGCGGACGGATTTAATGCAGCCCAGGCGAATGCGATTCATGCAGAAGATGCTCATCTGCCGACGTTGCCCAACCCCACCGTGGAAGCGCCGTTCACAGAGGTTGTCCGACAGGATTATGTGGACGATACGCTTCAGCAGGCCCGCTTGGTGATGATGTGGCGCGTTCCGGGCGTGAAGGATTTGCATCAAACTTATGCGCTGGATGTGCTGGCCTCGATCCTGGGCCAACGCCGCACGTCGCGACTGGTTCGCGATTTGCGAGAAGAACGGGGACTGGTGTCGGGCATTTCGGTCAGCAACATGACCTATACCGCACAGGGCACTTTCTATATTTCGGCTCAACTTCCGGTTGAACATTTGGCTGAGGTGGAAGCGGCGATCGCCCACCACGTTCGCACCCTGCAAACGGAACTGATTACCGACGCTGAAATCAATCGGGTTCGCACGCTGGTTGCTAATCGCTATATTTTTGGTAATGAAACGCCGAGCGATCGCGCTGGACTTTATGGCTACTACCAGGCTGTTGTAGGCGATATCACTCCAGCACTCAATTATCCTGGTCGCATTCAAGCCCTGGATGCCGTTGATTTACAAAACGCTGCCAAACAATATCTTGCGCCCGATGCGTATGGGGTGGTTACACTGAAACCCAGTAAGTAACCCCAGCAAGTAACCATGTGGACTGCGATCGCCGCACAGATTAGCAAAACAACTGGTAAACCCTTTCAAGCTGCCCATCGGCGTCCTGTAGGCGGAGGCAGCATCAATCAGGCGTATGCTGTATCCGACGATCAGGCGGCCTACTTCGTGAAGCTCAACGAGGCGAATCGAGTTTCCATGTTTGAGGCAGAGGCGTTAGGGTTGCGGCAAATCGCAGACACCCATACGATTCGCGTGCCTCGTCCGATCTGCTGGGGCATGGAAGGCAACTCATCCTACCTCGTTTTGGAATGGCTGGATCTGGGCTACGGAACGCATCAATCCTGGCGTGAGATGGGCCAAAAGCTGGCCGCAATGCACCGTATGGTAAGCGATCGCGGGTTTGGTTGGCAGCAAAACAACACGATCGGTGCGACCCCTCAAATCAATACCTGGACGGATAGCTGGCTAGAGTTTTTCGTCAAGCATCGGATTGGCTATCAGTTTCAACTGGCCAAGCGACGAGGTGGCCATTTCCCTAATGAAGCGAAACTATTAGCCGCGATTCCAGAAATCCTGGCAGGCCACACGCCTCAACCCTCGCTGGTGCATGGCGATCTGTGGTCGGGTAATGCGGCTGTGACGCAACTGGGTGAACCCGTGATCATCGATCCGGCCACTTATTTTGGCGATCGCGAAGTGGACATCGCCATGACTGAACTATTTGGCAGCTTTCCCAATGATTTCTATCGCGCCTACGGCGAAGATTTCCCGCTAGAACCGGGCTACCCCCAGCGCAAAACACTCTACAACCTCTACCACATCCTTAATCATTTCAATCTCTTTGGTGGTGGATACAAGTCTCAGGCAAATCGCATGATCAATAGCTTGATTTAGGTGGAGAGGAGTCAGGAGTCAGGAGTCAGGAGTCAGGAGTCAGGAGATGGGGAAGGTAGGGATGATGGGGAAGATGGGGAGGCAAAGACTCATCAGGTGTTCCTTACACCCCACACCTCACCAGCAATTCTCATTTAGAAACTGATTGCGTTTTTGCGCGCCCGTCGAGCGCGCAAAAACCGCAATGAGTAGCAGCGCAAGCTCGCTTGCGCTGCTACTCATTGCATACTGAGAATTGTTGACACCCGATACCCGACACCCAAATCCCCACACAACGTGTTATGCTATAGCTGACTCGGACCTACGCGACTATAACGCCCAAATCTTGTCAGGACCGGAAGGTAGCAGCAATACGGGATGCTTGTAGTAGGCGTGGACTCCGGGTCACTTTTTTTAGGCCCAGGTAGGCAACGGCCTAATTTTGTTCTTATCCTAGAACTATGCGCTTTTAGTCGTTAGCCAATTTCGTTACATATAGCTGTCGCTACGTCGGTTGCAGTTAGCAAGAGTTAACCTGCGATCGCCATCCCATCATCTAACAGCTAAGAGCCAACCGCACACATTCAGGAGCCACAACAACCATGGCTGGTTTTGGTGACTTAGTTCAAAAAGCATTTTATTTGGGCGTTGGTATTGCATCATACGCAGGTGAGAAAGCGAGCACTACCATCACAGAACTGCGATCGCAAGCGCAAAAGCTGGCGGATGAAATGGTGGCTCGTGGCGAAATGACCACCGAGGAAGCCAAACGCATGGTGGATGAAATGGTCAACCGTGCCCAAGAATCTCCTGCTCAATCAACCACGGATGCCAAATCTTCAGAACCTCGACGGATCGAAATTCTGTCTGAAGATGAGCCGGAGCCTGAAAAAACCAAAGCCGATGAGCTGCGCGAACAGGTGATGAAACTTCAGGAAGAGCTGCGGCGACTCCGGAATGATTAGGGGTTGGGTGCTCGGTGTCAGGTGTTGAGTGCAGGCAACGGCTAGAGGTTGCTTGTAAAAGCGTTGAAGCCTTGAAACATCATTTCGTGAGACTCTATGGACGGCTGGCAGCAGGATTGGGTCAAGATGTTAGAAACATTGGCAAACGATATGGATCGGTTTTTCCAGGATGTTGCCAAAGAAATGTCTGATGCGACAGACGCCTTCATGGAGTTTTCCGAAGACATCGCTGAACATCTGCATGAGGCGATCGCCCCTGAGCTAGATAAGTTCGACGAGCAGATCGATGAGTGGGTTGAGCCAATCTTGCAGGCGATCGCGGGTATCGAAAGCGCGTTTACTCAGGCTAGCCAACCTGTTTCTCAAACGGTTGAGCCAATTCTTAATCACCATCCGGTTTGCACGGGCTGCCGTCATTATCACGGGCAATCCTATAACGGCGTCATGTTCATCTGCGCGATGCATCCCTACGGCATGGAAGACGGCATCGACTCCTGCCCGGATAAGGAAGCGATTACCTGGTTGCCCCACAGCACTGGATTTGAATCGGACGACGATTTTTAAAGCAACTGTGATGAATTGGTTTTGCGTGTATAGAACCAATTCATCATATTACTTCACCAATTTCGCGATCGCCCCTTCCAGTTCATCCTGCGGCAGGCTCGTTAGGATAAAAACTTCCTGAAAGCTCTTGCCTTTACGGGCGATTAACTTATATCCGCCACGAATCGGCACGGATATCTTAATTTGCAGTTTTGGCATGTTGGATCTGGTGTTTCCAATGACAGCCGGAGTAATTGTCCCTACGCCCGACACTTGAGTTAACCGTTCCAGAATGGGGATTAGTCCCGGAAGATGGGTGGAGTGGTTCCAAACAAGCCTGCCATTAGAAGAGTGTGTCATGGGTAGTAGTAATTAGGCGGCTTCCAGTGGAGCCATAGTTAATCCGGCTCGGCCAAGCTGCATATGGTAAAGTTCGGCCTGTTCTTGCGGGCCAGTCCACACGATCGCCTGTCCTTCAAAGTGAACCTGGTTCGTCAAATCCCAGGCGCGATCGCTCGTCATGCAGGGAATGTATTTCATCAAACACTCGGCAACGTGCTGAAACGTATTAAAGTCATCATCCAGCACAATCACTTTGTAATTGGGATAGGGCTTGTGGACAACCTGGCTAGACTTTTCCGGAGCCACAGTAGGAGATGTTGCCATCGTGTAGGTCGCTGCTGGAATTGCCACTTTCATAAGCCTGAACCAAACCAACTTAACAAAAGTACATTATCTAGACCATTATCTTACTAGTCTAACCCGTTCGGCAATAATACTTACTTCCATTCTTGCCAAGATTCGTTGAACACCGACGTGTCTGGGAACGCTGTAGGATTTCCCTGTTGCTGTAGCCGACGCTGCAAAAGTTCTAACAGGGGTTCGCGTAGGGGAATTTGATCGACCAGTTGATAGGGCAAAATCTTTTGCTCTAGCGCAAAGGCCGCCGTATTGCCTGCGGCAGCTCCTGATGACCACTCAAAGGAGTGAACTCGATAGGCCGCAGCAGCAATGTGGCTGGTCGCGATACTCTTTCCAGCTACCAGAAAATTATCCAGTTTTTGCGGAATCATGGCCCTGAGCGGAATTTGAAATGGATAGGCATTGCCTGCGCCACGCCGTTCACCCGATCGCTCATAATTGCCCGGAGTTTCGGGTGGATCTAATGCCATACAGGGGTGAAAGTCGATCGCGTAATGGCCAATCCCAACCGAGTCAGGATAGATAGTTGACCGAGTGCGTCGGGCGATCTGGTTGGTCGATTGCCCACTGCGAATGGCAGATGTAGCTTCTAGACCCGAAAGAGCCAGCCGTAAATTGCGGTACATGGCAGCGGGTAGCGTTTGCTGATAGTACGGGTCTAGATAGTTTTGTCGAGAAATATCAATTTCAGATACGGTGAATCCCTGCGGGTAGCCCAAACTGGGACGACCTGTAATCCGTCGGCCTTCGCGAATGTAGGGATATTTAGACAGGCCGTGTTCCGTACCCATGGGAGAATTCAAACCGCTGAGATAGCGATTGTTGGGATTGGGCTGCTTGACGCCTGGGCCTAAGCGGGAATCGGTGCTTCCGGCCACAAGCCAGTAGAAGTAACCTTGAGACAGTTCTTCAGCTTTGCGCAAACTTTCGACGCGCAAGCCACCCATCCAGGCACCCGAACTGAGCTGTCCCGATGCACGTAATTGCTCCTGGGTATAAACCAAGTTATCCTGCGCCGTTCCAGGCCGATAGTCGTTGCCCCATGTCCAGTTCTGCATGGAGATATCGCCGGGATAGACCTCATACTCTGTAGTACTGCGGTTTGCGTTGGACTTGGGATAATGGCGAGTCCAGATGCGGCGATAGGTAAAGACCACATCAAAATCTGCTAAGCGGGTCAATTCGTAGCTGTAATACGGCGCATATTGATCGTAGAAAGCAGGCTTTTCCTGGGTTTGGGGCGTTTCAGTCGCCTCCATCGCAAAGGGATAGGTAAAGCCTTGCGTGCAGTAGGGGTCGGGTGTTGTGCTAGAAGCAGACGGTTCCAGGTAGGACAGCGGATCGATGCCAATCCGATAGGGCACGTCAGCCAGAGCAACCAGTTCTCCCGTCTCTGTGGCGTCAACAACGTACCATTCTGCGGGTTCTGGTTGATCAGATTTTTTGGGAATGAACCGAATAATGGTTTTCTCAAAGCGACGAGAATTTTCGTATTGATACCAGTCCTCAATGGTCTGCGATAGAGGAAAGGTGTTGAGAGGAGGCGCACCAGTAGCGGGACGATGTTGAATGGCGATCGCCCCCTGGATTTGATTTCCTGTAATATCCAGATCCTTAATCACGGTTGACGGAAACCAGTGCAGTTCGCCCTTGCCTCGACGAGCCGCATCCTGAAGCATGGTTAACAGCAACGCATGACCATCTTTGGGCAAAAAGCACGATTGACTCACCCAACAATCACCGGGGTCAAGTCGCCCATAGTGTTTTTGAATGCGCGATCGCAAATCGAGATAGCCACGGGAATAGAAGAGGAGCGCTCGCTGCGTTTCACGTTCATCCAGCGCCGAGGTGCCCTGAGAGGAAATTTGCCCGCCCAACCAGTCTGTAATTTCGGTCAGACAAACGGTACGTCCGGCCAGCAGGGCTTCATACGCGGTTGCGGCTCCAGCCAAACCTCCCCCAGCCACCAAAATTTCACAGCTCACCTCTTGCTGCGGGATTTGATAAGGTTGGGCGATCGCCACCGAGAGCATGATTTCTAACCAGACGGTCGCCAAACCCAGGCTGACGAACGTTCGGCGTGTCACAAATCGAGGCAATTTCCAGTGAGTCATAGCACAACCTGGTAATGTTCAATCGCTGGTGTAATCCAGAATCAGGCGTCTATAGAGTAAGCGGTTTCAAGCCGTTTGTCTTCATCTTTTTGACCGACCCGATGGCATGAAGCTACTCCACACAAAATCAAAAATCCTATTGTAAGCACGTCCTGCGAGGCAGGACATTTCTCACAATAGGATTCTGTAAGGTACAGCCGTTCGGCTACACGAGTTGTTTTAATGGGCGATCGCTAAACTACCGTGAATTCGACAAACCAGCTATTAAGGGTGTCGCACGGACGTGCGACACCCTTAATAGCCCGATACTGGGGGCGCGTCGCGCCCCCAGTATCGGGCTATCGAATTCGTGCTAGACCACTTCAGACGATCGCTGCACAACCGCTTGAGGAGGTTGAGGCTGGAATTGGAACAGGGAGTAAACCACGTTCCGCCGAATCTCAGTCATCATTTCCAGGAACAGTTCGTAGCCTTCGCTCTTGTATTCGATCAGGGGGTCTTTCTGGCCATAGCCACGCAGACCAACCGATTCGCGCAGGGCATCCATCTGTTGCAGGTGTTCGCGCCAGAGGGTGTCAATTTGCTGCAAGATGAAGAACCGTTCTGCCTGACGCATCAAGCCGGGTTGGATCGAATCAACCTGGGCTTCCTTCACGTCATAGGCAATGCGGACTTGCTCATGCAGGAAGGTCTTAATCTCGCCAATCAGCATGTCTTCCAGTTGCCCAGGTTCCAAATCAGCCAGCAGGTAAACAAACTCTTTGACTTTGCCCACCAGCTTGCTCAGTTCCCATTCTTCAGAGGGCAGATCTGGGTTCACATACGCATCCACAATGTCATCCATGGTGCGTTCCGCGTACTTGATCACCTGCTCCTTGAGGTCTTGACCTTCCAACACGCGCCGCCGCTCAGCGTAAATGGCACGACGCTGGTTGTTCATTACCTCGTCATACTCAAACACCTGCTTCCGGATGTCATAGTAATAGGTTTCAACCTTTTTCTGCGCACCTTCCAGCGATCGCGTCAGCATTCCCGACTCAATCGGCATATCTTCTTCAACGCGGAAGGCATTCATTAAGCCAGCCACGCGATCGCCACCAAAGATCCGCAGTAGGTTGTCCTGCAAACTGAGGAAGAATTTCGTGGAACCAGGGTCGCCCTGCCGTCCGGCCCGACCGCGCAACTGGTTGTCAATCCGGCGCGATTCGTGGCGCTCTGTCCCGATCACATGCAGACCACCCAACTGCACTACTTCATCATGTTCAGCATGGGTATACGCCTCGTACTCATGACGAATCTGGTTATAGACTTCGCGCAGCTTCAGAATGACCGCATCATCGGTGGGCGCTTTTTCAGCGGCAGTAGCAATCCGGTCTTCGGCTTCCAGTTCGGGCAGCGATCGCTCACCCCACTGTTGCACAGAGAAATCAACCGCTTCCTTCAACAGGCGTTGAGTCTCAGCAGAGAGATCCGTTGGGAAAATCTGCGGCGACACCTTCCAGGTTTTCACCTTCTTGCCGTCTACTGCCGCAAATCCTTTAGCCGGAGCGCGATCGCGGAACGTTATATCAGGAACCGCAAATTCACCTTCATCTTCGGGCTGCACAATGCGGGGCATGAAGAACTCCCGCACCTTAAGGCGAGCCATGTATTCCGCATTACCACCCAGGATAATGTCCGTTCCTCGTCCGGCCATGTTAGTGGCGATCGTCACGGCTCCTTTGCGGCCAGCCTGGGCGATGATTTCTGATTCCCGCTCCACGTTCTCTGGTTTTGCGTTCAGCAGATTGTGGGGAACTTTCAGCTCATGCAGCAGACGCGACAGTAGTTCTGATTTTTCAACGCTGGTGGTGCCTACTAGAACCGGACGTCCCAGTTCGTGCATCTCTGCACATTCCTGAGCGATCGCCTTCCACTTGGCCTCTTCGGTCTTGTACACCACGTCTGATACGTCTCGCCGACCCGTCGGGCGGTTGGTCGGAACGATGGTAACTTCCAGGTTGTAAATCTTCTCAAATTCCGCTTCTTCGGTCTTGGCGGTTCCTGTCATCCCGGCCAATTTGGGATACAGCAAGAAGAAGTTTTGATAGGTAATGGTTGCCAGGGTTTGCGTTTCTGGCTGAATCTCGACTCGCTCTTTAGCTTCGATCGCCTGGTGCAGACCATCACTCCAGCGACGACCGGGCATGACCCGCCCCGTAAACTCATCCACAATCACAATTTCGTCATTGCGAACGATGTAGTTCACATCTTTAATGAACAGTTCCTTTGCCTTAATCGCGTTGAAGACATAGTGCGCCCAGGGGTCTTTGGGGTCAAACAAGTCCGTGACGCCCAACATCTTTTCAGCTTCAATAAAACCCTCATCTGATAGCAAGACGTTCCGCGCTTTTTCGTCTACTTCATAGTGACCGTTGGGGTCGTCTTCATTTTCTTTTTTGACCAGCGCAAAGGCAACTTCAGCCGCCCGCATGTATTTCTCGCTGGGTCGCTCCACCTGACCGGAAATAATCAGCGGCGTCCGCGCTTCATCAATTAGCACAGAGTCAACTTCGTCAATCACACAAAAGTTAAATGGACGCTGCACCACGTCGGCCATCGCGGTCGCCATGTTGTCACGCAGGTAGTCAAACCCTAGCTCACTATTAGTACCGTAGGTAATATCGCAGTCATAGTTGCGCTTGCGCTCCGCAGGACTCATTCCCTGCTGGATCAGCCCTACCGTTAATCCCAAAAAGCGGTGAACTTGCCCCATCCACTCGGCGTCGCGTCGGGCCAGGTAATCGTTGACGGTGACAACGTGGACACCTTTACCAGAGATGGCATTCAGATAAGAGGGGAGGGTCGCCACCAGGGTTTTTCCTTCCCCGGTTTTCATCTCAGCGATCTGACCATCGTGCAGCACCATGCCGCCGATCATCTGAACGTCAAAGTGGCGCAGGCCCAGGACTCGCTTCCCGGCCTCGCGAACCACAGCGAACGCCTCTGGCAATAAATCATCTAGGGTTTCGCCTTTTTCAAGTCGTTGCCTAAACTCTGCGGTTTTGCCTCGCAATTGGTCATCCGACAGAGCCTGCATGTCCTCTTCTAGCAGGTTGATTTCCACGACATCAGGCTTGTATTTCTTGAGCTTGCGCGAGTTGGGGTCACCCAGCAAAGACTTAATCATGGCGAAGAGAAATGCGGTAATCGAAAATGGCAGATTTTATCTCAAATGTTGTCCGAAACGGTCATGTTTAATGACAATATTTCGTGGACAACAATATTCGATATGGATAGTAAAAGGCGATCGCAAGGACTGCCTATCTATCATAAACTCAGGCTTTCATCCTGTGTAACTTCATCCTACCATTTGGCTTACCGGGTGTTAGGTCTTGGGTGTTGGGTGTTAGGTGTTGGGTACTGAGTGGTGGGTGTGGGGTGTGGTGGATGTCGCGATCGCCTTCTGCTTTCTCCTAGCACCTAACACCCAACCCCCCACCTCTGTATTCCCCCTAATTAGGGCGCATCTTGCCACTCCGGCGTCAGGCTGCGGTAGTCAAACTGTCGCGCACCTGGATGACAAGATGCACAACTATTAATGTCAATTCTTGAGGGCAGCTCGATTTTGGGATGGAGCGCTTTGAGATAGCGCGACTGCCACAGCAGGGCTGGAGCTTCTTCGTCCGGCAACAGGGGGCGAGAAAAGGTTCGCAGATAATTCCAGACCAGGATGCGGCCTGGGTCCATGATCAGCGGCACCTGTACTCCGTAATGTTGGGTGTCGCGCAAAACATCACGCCAGGTTTCAGTCGGAAAGACCTGGGGCGGTAGAGGAATGTGGCAGGTCGCGCAGTTCTCTAAATACAGCTCTTGGCCCAATTGATATTGCTGAGGGACAACATCTACGGTGCCTGTAGGAACTGATGGGGTTGCTTGCGCCACGGTGAGATTGCGATCGCCCCCCAATTGTGACGTGGCTGATCGCTGCCCTGGCTCGGCAGCCTGGGCTAAGCCAATGCCAAGAATGATGCTCCAGAGAGCCAGCAGTAAAATGAGTCCCACAATGGATGGACGACGCAGACGCCTGCGGGATTTTCCTGGAGGTTGAGCCATATGAAGCGAGTGAGTTTGAAGCGAATTAGATTTAGATGGCGATCGCATACATTACAAGCACCTGTGAGAACCAACTAGGATGGCCTTGACCATTTTGTCATGGATTCTATATGTACCGTCAGCTGCCCCTAACTGATCCTTAAAAATTGGGTCTATCCTGGTTATTCGAGACGAATGATACATATTGTTTCCACAGTTAGGCGCTAATATCCGCATAGTACGCTCGCCCGATACGGCTCATCTTATTGTTTTCAAAAGGAATTCGGTGACAATGGACTGCCGCCACGTTCAGTTTTGTATTCACGAAGCCTCTCAACCCCAAAGCTGTTGTGCTCCGATTGACCTCGATCAGCTTCAAGCGTTGTTTCGGGCGGCTGCATTTTGGGCTAAAGATCGAGATATGGAAAAAATGGCGATCGCGATCGCCAATAGCAAACCTGTGGTCAGCGTGTGGGATGGCGATCGCTTAATCGGGTTTGCCCGCGCCACTTCGGATGGTGTTTACCGTGCCACCATTTGGGATGTGGTTATCCATCCCGACTACCAGGGCGCAGGACTGGGCCGCAAGATGGTAGAAACGGTTCTCATGCATCCCCATGTGAACCGGGTAGAGCGGGTGTATCTGATGACCACACATCAGCAAGAGTTTTACAAGCGCATCGGGTTTGAGGAGAACACCAGCACAACAATGGTGCTTTACAACAGCCGCATTTCTCAGGAAGAGCTAACCCTCCCCGC
>DATNPS010000552.1:0-15617 GCA_036703095.1 Crinalium sp. | reverse complement strand
ACGGGGCGATCGCGCACAATTCGGTCAAAAAACCAGGCTTCCAGATCGTTATAGTTTTGTGGCCCATAAATGTAGACCGGACGAATTGAGGTAAACGGCACCCCCTGGTCGGCTAAATAGGCTTCTGTCTCAAACTTGCCTTTGTGGCGACTCTTTGGATCAACCGGATCGCCTTCAACGTGAGGCATCTGATCTGACTTGAGGTAAACCCCTGCCGAGCTGACATAGACAAAATGCTGAATGCGGCCCTTAAAAATTTCTGCGAGTGGCTGGGTGTCGCTGAGTTCCCGTCCGTTGTTGTCAAAAATGGCATCAAACGATTCGCCAGCCAGTTTGTCTTTAAGCTGAGCCGCATCGGTGCGATCGCCCTGAATTTGACGGACACCCTCAACAGGAGCGGGTTTACTGCCACGATTAAACAGCACTACGTCATGGCCTTGCTCTATCAATGCTCGCGTCAGGTACACGCCAATAAACCGGGTGCCACCCATGATTAAAACTCGCATGTCACCTTAACCTCACGTCTAATCGTCAACCAGAAAAGTCTATAGACCACTCTACCTTGTAACGGTTGCACCAATTGAGCATGAGAATTCTGTTTAAAACCTCTGTTGGATATGGATGAAAAGGGCACGTCGTGCCCTTTTCATCCATATCCAACATAAGCAATGCGTGCCCTACAGACGGATTTTGCTGATCGAAATGCTTCCCGAAAAGCAAACATCTACATCGCTACCGGGATCACGCGATCGCCCCCCATAGTTGCCCACATACTGAAAATACTCACCCTCGACGCGATAGTCGATCGGCAAGGGCTGAGTGCAGAGGGGACAAAATACGATATCGGGTTCTGATGAGCCAGGTTGCAGGTGGGGCAAATTGACGTTCCAGAAGGCTCCCGGTTCCAGGGGCAGATGGAGTAGCTTATCGATCACCCTCATGGCCAGCGTGCCTGCTAGCCCCCAATCGATTGGCTGGCGCTGATGGATGTAGTGGGAGATGGCAATCCCTGGAACGCGATGAAATGCGGCTTCTCGCACAGCCGCAACCGTGCCGGAGATATACACATCGGCTCCCAAATTGCCGCCCGCATTGATGCCTGAAATCACCCATTCTGCATCAGGAAACAAATGGCTGAGGGCAATGCGGGTGCAATCGGCAGGGGTTCCGGCGATCGCAAATTCCCCATCTGCCCGCTGTTCTACCTGAATGGCACGAGTCGTGGTCA
Source organism: Crinalium sp. (assembly GCA_036703095.1). Lineage (GTDB taxonomy): Bacteria > Cyanobacteriota > Cyanobacteriia > Elainellales > Elainellaceae > DATNPS01. Next base: position 14,389 of record DATNPS010000552.1, on the reverse strand, counting down.
CTTGATGACCACAGCCGGAGAGATGCTGTTGGGGTGCTACGACAACACCGTTTGAACCAACAGCCTGTTTTAGCGCTCGAATTCCGGGCGCATCAATGCCATCATCATTGGTTAAGACAAAGCGCATAAGTAGTCCATGATTAAAACCCCAAAGGGTGTGTGTCGCGCCCCTCTGGGGTTTTGTATTTATTTGTATTGAATGGTGTCTATGTACTTACTACCGCATCATCCGCAGCACTTCGTTCATCGTGCCCGACTCCTGAATGCAGATGGCATATAGCTGAATCGTGCTGAGATCTGGGACTAACGCCTTCGCCTGGTCAACGGACATTCCCGGTGCGGTACAAAAGTTTTGTACGACACGAGAATATTGCTCCGTGCTACCCAGCAAACTCTCGATCCGGTTGGAATCTTGCAGATTGGGCAACAGTTTCTCCATCACCTGATCGGTTAAGAGAGCCGTAGAATCCGTGGCCTGAGCAGGCAGCAGACCGCTTTGAGTAATAGCAGTTTGCACCGCACCGCGCAATGTTGCAACGCCTTCGGCGCTGGATAGAAACGTGGTTAGCATTTGCGGGTTAATGCTGGGATTCGTTTCTGTGACGGTACGAAACCCAACCAGACTGCTGGCCGTTAGCAAATCAGACACCGTTGCTAGATAGGTGTCATAGCCAACCCCTGTATTAGAAGAGCCATCTCCGCAGATCAGGGTACCGTTTTGAGCTGCGCCAGCCGCTAAGTTAACCCGACCCTGCTCCCAACACGCATTCATCGTGTTTTGAATGTCGGGAGAAAACATTTGGGTCAGCCGTCGGAGAGAGCTATCAAGCTGCGGATTAGAGCCGGATTGAGGAACTTGAGGCGATGGCTCAGCCGCAGCCGCAGGTAGAGGCTTGACAGTGACAAGCAGCGACAGTAAGGGGGTTAAGCTCAGGCAAGCAAGGGCACGACGCATTTGCATAGACAAGGAACCGAATTTAGGAGGTGGATAACAGGCAAAGATTTATGCATCTTAGCAATTGCAACCGCATCTCCAGCCAACTCTTAACGAAAACATTCGCAGATCACCTGTCGCATCCGGCGCAGATTGTGGGGTAAGTCCATCCGCATGGCCTCTTGAATTAACACGCTGGGCACCCAAATGGTTGGAGTAGCCCGTACTGAGTAGGTCAGCAGCGTCCCGTTCTGTAAATCCTGGAGGTTCAAATCAGCGGAAAAATCGGCAAAGCTGCCCTTCTCCATACAAAACTGGATTTGATGTCCTGCGGTTTGGTGAACTCGCTCAAACACTCGCAGGTAAATTTCGACTTGGGCTGTAAGCATCAGGAAGGCTTTGCTGGCAGCCTGATAAATCCGTTTTCCGCCTTTCGTACTGCTGGCCGGAATCACTTCGCTGCGAGTCAGAGCCGGGAAATAGTGAACCCAGCGGGGATAGTCTGTGATTTGCAGCCAGACCGCCGATCGCTCGACGGGGAGGTACATTTTGGCCGTTACCGCACCGCCACCGGAGGTATGGGAACACGTTTCTATCAAAATTTCACCGTTTAAAAGCTTCACGCGATCGCTCTCATCTTTGCTTGGTGCAACTGGAACAAATGGGGCAAATATAGCGGTTCCCTGTGTCATGCGGTTGATTGACTCCTGACGTTTTTCTAACGAATCATGCCCTACCAGAGGGTAAATCTTAAATCTTCTGAAAGATAGACTTAAAAGGTACAAAACGGCTGCTGAAGGAAGCTGTTTTACCAGGAGAAATAATAGATAACCATTGATACCATTGGCTTTGGTGGTTTAGCCTGACGTTTGCAACTTTTTGTAAATACAAACCAGGAGAGTGTGAGGGCCTTGCTCCCAGCCAGGAGTTTCTCCCTGCATCCCGTCCTAATCTAAATGGCCACGGCTATCAGAAGGGCCATGGGTTGAAAAATCGTTGATATAGTTTCCGTGACGATAGCTGCTCCTAGTTTTATCCGCCACTGTGTGAGATCTCTAGCCATAAACAGGGTGGAGAATGTAAAGATTGTGAGAATTCTGAGGCGGGAGGCGTTAGATCTCGAATTTCCGGTTCCGTGGCACAATAAGGGCGGCAATTCTCCGTCATGCCAACTGTGTTCCTGTACGAGGAGTGATGTTTGTGGGTCGATCTCCAAATTTAGCGATCACGATTTTTCTATATGTGGTCGGCATTTTGTTAGTCGTGATGGCCTTGGTCTTACTGCTACAGGCATTTGGGAAGGCCCTTCCGCGAGGGGCGGTTGTAGCTCTGGCGCTGCTGTCCATTGGAGCAGGCATTCTAGCCGGAATTCGCAGTCGCTAATCGGTAGTTTAGGTCATTTAATGTTGTAAAGTGCGATCGCCCATGAGACGAATAGGCAGGTCAATGAAACCCGCAACCACCGTTTTTCTCACGCTGTTGAGCATTACGTTTGTGGTCTGGGTACTGAGAGGACTGGGAGTTTTAGGATTTTTACCGGGAATTGTGCTTTGGCTATTAATCCTTCTGACCATTAGTGCAGGAGTGATCAGCCGAGTACAGCGGATTCAAACATAGCGTCCAAGAACGTGAACTCGACGAATGCGCAAAAGGTGCCCCAAGCGACGCTTGGGGCACCTTTTGCGCCATTTCAGCATGCATCGCGTGGTTGCAATGGCGCTATCGAATCCACGTTTATTTAGTGCGTGACCTTAATCGTCTGGTTCGAGTGTCGCTTGCGGTCGGTTGAGAGGAAGCTTGCTGTCTAGCCCGTATCTGCATTGCCTCTCCAACCGTCACATTCAACTGATCCCCAATTAATAGAATCAGAGAACTCAAGTAAAGCCAGAGCAACAGCACAATCACCGCCCCGACGGCACCATAAGCTTTGTTGTAATTACCAAAATGAGCGACGTACTGACGAAACAGACCCGAAACAATCGCCCATGAAATCGCTGCAATTATTGCTCCAGGCAAAATTGGCTTGTCTGTAATCCAGCGGCTAGGGCCAAACCGATACACAAAGGCAAACGCAACTGACACGATTCCCAGAGCCAGAGGCCACGCCAGGAGCCGCCAGACCATCAACAGCCCTGGTTTTAAAGCACCGCTCTGGTTCGCTACATGGTGAATCACCAGTTCGCTCACAAACACCAACATGCAGGCCAGCATGAGCAGCAGAATTGTACCGATCGTTAGCCCCAAGGAGATCAGCTTGGCTTTCCAAAAGGGCCGCATCTCGCGCGGCGGCACCCGATGAATGTGATCCAGGGCGGTCATGGCAGCACTAAGTGCACCAGACGAGGCCCAGAGAGCGATCGCAAAACTTAATGAAAACAGACCACTATTGCGACTGGTGCTAATTTCAGCCGCAAAGTCTTGAATCAGCCTGGACGCTTCTTCGGGAGCGACTTCACTGAGTTGCCCGGCCAAAGCTTGAAACGTCGTTTTGAGGGGCTGAAATAAGCCAATTGCAGTCAGGATAGTCAAAATGCCTGGGAATAAACCCAGCATGGCATTGTAGGCCATCTCAGCCGCCAGTCCCGGTAACCGCTGTTGTCCTGCCGATTCCACAACCCGTTTAATGGTGATTGGACTGAGGTATCCCAAAAAGCGAATAAAACGCGTGGATAGCATGGGTGTAATGGTACGAACCTCCTGCATCAATTTGACAGATTCAAGTCAGAATTGCCAAACCCGTTTGAAAGATCTTTTGCGATGCCATTGAACCAGATTTGCAGCTTTCAGGATGGCTAACCCCAGGATTATGGGCATCTTAAGAGTTAAGTCAAATTTTGAAATCGACTGCGGGTTTTGCGCGCCCGACGGACGGGCAAAACCCGCAGTCGTTATTAGCGCAACCGATTTGCATCATGAGAACTGCTGGCAATTTTTTGAAGAATTCCCAAATCCTGAAACAAGCCGTGTCATTGAGAAGACATTAGATCTACCCCATTCAGTTCCTCAGCCTACGCCTGGGATCGCCCCTGAAATTAGCCTCGATGTCCGGGAGCTTAGAACACATGCCTCATGCTCAACCCTCTTGGAGATCGAACGTTCATCAACCCATAATCCATATTCCTTAACATAAGGCAACATGTCTGCATCGTTGAGAACCCTTCTGCCCAGCCACACAGCCCGCTCCTGCCAGTCGCTCGATAGCCCTCCGGAGGCAAATCCTCTGTTCTCAAATCGCCATCAAACCGAATTTCGCAGAGCATCCAGCTTGGCTGTAGACTACGACGATCCCCAGCATCACTCCAACGCTAAACGGATCTCAACACCCCATAAATCGCTCAAATCCCAAGCTAGCCAAACAAAAACTCAGCGATCGCCCCTCAAAAGCGTTTTCCGCAGACTTTCACTGGCGGGTAATCAGCAGCGACAGGGTTCTCTTAACAGCAGCGATCGCCGCAATCCCCAGCGCAAAGGACGATATGCCGACGAGTATGTCTTAAAAGGCGTACAGGCAGGACAGTGGGTGACGGTCAACCTCAAATCCAATCAGTTTGACGCCTACTTACAGCTCATTGATGGGTCAACGGGTCGGATTCTGGCCCAAAACGATGACGCAACCCTGGATGATTCCGACAACGCGAAGCTAAATTTCACCGTTCAGGCTGGCGTGACCTACTACGTGCGCGTTACCAGCTACGCCACCCGTGAAACAGGCAAATACTCCCTGTTTACTCGTACTCCAGCGACCATCCTGCCCAACACGTATACGGTCGATTATGGATACGGGCTGGTTAACGCCGCCGCCGCCGTAGCCCGCACCGCAGGACAGCCTACGTATGCAGATGTAGCAGACCTGGGAGGATTTGGCTGGGGCTTGGATTTAATCAAAGCACCCGAAGCCTGGGCACAGGGGTTTACTGGACAAGGCGTTACGGTTGCCGTCCTGGATACAGGCGTTGATTACAGGCACGTGGATTTGAAAGACAATATTTGGACGAATCCGGGCGAAATTCCTGGGAACGGCATAGACGACGATCGCAACGGCTACGTTGATGACGTCAACGGTTGGAACTTTGCCGATGGAGGAAACAACGATCCCTCAGACCTGGATAGCCACGGCACTCACGTTTCCGGCACCATTGCCGCCGTTAATAATGGCTTTGGGGTGACTGGCGTTGCCTACAGTGCCAAAATCATGCCCGTGAAGGTGATTGGCGGCTCTGAGGATTTGAACCCTACCCAATTTGATATTAATGTGGCTGCCGGAATTCGCTATGCGGTAGCCAACGGAGCAAAGGTTCTCAATCTAAGTTTGGGTAATGATCCCGGCGATCCATCCATGATTCGCACGCGAGCCGCTCTCGAATACGCCAAGCAGCAAGGCGTGGTAGCCGTGATGGCAGCAGGCAATGAGAAGTTAGACGGAGCCATTCGCCCCATTCAGCCAGCCCTCTTTGCCGGAAGCCACTTAGGAATTGCCGTCGGAGCCGTCAATATTGGGAAACAGGTAGCAGACTTCTCCAATCCGGCTGGCGATCGCCCCCTGGATTACGTCGTCGCGCCCGGCGTCAACGTGCGCTCCACAGTCCCTGGAGATCAGTACGAAAATCAGGGATGGGAAGGCACATCCATGGCCACCCCACACGTTACTGGCGTCATCGCGTTAATGCTCAGCGCCAACCCAACTCTTACCCCAGATCAGGTGGAAACCATTTTGGTATCATCTGCTAGCTCGACGGGGATTAGTGTGTTTTAGATACGTGAATTTGATAGTGCCATTTGAGCCGCGCGACGCGCAGCTCAAATGGCACTATCAAATTCACGTTACATGGGTGAACTTTCCCCGAAATCATCTTCATCAAGTTCATCAACTGAAGCAGTCTCCTCCGATGTGCCAGGATCACCCTCAAAAACCGTGGTCACATCCTCTGGTTGCTCAATATCGGACGCTTCAGTCACCGTGACCTCAATCTCTGTGATCGTCATCTCGACTACCGCAGGAGCGATCGCCTCTTCTCCACTCCCCTCATCCTCAACCGCTGCCACCGCATCTCTGGGAACATCTGCTTCTTCAAAGCCATCAAAATCATCAAACTCATCTAAATCCGATAGTTCAGGGGCGATCGCCTTCTCTGGGCGCGTCCATACGGGTCTGGGAGCCGCTGGTTTGCGTCGGCCAAAGACTCCCAAAATTCCTTTAAACGAACGACTGACGCGCTCCGGTACACCCAATGCCTCATCTACTTGATTGGGCATTACCGTTGGGCTGGACTCTGGTGTCTCTGGTGTATCTTTATCCTCTGGGTCACGGATTTGCCCATTCGGAACCCCATCAGAAATCAGGATTTTTGCCGTATCAGCCGCGCTCTGGGGTTCAGCCTGGGCAGATGGGGTCTCTACCCGTTTTGCAGGCTGGCTCTGGATACGTTTTAACGGATTTTGTACCTTCTCCACCAATGATTTTGCCGAACCAGACACCTGCGTTTTGCGATCGGGTGGCGTTAGCTCTCGTCTCAGGGTCAGCGTTTGCCAGCCAAACCATCCCAGCAGGGCCACACTGGCAACCTGCCCCAGCAGCACCCCTCCCGTAATGCGTCCTGCACACACCCACAGCACAAGGGCATAAAACATGCCAACACCACTCCAGGTGAAGTCATATTTGCGATAAACCTCTGGGAAAAAAAATGCTGCCATATACAGGCCAAAACTGCCCAGGCCAACCGCAATTGCCAGAATATAGGCGAGCATAGTAATATCTCGGCTCCGTTCAAGGACTGCTGACTGAACCCTGTTCTCAAAACAGATGGTTTAATCTCATTTTGCTTGAGATTGTCCTTATTTAACGTCAATTCAACTGGCTTGCCACACCAAATCAAGTCGCTATCCGGATCAAAACAGCGAATGGGGAAAAATTAAAGAAACCCCCGACCCCAATACAGGAGCCGAGGGAATTAAATCAGGGTGCATCTACCACTCCACTGTTCTGAAATTGGCTGCTGCCATCCGGAAAAATTTGAGGCAAATTAGGTAATGAGGGAAACATTGTAAATTCTATTTCTGTAGATTTTTGTTAGTACGGATTGGCTTGAGCCGATAAGGTATCTGTGTCAACCCGAGATTCACGAAAATTACAGGTTACAAATTTTCAGACTGCCCTGAACTAGACCAAACCATGTTGCAATGTGTAGGGGATAGATTCAGGATGAAAACCACAGGGTAAGAGATCATCGACATTAGGAGAACGCTGGAGCAGTGACCCAGGAGTTTCAGGAGTTTCACATCTCTGTAACCCCGGTAGGGGATAAGTACCTGGTGCGGACTGACCGAGTCGCGTCGGGCGTTCCCTTGGCGGAAGAATTGGTCAGTTGGCCCATAGAAGAGTGGTTAGAGCTAGCGCGGCAGCTCATGAACGATCCATTAACCGGATTGTTGCAGGGCTATGGCACCGATCGCATTGGCGGATTTGAGCTTCCGTTTGGACAGCGAGACGGATCGCTGCCAGATTCATCGGCCCAACCGTCCGTCACGCTGGTAGAACTGGGTCAAAAACTTTACAGCGCTTTGTTTCAGGGCACGCTGCGCGATAGCTGGGTGACGGCTCAAGGCATCGCACAACACAAAGGAGAGCTATTGCGGTTGCGGCTGGGGTTAAAAGGGCCAAAATTGCCGCGCTTGCCCTGGGAAGTTTTGTACGCGAGCGATGGCTCATCAGACCGTTCGCGTCGCATGGGCACCCTAGGCCCAGCCCCACGCCCGATCGCCGCTGGCACAGATGTTTTGTTTTCGCGCTATCAGCCCGGAACCGGAGTTGGCGGATCAAGCGCCCTGCCAATAGAACCGGATCAACCCCTGCGGATTTTGATGGCGATCGCCACTCCTCCTGATCAGGAATGGCTGGAACTCAAGCGAGAAGCCCACCACCTCCAGGAAGAACTGCTGGCCTACGGTGGAGCCGCGACGGATAGCAACCACAAACTCCCCGACATTCAGCTCACGATTCTAGAGCAACCCGGACGGGAACAGCTGACTCAGGCATTAGAGCAGGGACAATATCATGTGCTGCACTATGCGGGCCACAGTAATTTGGGGGCAGCGGGTGGCAATCTGTATCTGGTGAATAACCGAACCGGATTGACCGAAACCCTGAGCGGCGATGACCTGGCTGGATTGCTGGTCAACAATGGCATCTGGATGGCTGTCTTTAATTCCTGCCGGGGAGCACACACCGCCGCATCCGATCCCCTGGTGAATGAAGGCGAGCGCAATCTGGCAGAAGCCCTGGTGAACCGTGGCATTCCAGCCGTTCTTGCTATGGCCGAGCGCATTCCCGATGATGTCGCGCTGAACCTGACTCGCCTGTTTTATCGCAATTTGAAGCTGGGATGCCCAATCGATCTCAGCCTCAGTCGAGCGCGGCAAGGGCTGATTACCTCCTACGGGTCGCATCAGCTTTATTGGGCGTTGCCCATGCTCTACATGGACGAGAAATTTGATGGCTATTTGACGGTGCATGGCGATCGCACCCTTAATCCTTCAGCCGATCAATTAGTGGTCTTGCCTGCCCTCTCCGATGCTCAATTCACGCTCGCTGGAGAAGAAGCGCCTTCTACAGCGAGCACCTCACCCGTAGATCTGGCCTTAGAAACGGAAGACGATCTGGCGATCATCTCGAAAGCTGTCCTGGATGACGATGACGACCTGGATTTGATCGAGGATTTTGAGAACTATAACGGCATGATTCAGCATGAGGATGCCGAGGATAGCGATGACAACGAGGACGAGGATCTGAGCTATGAGGATGACATCGCCGCGAGCGAGGACAGTGATGATGATCTGAGCTACGAGGAAGACGCCGCCGTTGTAGCTGGGTTGATTCAGCAGCTCTCCAGCCAGGAAGGGCTGACAGAGCAGCCATCGGTTTCGGAAGACAAGCTGGCCGTGACAGCATCTGAGAAACGTTCCTCACAAACGGCTGATTTGCCGAATCTAAATGGATATGGCGATCGCTCAGCCCGTTCGGCCTCCCGGTCTTCCGCCTGGGATGAGCCAGATAACGGTACTGTATCGACTCGCCCTCCTACTCCGGCCTATCATGCCAGTGGTAATCAAGTGCTACCGACCAATGCGAGTGGTTCGTCCACATCTGTATCGCAGCGGCGATCGCGCAAACGAACTGATTATCCATCTCTGCTGATTCCTGCGGCGGTAGCCGTTGGGGTCGTGGTGTTTGCTGGGATACTCTGGCAGTCGGGTGTGTTGCGATCGCTTCAGGCGTCCCGTCCTGTTCCATCCCCCACCAGTAGCGCGTCGGTAAGCCCGTCACCCAGCAGTTCGGCAGCCGCCTCTCCAGGCAATACAGATTTGAGCAAGGCCAAAACGGATGATCTGGTCTTAATGGCCACCAACAATTTTAGCCAGCCTCAGCTGTCGGATGAGAATGTTGCAGAAGGAGGACGAGCCATCACTGCATTGCTTGATCGGGGAGATTTGGAAACCGTGGAGGCTCTATTAACCAACGTTCCATCCGAGGATGCCTCTAATCCAGACATTAGCTTTTTGAAGGGGCGACTCGCCTGGCAACAGTTCAAGCAGGGCAATTCAGACTACAGCGAAAATGATGTTCAGCGGTTTTGGGAAACGGCGGTGACAGGCAGCCCGGAAAGCGCAGGATACTACAATGCCTTGGGATTTCTCTTGTACAGTCAGGGCAAGTCGCAGCAAGCGATCGAAACCTGGTGTCAGGCTCTCAAACTGTTGAAACAGCAGGCTGATTTTACATCGGGCAGTATCCACGCGGTCAGCGATTGCCCCGTGCCAACGCAGCCGATTACGGACGTGAGCGACCCAACTGTCAAAGTTGACATTCTGGATGCTTCGGCGGGAATTGCCTTAGCCCTCAAGCGCGGCGTTGAGATGGACGGATTTGACCATCCCGAAGAACAAATGACAGAATCGATCGCCCTCTATGGCACGGTAATTAAAAGTGACCCCACTCAGTTTCAGCCAACCGAACTGCTAAAAACCTGGTTGTGGACAGACACCGCCGTTGAAGAATGGCGATCGCTAGCATCGCGATAAAACTGAGGCTATTCGCAAATCTGGCCCGCCTTCACCGTCAAAATTTGAGACGACTTGAGCCACTGAGCGTCAAATGAGCCGAGATGGGTGGTCGTGATGAGAGTTTGAAAACGATCTTGAATCGTTTCAAGCAGCTTATCCTGTCGATTCAGGTCTAGCTCGGCCAGCACATCATCCAGCAGCAAGAGAGGCTGTTCGCCCGTGACCGCTTCAATTAATTTAAGTTCAGCCAGCTTGAGAGCCAGCACCAGCGTCCGCTGTTGCCCTTGAGAGCCATATTGACGGGCAGGCGTTTGATTAATGGTGAACTCAATCTCGTCTCGATGAGGCCCTACCAGCGTTGTACCTTGTAGCTTCTCGGCGATCGTCCGCTGCTGAATCTTCTCCAAAAACGCCTGCTGAATGACGGTGGGATCATCCTGCGCCATCACGACATTCGGAGCATAGCGAACATCAAGCATTTCTCGACTGCTGCTAATCGATTGATGCCACGCTTGAGCCAGAGGAGCCAGCCGATCCAGCACGCGCGCACGACGACGAATCACGCGAGTCCCCATCGTGGCCAGTTGCGCATCCCAAATGGCTAATTGCGTGGTATCTGGCGAATTGTCCAAATCGACACCCTTTTCAATGCCATTGCGCTGTTGCTTTAACAGGGCATTGCGCTGACGCAGCACCAGATTGTACTGATGCAGAATCGACGCATAGATCGGTTCCAACTGGGTTAACAGCGTATCGACCCAACCCCGCCGCTGACCCGGGCCACCCCGCACCAGATCGAGATCCAGGCTGGAAAATTGGACGGCATTCATTACGCCTAAAAAATCGAGCTGCCGCTTGAGCGTTTGCTCGTTTAAGGCAACCGTGCGTCGCCCATTGCTGCGCAAGGTTAGGGCCAGATCTACGCTGCCTAGATTGCGATCCAAAACAGCGGCGATCTGGCTGGCCGATTCTCCATCCATCACCAGTTCGCGATCGCGCGTAGCCCGGTGCGATCGCAGGGTAGCCAACAGTTCTACGGCTTCCAGCAGATTTGACTTACCCTGAGCATTTTCGCCCACCAGAATCGTTTTGGGAGCGTTAAACTCCACCGGCTGATCTCGATAATTGCGAAATTGGCGGAGGTGGAGCGACTGAAGAAACATGTCTGTGTCCTACCGTTTTCGGTTGGCATACCAGCGGATAAATAGCTTCTCTGCCTCGATCCAGACAAACATTAGCGCACTGAAGCCAATACAAATCCACACTTCCATGGGACTAAGCAGATGAGTGCCAAAGAAATCGCGCAGCGGAGCCACATAGATCAGCATGAGCTGCAAAATCGTGGTCATGGTAACCGCCGCTAACACATAGGGATTCGAGAAAGGATTGAGCTGAACCGTGAGCTGAGTGTTCGAGCGAATCGCCATCGCGTGGCCCATCTGAGCCAGACACAGGGTGGTAAAAACCATCGTTTTCCAGCGCTCTGGGTCGCCACTTTGCTGGGTGTAGTGGTAAGACCACACCATCAATGAGATGGCGATAATAGCAAGAATAATCCCGATGCGGATCATATAAGGCCCCAACCCCCGCGCAAAAATGCTCTCTTTGGGGTCATTGGGGGGCCGATTCATCACATTCGGTTCTGCGGGTTCCACAGCGAGAGCCAGCGCTGGCAAACCATCTGTCACCAGGTTCATCCAAAGAATTTGGAGGGGCGTCAGCGGCACACCGCTTAAGGGCAGAAGAATCGGAGACGCCGCGATCGTCAACACTTCGCCAATATTCGATCCCAGGATGTATTTGATAAAGCGACGGATGTTGGTGTACACCGTTCGGCCTTCTTCGGTCGCCGCGACGATTGTGGCAAAGTTATCATCCAGCAGCACCATATCGCTGGCTTCTTTACTCACGTCGGTTCCCGTAATCCCCATCGCGATACCGATATCGGCCTGCTTTAGCGCCGGGGCGTCGTTCACGCCATCCCCCGTCATGGCGACAATTTTGCCCTGACGCTGCAAGGCTTGCACAATTCGCAGCTTGTGTTCTGGCGCAACTCGCGCGTAAATGCTGACTCGTCCGACCTGACGCTCTAATTCCTCAGGGCTAAATTTCTCCAGGTCGCGGCCTGTCAGCACTTCATCTCCAGCATTGGCAATGCCCAAATCTTCAGCGATCGCCCGTGCGGTTAACTGGTGATCACCCGTGATCATAATGGGGCGAATCCCAGCCGTGCGGCATCGTGCAACGGCATCGCGCACTTCTGGCCGGGGCGCATCCAGCATATCGACCAGACCGAGCCAAACTAATTCTTTTTCAGACGCTTCATCGGTACCTGCGGGAGGCACCGCGTCCAGCGGCTTGTAGGCAAACCCTAAAACCCGCAATCCTCGACCAGCCAGTTGATTGTTCTTCTCTAAAATCTGGTGGCGCTGTTCATCGGTTAACGGTGTTGGGCGATCGCCCGTCTGAACCTGCGTACACCGCTCCAGCACCAATTCAGGCGAACCTTTGGTGAACATCAAATAGCGGCCAGCTAGCAGCGGCAACCCATGCCCGTCTTGCGGCACTTCACAAATGGTGCTCATCCGCTTCCGCTCCGATGAGAACGGAAATTCTGCGACACGCGGCAATTTGTAGTCGTATTTGGTGCGATCCAGCCCTGCCTTACCTGCAACAACCAGCAGCGCGCCTTCCGTCGGATCGCCTAAGATGCCCCACTGCCCCTCTTCTTTCTGCAAGATGGCATCGTTGCAAACTACACAGGCCGCCAGTAGCGCCTCCAGTTCTGAATGCTGGGCTACCGAAATCTCTTGATGATTCACCTGGAAGGTTCCTTCTGGAATGTATCCTTCCCCCGTCACCTGAATCGAATCTGAAGCTGGATGAACCGACTGCACCACCATCTTGTTTTGGGTCAGCGTTCCCGTTTTGTCCGAACAGATAGTGGTAACAGACCCCAGCGTTTCAACCGCAGGCAGCTTACGAATCAGGGCATGACGCCGCACCATGCGCTGAGTTCCGATCGCCAGCGTTACGGTAATCACGGCGGGCAATCCTTCGGGCACCACCGCGACCGCCATACTGAGAGACACTTCCAGCAGTTCACGGAAGCTGCCTAGCCCAGCCACTAGTAAGCCCGCACCCACCACGATCACCACCAGCCCTAACGCACCCGATACCAGCGCAGCACTCAACTGATCCATCCGCTGTTGTAGGGGGGTCGGTTCAGACTCGACCGACTGAAGCAGGGTGGCGATCTTCCCCAATTCCGTTTTCATGCCCGTGCCAGTCACGAGCACCGTACCGCGCCCCTGCACGACTTCCGTGCCCTGAAAGACCAGGTTCAGGCGATCGCCCAAGGGAGTGTCATTGGCCAATTGCAGATCAACTTGCTTATTCACGGCCTGCGCTTCTCCCGTCAGGGCGGCTTCTCGCACCTGGAGGTTGACGGCTTCCAGGAGTCGCCCATCCGCAGACACCTGAGCGCCCGCTTCTAGCAGCATCACGTCACCGGGAACCAGCTCTTTCGAGCTAATTTCTGAAACCTTGCCATCACGGGTCACTCGCACTCTGGGCGACGCCAAATTTTTCAGCGCGGCTAATGCTTTTTCAGCTCGACTCTCCTGAACGTAGCCCAGCAAACCATTCAGAAAAACGATCGCGAGAATGGCGATCGTGTCCTTAAATGGAATGTCATTGCTTTTAACGGTTCCGGCCCGCAGATCGATCAGATCCATGACGCCAGAAATAATAGCGACCGCAATTAACATCACAAGCATGATGTTTTTAAACTGGTCGAACAGAATCACCCAGCTTGAGCGACCGCCCGACTCCTCCAGTTCATTGGAGCCATACTGCTCTAACCTTTCTGCAACTTGTTCGCTGGTGAGGCCCACCTGGCGATCGCTGTGCAGTTGCTCAACAACCGTATCTGGTAGCAGAGTATGCCAAGCGAGAGAACTCGTGTCTGAAGGCGCTACATTCATGAGTCAGAATTACAGGAGAACGTGAATTACAACATTACAAGTGGGTGAGATTAGATCGCTGGTAGATCTAATCATGATTCACCGAACAACAGGTGCTCTTGCTTTAAAGCCAAAGACTGTGCATGGTGCACTGCACGACACGCAGTGCACCATGCACAGTCTTTCAGTACAGGGCTAATACCTGACATAAACGGATGGATCAATGTGCAGGTGCTTAACGATCATAGAGCTTAAAACTAACCTATGAGCAAGGCGAATTGGCATGAGATTATCCAATGCTAACCATACAGTTCTGCAAGTCGCCTGACACAAATCGATGATGGTGACAGCAATTCTCAGTATGTAATCAGTGGCAGTGCAAGATCGCCTGCGGCGATCTTGCACTGCCACTGATTGCGGGTTTTGTGGGCCC
>DATNPS010000551.1:0-22517 GCA_036703095.1 Crinalium sp. | reverse complement strand
GTCACTGTAGGCAAAGTCAAATTCATACTGTCCTTTACCGCCTTCCTGATCAAACGAAAAAACACCCCAACCCAACTGGTTCATATATTTCACCATTGGATCTAGGAAGGGCATCGATCGTAAGGTTTGAAATACGTCGTACCCGGGCGTAATGCCTTTAAAGTCAACGTCGGTGATAGGCACGTACTGCCCATCGGCCTGACGCAGGACATAGAATTCCGTTTCAATGCCGAGGTTAAAGATGAATCCAAGCGATCGCGCTTTTTCTAATACCTTTTTCAAAATGAAGCGACTACAGGCATGATAGGGCGCACCGTGATAATACAAATCGCTGGCGAACCAGGCGTATTTGGTATCCCACGGTAAAACAACAGCGCTGTTTAAATCGGGAACCGAACTACATTCGTCTTCCTGGGGGCCAACCAATCCCATTCCATCAAGCGCGCCGACGGTAAAGAGTTCTGAACCGCCACACATTTTTTCAAAGCACTCAATGGGAACCGCTTTTGCTTTAGGAATGCCGTGTACATCTACATAACTTGGAAAACAATATTCAACACCTGCTTCAATTAGTTTTTGTTTAACAGATGTCGCTAATGTCATGTCGTAATCCATGTAATTATCTCGTTTCTCAAACTGAACACGCTGAACCATTCAGCTCATAACTTTCTGTAGGTTGGCTTGACGTAGGCAACCCAACATCTTTAATCCAGTTAGGTTTCGCACGGCTCAAGCCAGCCTACCAAACTGTGATTTGAGCTATAGCCCTTTCACCAGAGAGTCGTCATAGAGCTTTGTAGAATCTACTGGGCTATTAATTAATTTCACGGCTTCACTCGTTTTTGCAGCAAACGCTAAGCTATCCATTACATTCATGGAGTCGCTAGAGTTAAACACGATACTTTTATTCTCCGCTACGCTAAAAATTCTGACGGTATCTATTAGCGCAGGTACTTCTTCAGGTTTCACGCCCAGACGCTCACCAACAATCTCCGCCGCTTCTTTAGGATTGTCTCTCACAAACTGCACACCTTTATCTACAGCGCGTAAATATGCTTCGATATCCGCTTTGCGACTGTCAATCACATTTGTCTTGGCAATCAATCCATCTGGAATAATGTTGGTATTTTTGGACGAGAAAATTACCTGTCCCTTCCCTTCCTGAGTGGCTTTGGAGAGCCAAGGTTCGTATGTCACGGCCACATCTACTTTATTACTAGCAAATGCAGTAGCAGCCTCAGCAGCAGTAATATTCAAGAGTTTCACATCTTGCTGAGTTAGGCCACCGCTCTCCAAATATTTTTGCAGCAACAGCACTTGCAATGGCAGCGCTTCCCAGGCAATCTCCTTACCTTTTAAGTCCTCTGGCTTCGAAACGTTGCGCGCTAAAATCCCATCGGCTCCGTTGGAATAATCAGACAACATGATCAGCCTGACAGAGGGATCTCGGCTGGCCATCGGCACCAGGTCTGGAACGCCAGCCCAAGCCAGATCCAGCTTCCCGGCCAGAATGGCTGTATTCACATCGGTTGCGACCTGAAAATATTCGTCTTTAACGGTAATACCCTCATCCTTGAAGAAATCTTTAGCAACAGCCACATAGTGACCTGCGAATCCGGGCCAGGGAGACGATGCGACAACCAGAGGTTGTGTCGAGGATGAACTGGCAGAGCTTTCTGCGGTGGGCTGCTGGGTATTGCAAGCGATCAACATCCCACAGGTGAACAGCGTTAGCAGCAGAAATCGAAACACGCGATGGATTGTGAGTCTCAACATAGGTAAACCGTTGCCTCGTGAGGTTTATTGGTAATACAACATGTCAACTATCGTCAGGAAAAGGCAGATGCTACTGATTAGCACCTCCCAAGGGCGACGATGGTGTGAGATTGGTAGATACACTACCATTTGCGGCATGGCGTGACCAGTGAATCGGCGGTTCTTCCGATCGCGCCTGGTTAACGATCTCTGCCAGAGCCTCTCCCATGTTGATTAAAAGCTGTCGCCCTTCCTCGGCAGTGGCTTCACTGGGATTGCCTGTTACACCGTTGGTGCTGGTTTGAGGAACGACATAGGTGAAAATTTTGCCGGGAGTGCGATCGGGGTCATCCTGAACCGCATCCCACTGCACCGTATGAGGGGCGATCGCCAGCATCAGTGCCGTTTCAGCCCGGTTTGCGTGAACATCTTCGCCATCGTGAACGAAGGATTGCAGAATCTCTGGTGACAGGTCGTAACTATTGCGAATGCCAATCTGAAAGCGTCCCGCATGTTCAAACCGCAGGCGATCGAGCGCACAGCGCAGCGGAGCCAGATTACCAAAATGCGAATTCACAATCAGCAGCCTGCGCCATCCCGTGCGAATCAGCCACTCGGCGATTTCACGAGTCGCAACCGCCAGAGTTTCAGGATAATACGACAGGGTGCCTGCCCACTTTTCGGTATGGCCTAATGAGCAACCATAGGTCATGGTGGGCAATACAGGCACTCCTGTTTTGGCGGAGGCATAGAGACAAGTAGCCGTGGCGATCGCACTGTCTGTATTCACCGGGAGATGGGGGCCATGTTGCTCAGTTGCGCCAACGGGCAGTATGCACATATCCATTCCGCTTTCGCGCAACGCTTCGATCTGGCTCCAGGTCAATTCTTCCCAGATCACAGGAGAGTGCGTTTGAAACAACGGAATGGCTTTTAAATTCTCAGTCAACATCCCTTAACACCTTGCAGATTGACCATCAGGCTACTACAGGGTGAATGGTAAAAGATGTCTTTTGCTACACTTTGCCAAAAGAAATAAAATGCGTTACGCGTTCTCTTTTGTCTCTCAAAGAAGTATATTCGCAGCTGTTTATAACGTGAATTTGATGGTGCCATTTCAGCCGTGCGATGGGCAATTGAAATGGCACAAAAAAGGTGCCCATCGCGAAGCGCGGGACACCTTTTTGCACGTTCGTCGAATTCGCGTTGGGTTAATAGGATGCGTTCCTGGTCAAGCCTTCACGGCTTTCACAAACTGTGGATCGAGCACGTTCGACAGATCGGGAACGGCATCAATTTGATTTTGCGCTTTGAGAAATTCCGCTAGCGCTTTCATGGGTTTGAGCAAATACAAATCGCTCTGTGGATCGCTCAACATGCTGAGATTAGTTTGCAAATCGGGGAGTTGAACCCCCTTTAACTGGGCACCCAGTTCATCGGGGGCAACGTTGAGTTTTTGAGCGGCGATCGCCAACCCTTCCGATTCACTTGTTTTTAGTAAATCTAGTGCCTTGAAAATGCCAGTGACAAACGCCTGTACGGCCTCAGGATGGCTTTCAACAAAGTCTGAGCGGAACGCAAACACATCCGCGATCGCCGTTGGCATTTTAGATGAATCGTAAATAATTCGTCCATCTTTTTGGGCCTCATTGGCCTTATCCATATAGGGCGAATAGGAATAGGCAATATCGATATTGCCAGTCTGATACGCCGCTGCACCCGCATCGGGAGTAGTGTTGACGATTTCAATATCCTTTGCGCTAAGACCCGCTTCCGCCAGAATTTGCAGCAAGAAAAAGTGGCCCACTCCACCTTCCTGCACCGCGACCTTCTTACCCTTGAAATCCGCAATGCTGGAAATGCTGTTGCGAGCGAGGATGCCATCTGCCCCGACAGAAGTATCCATGACAGTCACGATGCGAAAATCAACGCCCTTGGCTGCCAAACTGACCGCCTCAGCCGTGACCGGGCTGGCCGCCTGAATTTGACCTGCTGTTAAAGATGGAAAACTTTCGGCCACCGTGCTAAATGTTTTGAGATCCAGATCTAACCCAGCTTCTTTGAAGTAGCCTTTTTCGCTAGCGATATATAAAGCCGTGTTGCCGATCCAGGTCGTGATGCCTATTGCCGCTTGCACAGGGCCATTCGCCTGACCAGATGATGAATTTTGAGCACAGGCATGTAACGTTAGGCCGCCTGCCGCTCCAGTAATGAGCCATAACGCTTGGCGACGCGTCAAACGAGATGAAACTTGAGACATAAATTAGCGATCGCAATACAACAGAGAACAACGATAGAGAATACCAGGTGTCACACAAATAAAACGTATCGATTATACGCGCTCAGTAATTCTCATTTGAAACCAATGGCGAGTTTTGCACGCCCGACGGACGTGCAAAACTCGCTATTGGTGGCAGTACAAGCTTGCCTGCGACGAGCTTTCACTGCCACCAATTTGCATAATGAGAATTGCTGATACGCGCTAACCTTTGAAAAACTCATGCCTGACCGCTTCAGCGATACTATCAGCCACCTGTGTAGCCATCAGTGCCCCCTTCTCCGCACTCGCCGCTTTAGCAGACGACAATACACCAGAGGCGGGAACCCATTCGGGGTGATGCGGGAACATGTCATAGGCTGGGAAATCAGCGGGTTTGTCATCAGGAATGCGATCGAGCCGCACCATATCCGGGTAATAGTGCATCATTAGCGACGTTTCCATAACCGCCGCATGTTCCAGCGCATAGCCGGGAAACCCATCTGGAAACACTTTTCCCAATACTTCTTCCGTAAAAAAATCCCAATACTCCAGTCGCATCACCCGCAGACTGGAGGATGGCCCCACATCACGCAGTGCCAGGTCAATCCCCTCAGTTAAAAACCACTGATTCTCATAGTGACCATCCACCACCACCACGTTCTTGACTCCCTGACGCGCCAGTTCTCGGATCACGTCACGCAATAGCTGACTCAAACTATTACCATCCAAGCTGGTCGTTCCCGGAAAATGCTGCCCTCCTCCCGACTTCGGCTGCGACTTATAGCCATAGCTAAACGTCGGTGCCACCAATCCGTTGACTTTCTCAGCAATACTCTGGGCGATCGCCGTACTCAACAACCCATCCGTACCCAGCGGCAAATGTGGCCCATGCTGCTCCAGCGCTCCACAGGGAATGAATGCAATGAACGAGCCATCCTGAATCCGTTCCCGATATTCCACCCAGCTCAAGGAACTCATCATCACTGGATTCATCACTCTACTCCTCCCAACCTGACGTGCGTTAGACGTTATACCCGTATTGGTACTGCTGAAGTAGTAGCTTAGTACACGAAAGGAGGGATTGGGAGAGAAGGAGTCAGGAGTCAGGAGTCAGGAGTCAGGAGTCAGGAGAAAAAGGCAGAGGGCAGGAGGGAGAGAGGGGGAAGAGGGGGGAGATAGGGAAGAGGGAGGAGAGGGGGGACGAGCGTGAACACCCGCATGGAGGCAATGCGAAGCGCTTTAGCCGACTTACCGTGAACACCTTGCGGAAGGGGTTTGGGGAGCGCCGCTCGCTCCCCAATGGGGGTCTGGGGGCAAGCCCCCAGAAAAGCTATAACTCAGCAGATGTACCTTAAAAAGAATTCAGCAATTCTCGTTATGCACAGGTTTTGCTCACCTATAGGCGCGCAAAATCCACAATTAGTTTCAAAATGAGAACTGTTGAAAAGAATTAGGTTCCGCTGAGGTAAGACATGGGCCAATTGGATGGCAAAGTTGCATTAATTACAGGAATTGGCTCTGGTATCGGACAGGCTGCTGCTCGATTATTTTGTGAACAGGGGGCGATCGTCTTTGGAGTAGACATTGACATTACGGCAGGCCAAGCCCTGGCAAAAGAACTGCATAGCCTCAACTACGCGTTTCACTTTTATCCAGCCGATCTATCCAGCAAAGCGGCTTGTTTTGAAGTTACGGCTGAATGTTGTAACGTCACGGGCAAAATTGACATTCTCTACAACAACGTCGGGATTTCAACCGTCAAGCCCTTTGTAGACACCGAAGCCGCTACCCTGGAGCGGATTATGGCCGTTAATTTTATGTCCGTGTTTTACCTCTGTCAGGAGGTGATTCCAGTCATGCAGCAGCAAGGCCACGGCGTGATTATTAACACCGCTTCAGAACTGGCGATCGTTGCTCAACCGCTTTATACCGCATACTGCGCCAGCAAAGGAGCCGTCTTGTCCTTTACCCGTTCACTAGCCTTGGAGTATGCCCAGTCCAATATTCGCATCAATGCCATTTGCCCAGGCCCGATCGATACCCCCATGCTGCAAACAGAATTTGAGGTCGAGACCGATCCCGCGCAAGCAAAGGAACAGGCGATCGCAACCATTCCCATCGGACGACTAGGACAGCCCGACGAAATTGCCCAGGTTGCTTTATTCCTGGCCAGCGATGCCCCACGCTTAATGCACGGAGCCGCGATCGTTGTCGATGGCGCAAAAACGATCCTGTAAGTCCTCTTTTGGGAGCAGGAGATAGGGGAATGGGGTGTAGGGGGATACACAAAGGATTCATTTCACCTTCCCCACCTTCCCCATCTCTCTTCCCCACACCCCATACCCCATACCCCACACCCTACCGCCGGACAGTGGGCCTCAAAACACGAGTGGGGAAGAGCGTGCGGAAGGCAGCATCGCGGTTTCCGAGCGTTTCGTAAAAGAAAAAGGAGATTCCAGCAAAACGGCGATCGCGCACGGCCTGCACCTGCTGAGTAATCTGCCGCATATCCACACTGCGATTCTTGAGTCCCGTCAAGATGCCAACGCCAACGGGAATGTGACCTTTAGCCAACTGAATTTCGGGACGCTCCAATTCTTGAACGAAACGGGTTAAGTCATCCCGATAAATCTGAACAATCAGTTCTTCTACAAACCCGCGCCGTTCCCAGGTAGCCCAGTCTTGCAGGTAATAGTCATAGGAGAAATCTTTGGAGTTGGGGGCGATCGCCACTACACAGTCCGGGTTCTTTTGCTTAATCGCGTAAAATACCCGTGTCATAAAGGCCGTAATCTTATCGGCTCGCCATCGTTTCCAGGCCGGATCTTGAGGATTATTGGGCGGACGCCTACCCTGGTTTTCCTGCTGATAAAGGCGAATCGTGTAGGGATCGTAGCCCAACTCAACCGGGAGACCAAAATGATCGTCCAGTTGCAGCCCGTCGATATCATAGGCCGCAATTTCGGTGATTAAATCCAGAATAAATTGCTGCACCTCCGGGTGAAACGGATTGAGCCAGACGCGGGGGTGAGTCCCTTCCATGACCACCTGAGTACCATCGCGGCGACTTGTGAGCCATTCCGGATGCAGACGGGCCAGGTCGGAGTCTGCCGGAGCCATAAAGCCAAACTCAAACCAGGGAACTACGGCCAATCCCAGCCCATGCCCCTGGTTCACCGACTCGGCGAGGATGTCTCGCCCCTGTAGTCCCGGATGCGGATCGAGTGTCTGCCCAATCACGCGTTCGGCTGTTGGGCTGGGATACAGCGTATAACCCCAATTCCAGACGGTAGGATAGATAGTATTGAAATTAAGACGGTTCAACCGTTGCAATGCTTGGGTCAGCGTGCGGCGAGAAAATAAAACATCGCTGTCAATGTTGGTCAACCATACGCCCCGCAATTCGGTTATCGAAGAAGACGTAGGGGACGTGGGCGTTTGAGCCGTTGTCAACTGGGGGAATTGCCCCATCAAACAAATTAATAAGCTAATGGCTACCAGGATCACCCCAAATCGGCGGTTTAACTTCACAGCGATCGCCCCTTTACACCATGTTGAACGGCTTTATAAAGTGATGAAGACTGAGGACTGAGGGCTGAGAAGGGGTTAATCCTCAGCCCTCAGTCCTCAGTCCTCACCTCGACCAGAATATGAGGGCTGCAAAAAACGCCCTAGGATGAGAATTGTGGAATCAGGGAAGACTGGGCTAAACCCTTGCCAAAAATCTGTCAAAATAGTACATATATACTCACTCCTGACTTTTCGGAGCATCTTTGGGAAGCAGTGCCACAATCTGATCTACAAACTGTTGGTGATCTACCACAGGCTTGGAGATATAGCCATCTGCACCACTTTGCTTCAAAAAGCTCTCGCGATCGCCCTCCATCGCGTGAGCTGTGACCAGGATGATTGGCAGACTTGCCGTTTGAGGGTCTGACTTGAGCATCTGGGTAATTTTAATCCCATCTACTGGTTTACCTTGATAGACGCTGTGCGATAAGGAGACATCCATCAAAATAATATCGGCCTGCCTTGCCTGGGCAATTTGCATGACTTCATCCACGTTTTCAGTGTGTTTAACCTCTAGCCCGCCTCGCTTTGTCAAAATCTTAGAGAAGACGCGAGCATTAATTAGGTCATCCTCCACGATGAGAACAGTTTTCATGACATTTTCCTTTTTATCTAATCTTAGGATGAAGCATCTTTAAGCCGTGCGGTTTGATACTACTGTGAAATTACTGTGAAATTAACATTGCTGCCCTGCAAACATGATTCACGTTAAAAGATCACGGCCGAAAGGAATAGTTTACACAGGTTTTGCGGATTCCTTGTTAGCTTAATCAAGCAAATTTATTTATTGCAAGACAGTCAAAATTGCTGACCACTTGGTTTAGAATTGCCATCCGTATAGTGCACATTAAATTAACACAACCTACAGGATACCTACAGGAACGTGATTTGGACTTCGGGAAGGAACATCATTCATGGCTAAACAATTAAACCTGTCATCGGGACAAATCGTGGCGACTGCCCTGCACACGGAAGTGCAGCGGTCGTACCTAGAATATGCCATGAGCGTGATTGTAGGCCGAGCGCTGCCCGATGTGCGAGATGGGTTAAAGCCCGTCCATCGGCGGATTCTTTATGCCATGCACGAATTGGGATTAACGCCCGATCGCCCCTATCGCAAATGCGCCCGTGTGGTAGGGGATGTGTTAGGTAAATATCACCCCCACGGCGACCAGGCCGTCTATGACGCGCTGGTGCGCATGGTGCAAGAGTTTTCCAGCCGCTATCCGCTGCTGGCGGGTCACGGCAACTTTGGCTCGGTGGATGACGACCCTCCGGCAGCCATGCGCTATACCGAGACTCGACTGGCGTCCATCAGCAATGAGGCGATGCTGGCCGAGATTGGAGAAGCCACAGTCGATTTCATCGGCAACTTTGACAACTCGCAGCAGGAGCCTACCGTCCTTCCGGCCCAGCTGCCGATTCTACTGCTGAATGGCTCGTCTGGCATCGCAGTCGGGATGGCAACCAATATTCCACCCCACAATTTGGGCGAAATCATCGACGGCTTGATCGCCCTGATCGATCAGCCCGATCTGCCCAATGACGAGCTGTTTGCCCTGGTTCCCGGCCCTGACTTCCCAACCGGGGGAGAAATCGTCGGGACAGAGGGCATCCGAGAAGCCTATGCGACCGGACGGGGGAGCATTCCCGTCCGGGGAATTGCTCAGTTTGAAGAAGTTCAGGGTGGACGGGGACGGCATCGGCGCAATGCCATCGTGATTACGGAACTGCCGTATCAGGTGAATAAAGCCGCCCTGATCGAGAAAATTGCAGAACTGGTAAACCAGAACCGGATTGAGGGTGTGGTGGATATTCGAGACGAGAGCGATCGCGAAGGGATGCGCATCGTCATTGAACTGCGTCGAGAATCTAATCCCCATCGTATTCTCAGCCAGCTTTACAAGCTCACCCCGCTGCAAAGCAACTTTGGCGCAATCTTGCTGGCGCTGGCCGATGGTCAGCCCCGGCAGATGCCCCTGCGAGAGCTACTGCAACACTTCCTCACCTTCCGCGAGCAGACCCTCACCCGGCAGTATCAAAACGATTTAGAGAAGACCGAAAACCGTCTACACATCGTGGAAGGGCTGCTAGACGCGCTCGAAAACCTGGACGACGTGATTGATATCCTGCGCCATGCCCCTGATGGGAGCACGGCAAAAGTGACGTTTCAGGAGCGCTTTGAGTTCAGCGATCGCCAATGTGACGCGATTCTGTCCATGCCGCTGCGTCGTCTGACCGGATTAGAACGGCGGAATTTGCAAACGGAGTCCGATGAGCTAACAGCTCGTCGCGAGGAGCTACAGCTTTTGCTCAACAGCCGTCGTGAGTTCCTCAAGGCGTTGAAAAAGGATCTGCGGGTACTCAAGCGCAAATTTAACGATCCCCGTCGCACTAGAATTCAATCGGATGCCCAACGGGCGCAGGAGTCCAGCGCTTTGGCCGAACTGGAAAACGAAACGCCCCTTGAGGAAGAGGTGGTTCTTGAATTTACCAGTCGTGGCTATGTGCGTCGCCTCACGCCCAAAGCCTTTCAACGTCAGCAGGCCAAGCAAGAAGCCATAACCCCACGGGTATTAGCCGAGACGGATGATGCCACGATTCAAATTCAGACGGCAACGACCGCACAGGAGCTGCTGATCCTCACGCGCAGCGGTAAGGCATTTACCGTCAAAGTCAACGACATTCCACAGACGCAGAAGCAGTCCAAGGGCACACCGCTGGTGACGCTCTTACCCCTGACGGTGCAGGGCGATCGCGAGGGGATTGCCGCTCAATTTGTCTTAACGCCCCAGCCAGACGATCTACCCGATCTGATTCTGCTGACGACCAAGGGGCGAATTAAGCGATCGCCCTTGGCTGAGTTCATCAACCTGACAGGACGGGGATTAACGGCCTTAAAGCTGAAGGATGATGATGAATTAGCGACAGCTATTCTGGCCGACCCAGGCGATCAGCTTGTGATCGCTAGCGTGGGTGGACGATTGCTGCGACTTGAGGTGAATGATGAACAGTTGCCGATTTTGAGCCGCACCGCGCAGGGGCAGCAAGCCCTGCGTCTGGGTAAACAGGAGCATGTAGCCGGGTGTGTGGCTCTGGGTACCGAAGATCATTTTCTGCTGGTGTCTCAGCAGGGCTATGTTAAGCGGCTCGCGGTTCGCGCGCTACGTCTGTCCAACCCTGGCGACTTAGGGCTTCAGGCGATGCACTTTGCCACCAAAACGGACGGGCTTGCCGGAATTACTCCAGCCTTTCCTGGAATTGACATTACTCTGTTAACCAGCGCCGAGCGATCGGGCATCTTGCCAGTCGATGATGTTCCAACGGGCAGCAAAGATGGAGTGGGCGATCGCTTGTTTAAGCTCACTAAAGGCGAGAAGGTAACGGCTCTTACCATCGCCTCGTTACCTCAACCTGAGGAGGACGAGTCGGAATTAGATACAGAAGACGATTCGGATTAGGGGAATCGCCTCCTGGGGATCATGGATTCATTAAAACCAAATTTTTAATTTTAGAAAGTGTGGCTCTGCCGCACTTTCTAAAATTAAGTTTCGGGTTTTAATAAATCCACGAGCCTTAGGAATGTGGATTTATTAACCTGTTATGTTCTGGTAGGGGTGCACTGCTGTGCGCCCTTTCTGGGAGTTCCGCAATCAGAGATTATTAAATTCGCAATCTTTATAGCCGTATCCAACCTTATTAAAACGGGTTGCAGGGGTGGAACCCCTAGCTGGGGGCGAAGCCCCCACATCCCTTTGGTTTTTCAACGTCCTGATGGATGTAGCGATAGCTATATATCAGTTTTGCTCGACTAGCCGAAGACCGGGATTGAGTCTGGAATATTGGCGATAGAGCGCCAGGGCTTCCATTTCATTCTTTACGGAATATTGTGCTCTCATACCGTCTTCAAAGGTAATCACAAGGCACATTTTCGATTGACTCGCCCGGTCTTCTCGTGCTCCGGTTAGCAGTTTTTTCTGGGTAATTCGCATCATGGCACTCTTGGCAAAATGAACTCAGACAACAGTAGACATTGCACGTTTATTAGATGCACTCTGACCAAGAGTTCAACCAATACGGACAACGGTAAGATTGTGATATTGGCTGAAACAGTTTTATGGTAGATATTCCAGACATTGTTCACCCCTTGCTTAGTACTGAGAGTCGAGTCATTCTGAAGATGGATATGATACTTATTCGAGTTTCATTACGGAGATGGATTGGTGATATTCTCCAAGGCACTGCTTTAAGCGACGTAAATTTATGTGTATAAGTTTCGGATTATCAAAATAAACATTGCTGTTTCGGATTATCGAAATAAATGCTGCTGAGTTAAAAGCCTTTCTGGGGGCTTGCCCCCAGACCCCCATTGGGGAGCGCCGCTCGCTCCCCAAACCCCTTCCGCAAGGTGTTCACGGTAAGTCGGCTAAAGCGCTTCGCATTGCTTCCATGCGGGTGTTCATCGTAAGTCGCCTATTTCCCCTACCTCCCCCATCTCCCTCATCTCCCCTACCTCCCCTATCTCCCTTGTCCCCCTTGTCTCCTCCATCTCCCTCTCATCTCTACCTCCTGCCTTCTCCTGACTCCTGACTCCTGACTCCTGACTCCTTCCCCAATTCATCTCCCATTCTGTAAAGGAATAAGGGAGAATATCTGAAAACTGAGTTCTAAAACGCAAGAGACGCGAGTAAGCTGTGGCGCAGGTTGTTCTGGAAAATGTGTATAAGAGCTTTCAACGACGGCAGCGAGAGCAGGCCAGTCGTGTAGCCACTGTAGGAACGGCGATCGCCCCTTCCGCGAGTGTTGATGATTCCCCTACGGCGGTGAGCGTGCTGCGCCGAATTGGGTTGACGGTGCAGGATGGCGAATTTATGGTGCTGGTTGGCCCATCTGGCTGTGGCAAAAGCACGTTGCTGCGTCTGATTGCCGGGTTGGAACAGTTGACGGCTGGGAATATTTATGTGGGCGATCGCCTGGTCAACGAGTTGCCGCCCAAAAGCCGGGATATTGCGATGGTATTTCAAAGCTACGCGCTATATCCCCACATGACGGTATATGACAACCTGGCGTTTGGGTTGCGCCGAACGGGAACCAGCGAAGCGGATCAACAACCATCGACTTCAAAATTCGACGATATTCTGGTGGCACTCACCCGACCTCTGCCGATCGGGTTGCGCTACTGGTCAAAAAAGGAACGGGCGATCTATCAGCAGGTGCGCACGGTGGCCCAGATGCTCCAGATTGACGGATTGCTCGATCGACTGCCAAAACAGCTTTCAGGAGGTCAAAAACAGCGGGTTGCCCTGGGACGAGCGATGGCCCGCAATCCTCAAGTGTTTTTGATGGATGAACCGCTTTCCAACCTGGATGCCAAACTGCGGACTGAAACTCGCGCCCAGATCGTGAACCTTCAGCGCAAGCTGGGCATCACGACGATTTATGTCACCCACGACCAAACGGAAGCGATGACGATGGGCGATCGCATTGCCGTAATGAATGCCGGACAAATTCAACAGGTCGCTACGCCACTCGAACTGTATAACCATCCCGCCAATCGCTTTGTCGCAGAATTCATTGGCTCCCCACCCATGAATTTTCTGACGGTTCAGGTGAAAGCGCCCCTGCTGATCAGCCATCCTCACTTTCGGATGACGCTACCCGATAGCTGGGAGCCAGCGCTCCGTCAATATGACGGGCAAAACCTGACACTGGGCATTCGTCCCGAACATCTTACGATCACTGTGCCTGCGCCCAAAAATCTTCCCGTGCAGGTCGAGCGGGTGGAAGCGCTGGGCAGCGATACCTATCTGAGCGTTAGCCTGGGCAAAAAAGGAGAAGCCACCGGAGAATTTGCATCTTTGCAGGTTCGCATCGAACCCGATCGCCCTGTTTTTGTCGGCGAACAGCTTTGGTTGGGAATGGTTCCCGATAAGCTCCACTTGTTTGATGCCAATACGGGAGAGGCGATCGCTTAGATATACGTGAATTCGATAGCCCGATTTTGGGGAAGTAGTGCGCTGCACTACTTCCCCTTGTTGGAGACTCACGTAAATGTGCAACTCACAGCCTCAGTGGTTGGGCTACCGCCGAGACGGCGGTGTTACGTTCTTGAGAGTGGCGATCGCCTTAATTAAATGATCTGGCTCTATGGGTTTGGCTAGATGGAGTTGAAATCCGGCCTCCAGAGCCTGCTGCTGATTGATTTCACCCGCATAGGCGGTGAGGGCGATCGCTGGTGTATCGGCACAGATTTCAAGTCCTGTCCGAATTTGCTGGATCAGGGCATAGCCATCCATACCGGGCATTCCGATATCGCTCACCAGCACATCGGGCATCACGTCTGAGATCACGTTGAGAGCCTCAAAAGCCGAGACCACTGATGTCACGTTCGCACCAGCTTCCTGTAGCGAAAACGTCACGAGGTCTCGCGTGTCGGCATCATCATCCACCAGCAAAATGCGGATGCCCGTCAGAGATGGAGCATCTTCTATCAAGAGAAGGGTCGAGGCTTCATCATAGTGTTCATGGGAATCTCTGGGGAGCGGCAGTCTGACGATAAACGTTGCACCTTGATTCTCGCCTAAACTGCTCGCCTTAACTGTTCCACCATGCAGTTCTACCATATGGCGCACGATCGCCAGCCCCAGCCCTAATCCACCAAATTTACGCGTGGTGGTGCCATCCTCCTGACGAAAATAGTCAAACACATACGGCAAGAAATCAGGATTAATCCCTTTCCCCGTATCCGTGACCTGAATTTGTACAGAATCATCTAGATGCTCTAGTCGAATATTAATTTGGCCCTGTGTCGGAGTGAATTTGACCGCATTAGACAACAAATTCCAGACAACCTGCTGAAGCCGAACCGCATCTCCTAAAATTTGAAAGGGCAACGTTTGAGAAGCAGATCGATGAGGCATTACAGACGCATCACCTTGTAGATTGGCAGTGGTAAATTGCAGCCGAATTGATTTTGCTTCCGCCGCCAATCGCACGGTTTCTACCGCCGACTCAACCACCGTTATTAAATTCACCGGAGTAACATTCAACCCCATCTTGCCGCGCAAAATGCGTGAGATGTCCAGCAAATCTTCGATCAGTTGGGCTTGCAGTTGCGCATTGCGTTCAATCGTCTCAAGGGCACGAACGGCAGCCTGTTCTTCAAATTTGCGCGTTCTTAATAGCCGCGTCCAGCCCAGGATAGGATTGAGGGGTGATCGCAGTTCATGAGACAACACCGCTAAAAACTCATCTTTAATCCGATTGGCGGCTTCTGCATCTTCTCGTGCCGCTTGTTCTGCGGCCAAACTGCGGGCCAGTTCTAGCTGAGCCTGTCGCTGCTCGGTCACGTCTTGAAAGACCACCACGGCAGCGACGATCTCTCCCTGTTGATTCAGAATAGGGGCCGAGTTCGCATTAATAAAAATCTGACTGCCATCGCTTCGGAGTAGCTTCAGTTCTTCGTTCGTGACAATTTCACCCTGCCTCAGCGATCGCATCAGCGGATAATCGTTCCCGGCATACGGTTCACCAGTTGCACCAAATGCCATAATCGGCACAATCGACTCCTGATCATCCAACGCCAGCGATTGATTGTAGTTATATCCCACAATTTGTTTCGCCTGTTCATTGGTTAACACCAGCGAACTCGATCCTGCATCAGCAATGATCACCCCGACAGGCAACTGTCGCAACACCGTTTCAAGGCGAGCGCGCTCCATATCTAACGCTTGCAGGAGCCGTTCTCGCTCTGCTTTGGCAGCTTCACGCTCGGTGACATCAAACGACATTCCGGCTAACAGTCGGCGTCCTGACGCATCGGTAAACGGAAACTTAAACGAGAGCCAGATATGTTCTCCATCGTCTTGAAGCAGCCGTTCCAACGCTTCGACGGGCTGATTATTCACCAAAATTTCTCGATCCGTCGCTTGAAACAGTTGAGCAAATTCTGGCAATACCAGATCGAAATCAGTTTTTCCAATCACCTCTTCTACACAGCGGTTGACTAGATTGGCTCCAATATTATTGGTATAGATGTAGCGTCCTTCCTCATCTTTGATGAATGCGCAGCCAGGAATATGTTGCATAAAGCTTTCAAACAAAGCGCGGCTTTCTCGCAATGCCGCTTCAGCCTGTTTGCGATCGCTAATGTCATTAAACGTCACCACTCCGGCTGTAATGACACCGTCAGAATTGCGAATGGGAGACGAACTGACCAGGATGGTACCTCTCGTTCCATCTCCTCGCAAGAAGCCAATTTCTTCATCAATCACAACTTCACCAGAACTCACCGAACGTGCCAAAGGCCACTCATAGGGTTGATATAACCGTCCGTCTGGATGAAATCCCTGATAGTCTCGATATTGATCAATATTCTCTGCTTGAAGAAACGAATGTCGCCAAATTGCTGCAACTTGCTGGTTGCCCAGCAGCAACCGACCAGAAGGAGCCTCAGCGATAATCACTCCGGCAGGCATTTGTTGCAAAACGGCTTCCAGCAATTCTCGTTCAACCCGAAGCGCATCTTCGGCATGGGTTCGATTCATAAACTGCCCGATCTGGCTGCCGATCGCCATCATGGTTTGCAGCAATTCCTCATCGGGTATTTCAATGCGATCGCTAAAGCATTCAATCACGCCTAAAATTTCTTGCCCTGCTAAAATCGGAAACCCAAATCCAGACAGTAATCCAGCCTGATCAGCCAGTTCAGCTCTCGGAAAATTTTCATCCTCACCGATCCGGGTAATCCAAAGCGGTTGATGAGAACTCCAAACGCGCCCCGGTAGCCCGACATCCGACGGAAAAACGGTTTGCTGATTGGCCGCCATAAACTCCGCAACAGCCACCGTATCGGCTTGCCAGTGGTTCACATACTGTAGAACGTTGGCATAACGATTCACTTTCCACAGCACCCCCAATTGCCAACCCAAACTCTCACACAGCGATCGCAAAAGAGCAGGAACAGCATCCGCTAACTCCATTGCTTCTGCCAATATCAGCGCCACCGCATGTTGCGCAGCCAATCGTTGCTCCACTCGTTTGCGATCGCTCAGCGAATCACGGGACGGTTGGGTTGCGGGAGTAGTTACGGGAGTAATGGTTATAAAGGTTCCTGCAACATGACCTGTCTCGTTCCAGAGTGCACAAAAAGAAACTGAGAACCGATGTGGGTCTGACGGGCGATCGCTAAACCGTTTATCCTCCCAGTGCGCCGATTGTCCCGTTGCAAAAACCTGTTCAACGGCGGACGCCACCTTAGCCCACAGTTCAGGCCAACTGTCTTGAGCAGATTGCCCCAATTTCACAGGCTGACTGTCTGGCAGCACGGAGCTCGCCGCGTCGTTGTAAACCAAAATTCGCTCACTTCCCCAAATGAGGAGCATTGGGCAAGGAGAATTTAGCAACAAATTAACGGCGTTCTTTAAACTACATGACCAGGTTTCACTGGAACCGAGCAACGTGCTTGACCAGGGGTGCGATCGCATCAATTCACCAGCCTGCCCCCCTTCAACAAACATAGTTTCCACTCTGGTTACGGTTCCATCCCCTGCCACAATTTCAATTTCTCCACCACAAAATTTAGAATGGGTTTTACAGATTCAAGATACAAGTTTTGGTGTGCGCACCGTGCGGCCCACACACCAAAACTTGTACTTAAATTAACTCAAACCTTAAATCATGGAAAGTTTTGTGTAGCAATCACGTTAAATCCTACAGCATTCCAACAATCCTCATGATGCGAATCGGCGAGCTTGCACTGCCGCTGATAGTGGATCTGGCACGACCGCCGGACATACCAAACCCACAATCGGTTTCAAAATGAGAACTGCTGACCGCATTCACAAATAAACTTAAATTGAAAAACTAATCATGCTAAATTTTCGCCGATTGCATATAAATTAAGGTCTATCCTGAGGTAGAACTCAACTCCAAACGATCTGATACGATTTCCCCAATGAACGTTACATACAGACCCGTCTTACCATCCGATTACTCCGGTATTTTGACGCTGCACCGAGAAAATTTACTCATAAATCTGGCTCCTTCACAACGCCACGATGGATTCCTCTCGATTGACACCAGTGAACAGCTCATTGCTGCATCAGCAAATAATCTCACCGGGATTGTAGCCGTTCACGAACATTCTGTAATCGGGTTTATGTTTGGCACGACGGTCGATTATAATCGGCAATTTCCCCTCATCCGCCGCATGATCGAGCTGTATGATGACACTTTGTTTAAGGGGCGATCGCTCAGTTCCTACACATCTTTTATCTATGGCCCCGTTTGCGTTGCTCAAAATTATCGCGGAACGGGTGTGCTACAGGGATTATTTCAAGCGATGCTCAGCCATTTGGCCGGACATTATGATCTCGGAGTGGCGTTTGTAGCGGCAGATAACGGGCGATCGCTCAAAGCTCATACTGACAAGTTGGGGATGGCGATCGTGAAAGACTTTGAATTTAGAGAAAAATACTACAAAATTCTGGCGTTTCCAGTTCCAGAATCCAAGCATCAGTAGCAATTGAGGCCCAGTGCAGCGCACTGAGCCTCAATACATACCCCCCGATGAATCTAACTTCGGAGCTTTTCACCCTCGCTTTTCTTAGCCGACAGGGGCCGATCCTGGTTCAGTCCTTCCGCTTGCTGTTCCGCCGGGGATGATCCCTCAGGTGGGATGCCCAATTGCAGTCGGGCACTCCGCCACAGCAGTTTCACATCAGCCAGCGTATGCCCCGGTGCTTTATGGCCATAAGCACGGTAGCGACCGGGTTGCACTTTACCCTTTTGACGCACAAAATCAGCAAACGCCTCCACCCAGGCATCAAACTCCTGGAACACATGGAGTTCCCGAGCCATGTCTTCAGCCTGGTTTTCACTGTACGGCTTGCCGTGACCAAACTCGGTATAGCGCCACAGGCGATCGGGAACTTCAATGCCGCTGTAGCGAGATTGCCAGACTAAGGGAGCATACGCGTCTCGCTCATTTTCAAACGGCTCTTGCTCTGGATCAAAGTACTTCTTATGCTTCAGCGCTTGAGGCCGTCCATCGTCATCCACTTCGTCTGCACCGCCATCGCCATAGCAGAAAAAACCAGCCGTTCGCCCTTCCAAATGGTTCAGGCTGAGTTCATCCCACTCTGGCGAATGTTCTAACGCCATCGCTTTTTCTGGATCTTTGTGGCCAATCAGATCTTCTCGCGGATTGCCACCACTCATGCAAACCAGGCGATCGAACATGAGTTTTAGATTGCTGCTCGGCGCGTACCAGTTGATCGGGCCAATAATCGCCCAGGCATCCGCTAGATCCAGACGGGAATACATATCCATATCCCACATCAAGTCAGGCTCAGCTTTGTTGTCCGGCTCATAGCAATTGCAGGGCCAAACGCAAAGCGCCATTGAGGTAGACGCACAGGCATTGCAACTCTGAATGCGAGCGCGAGCAAACACATTACCCAGATCTTCGTAGTCAATTTCCCACTCTTGAGGCAGTCGTTCTGCCATCCGCAGCATTAAGGTACGGGATTTGGAATCGACTCCAGGGCAGTTATATTGACGACGATTGGAACCGGAGATGATTAAGACGCGAAACGGACGTTGTTCAGGCGGCAATTTGCCACTTTCATCATTTGGCTTCATCGGGCTGCTCTTTTGACGGATGTTCGGGACGCTCAAGCGCAGGAGGAAAGTCTACAAACTCTTGGGTGCGAGTAGTGTTGGTCGTCGCACCTTCCAGCAACACATCTTCTGGATCACTGGACTTATCCGACGCTTCGCCCACCACTCCCGGAGCGTTCACGTTCGGTTTATCTGAAGTTCCTTTATGACTGGCATGACCGCTAGGCATGACGTTCTCCTTAACTTCTAGAAGACAAATCAAGCTTCAGCATAGATTTCCTTTACGTAAGAAAACCCTATCTTCAGGCTTATATAGCTGTCCTAAATCAGTTGTGAGATAGGTGAGTTGTGAGAACCGCGCCCCAAGGAGTTCAACTCTCACAGCCCATTTTGAGTTGCTATAGGAGGCCGCAATCTTTTTACTTTCAGCAAATATTGAATTTGAGTGATCAAAGTAGTGAAATAAGTGATCAATCTGGAGTTCAAATTAAACACCTTGACTTTAAATAGCGAACTTCAGTTTGAGTAAATAAAACAGCAAAATAATTCAACTCATATTGTCTATCAACTCACTCTGCTCTAACGTTCTCTCTCAACACGACATAGGCAAATAGCATTCATTCAGTAAAACACATCCATTCGACGAAAGTTGGATCTGATTTCACACTTTCGTTGAAAGAAGCTTAAGACGTTTTTCAGACGGGGTATTCATAAGCAGATTCATACAATAAGGAAAGCTTGATTAAACAATGTATTTGTTCAATGATTCATTGCTTAGCAAATGTCACACGCTTAGCAATAAACAACAACCAAAACTGCTGCAAATTAAAATTTCAATTGATTAAGGAGACATTCATGAATACTCATCACATCACAAAAAGTTTCTTCAGGTTCACTCGTATTGTGGCTGCGATCGCCATTACTACCGCCTCACTTCTGCTAACGTTCATTGGTAGTCCAACCTTACCTGCATACGCGGCTCCTGGCGACTGTAGTAGCGTCAATCCGATGGGTGCAGACAATGCGAGAACCGTGCAATCGGTTAACAACAATGGACGGATGATTGAATTACGCACTGGTTATCTTCCAGGAGGCCAATATGGGTGGGCCAGGATTGCAAACCCTGGAGGAGGCGATCTGGTTTGGATGGATTTCTCTCAGGACGGTGGTTTTATCTGGAAGCAATGCGGCCCTTATACTGCCAATAGCCGACAATTCTCGGAAGCTGTGAAGACCAGCCGTGATGCCAAACGAGTGTTTCGCGCCTGTGGAACGGCTGGAAGTGCACCCACTAAATGTACGCCTTGGTTCTAAAGAGCATAGATAAATTAAAACCAAATTTTTAATTTTGGAACGTGCGGCAGAGCCGCACGTTCCAAAATCAAGTTTTGCCGATCGCTTGCCTCATGAAACTCATAAGGTACCCCAATAGGGTGATTATTTTCAGACATAGACATGGTAAGTTTCAATGCAAGTCAAGGAAAGAACCTTGTGCCAAATGGTTCTGTGTTCATTGAGCACGATCGTTAGACGCATCAAGATTGCCATTCGTCCTGCGACCAATCCTCGCGAAAGCCTTTACCTGAAAGCGTTCTGACAGTAGCCTCGTTCAACCGTCACGCGATCGCCATTTTTACAATTGTCATGCACCTGTCTGTGCAACGGAACTCGATCGCCATTGCTTCAATAACCTATCGGAGAAAAATACATGAGCACAATCAAAGTTCCAGATGGAACAGAGATTTACTATAAGGACTGGGGCAAAGGTCAGCCCATCGTTTTTTCGCACGGCTGGCCTCTATCGGCTGACGACTGGGATACGCAAATGATGTTCTTCTTGAATCATGGCTATCGCGTCATCGCCCACGATCGGCGAGGTCACGGACGATCGACCCAAACTAGCGATGGACATGACATGGATCATTACGCTGATGATCTCGCTGCACTGATCGCGCATCTTGATTTGAAGGATGCCGTCCATATTGGTCACTCGACGGGTGGCGGAGAGGTCGTACATTACATCGCACGCCACGGTGAAAGCCGGGTCGCCAAGGCTGTCCTGATTAGTGCAGTGCCGCCACTGATGATGAAGACTCCTGAAAATCCGGGCGGTTTACCCAAAGAAGTCTTCGACGACTTTCAAACCCAGGTAGCAACTAACAGGGCGCAATTTTATTGGGACATACCAGCCGGGCCTTTTTACGGTTACAACCGACCCGGTGCGAAGGCATCCCAGGGTGTAATTCAGAATTGGTGGCGACAGGGTATGATGGGCGGAAGCAAGGCACACTACGATGGCGTCGTGGCTTTCTCCCAAACCGACTTCACGGAAGATCTAAAGAAAATCTCGGTGCCAACTCTGGTGATGCATGGCGATGATGACCAGATCGTGCCCTATGCCAACTCCGGCCCGCTTAGCGCCAAGTTGGTGAAAGGTGCAATATTGAAAACCTACAAAGGGTTTCCTCACGGGATGCCAACTACTAACGCCGATCAAATCAATGCTGACATCCTAGAATTCATTAAGTCATAGACTCAACGGCGCGCCTTTCTCAGGTAATTTTCCTACCACTACCAAAGGAAAAGCCATCTAACGACCAAGTTCAACGGACACAGTGCGATCGGGCGATCGCACTAACTGTATAGGCGATCGATTGCACTTTAGCTACCTCAATACTTCAATTCTGACGCGGCCACCCTCAACGGCTTGAATCTGCAAGTCATAACCGTAAAGTAAACTCATGCCAATCAAGGGATCGGTTTCGATTCACAATTCCCTGCATCATACAGGTTTTCTCAAACTCCGTGCGCCAAAGCGATGAACGGCTCGATGCCCAATACGGACAATCCAAGGTTGGGCATCCGGAATGCGCTCAAATAAGCGATCAGTCGCAGTTAAAATTTCGTCAGCAACCTCAAAGGCTCCGGTTTCGATATCGATCGCCACAATCTTCCCATGATTGCCTTCCTCAACCTGTTGACGAACTTGAGATTCATAAATCTCATCGCCACGTCGAGCAAATTCTTCCTTGCTGTAGCGAGGTTGTCGAACTGCCATCGGCCTGACCTCGTTTCAATTGAACCTCTTTATTTTAGCTTGAGCGATCGCATCTAATGAGCTTCAAGAGATGACGCTAACAATATGCGCCTGAATCTTGCCCTCAACTACTTGGGGTGCATCCCAGTCTTGCAAGTCTCAGTTTGAGAATTGCCCATTGAGATAGGCACAACGGTGAAGCAGAACTTGAGGAACGTTTCCTGCTTTCCACTGTGCCCCAGACAATTTGATGCGTGCTCCAATTTGTTTGAC
>DATNPS010000549.1:0-5531 GCA_036703095.1 Crinalium sp. | reverse complement strand
TTCAGAACTCACAAAGACATTGCCCTGTGCATCGGTTCGTAATCCATCGGGTTGTCCGGGATTGATGTCTGCAAATACACGACCATTCGCCGTTCGCTGCCCTTCGATGACATCATAAACGCGAATGTGATGATAGCCATCAGGAATATTGAATGCTGAGGAATCAGATACATACAACAGTTGTTCATCCGGACTGAAAGCCAAACCGTTCGGACGCAACATATCGGTTATAACTGCATCAATCTCACCCGTGGTTGGATTAAAGCGGTAGACATAGCTGCCCGGTTGTTCCTGTTCCCCACCATAACCCTGATTGGGTTCTGTAATGCCATAGGGGGGATCGGTAAACCAGATCGTGCCATCGCGCTTCACCACTAAATCATTGGGACTGTTTAAGCGTTTGTCTTGATAGCGATCGCATAACACTCGCCACTGTCCGTCATGATCTTGTCGGATAATCGCGCGTAGCCCGGATGAGCAAGACACCAATCGTCCTTCTAAATCTCGATAGTTGCCATTCTGATAATCGGATGGATTGCGCAAGACGCTGACTCCATCCTTCTCGCTCCAACGCAATAACCGATTGTCATGGGCATCACTCCAAATGATGCTGTCATCTTCGTGCATGTAAACTGGCCCTTCGCTATGCACAGCCCCGTCCGCCAGCTTTTGCAGAGACGATTCTGGACGAATCAGCGATCGCATCCGATCATCGTAGGTTTCAATGGTGGTTGGTATTGTTTCGATCGCGTCAATCATACAGGTTGTGTAATTTGCGGTTGATTAAATTGGTTGGAACAAATGTTTGTGGTGTGGCGTTATTGGTAGAGACGTGCCAATGGCACGTCTCTACGGGGTTATTTGTTTGAATCAAAATTTCTATTTGCAGAATACATTGTTGGCCGTAACAACAAAGAATGTCCAGTTGGATCTTTTATGGGATACCATTGATCCAAACGTGCGTCATCGATCGCCAATTCAATCTGCGTATTTGCAATATCGTAATCGTTTAAATCGGATGGAATCGGACGACCATTGGCAGGTTCAATATAATCGAGTAGTTCAATTCCCAATCCGCCCTGAATGGGTCGCAGTGCTGTAATACGCACCTTAGCATCCGGTAAACCATCCATACGAGCCTGGGTTTCTCGCCAGTTAAAACTGCCACCATCAATCTGCATTCCCAACCGATCGCAATAGAATTGCAAACTTTGTTCAGTATTCGCAACCGCGATCGCCGTATGATCAATTCCCAGAAATAGCTGGTTATTTTTCTGATGCCATTTTGCCTGTCCTTTATCGGATGGAAACCAAATGAGTTCTAAGGGATGGCAATCGGGATCTTTAAACTTAAATGCCTGAATATAAGCAGCTTCCTTGTTCCCCGGTGGAATGGTTTGAGGGGTCGTAGAGATGGGTTCAAACGAAACCGATTGAAGATGCGCATACGCCCGGCCCATATCGCTGACTACGATCGCAAGATGCTGGAACCATAAGTCGTTGCTTTGTGAATCTGGTGGAATCGGCCTGCTGTGAATGTCGAGATATTGCATCAGGCGAATGTGTTCATTGCCTAATTGCAACGTGATAATGCGAACTCTGGATGACGGATGCCCCGGACGGGCGTTATATCTAGCCTCAACCGTTTGATCTGAAATCACGGTAAAGCCAAGTGCGGCGGTGTAGAAGTCGATGGAGCGATCGCCATCTGCTACCGTTAAATCAACCGCTTGAATGCGTTGAACTTGGAGCGGAGTTTGAAGTGATGTATTCATCCGTGCATCATCCAAAGAGCAGTGCATCGAGTGAGAAAGCTCCTGGGCCTACAACCGCGATCGCCAGCAGCATCAGGCAATACATAAATGCCTTTTCCCAACTGGGCGGTTCACCTTTGCCATTGGGGCCTTCATACTGTCCTTCTGGAATTAAGTAGGGATCGCGGGCCACGAAGGGTAAGCCTTGCGCAATTTCTAAATAGGCAGCAAATGCCATTGAGATAAAAATAGCAACGCTGGCGAAAGGGGTAAGCAATCCCAAAATCAGGCAAACGCCACCAGCGACCATCGACAAGGCAGAGAGAAAACATAGAAAGACTGGCATTTTGAGGGAACTAGCCCACACCTTTAAGTGCGTAATTTTAGGATAACCATGCAGCACGAATAACATACCCGTTCCCACCCGCAGCAATAGCAGTGTTACTCCTTCAATTCCATCCGGGAAGCCTGTGTAGAGACTGTTTAACCAATGCAGTCCTGGCAGATGAGATAGATTACCACTGGTGAGCAGTAAGGCGATCGCAAACCCGATCGCAAATTTATAAATCATAATTTTTTCACATCTATATCGGGTTATAACGATGCAAGCTTCGTGTAGGGTGGGCAATCCCCATCCCACATGTATCCTTAGATCTATATGGAGAAACACAAAAATGAAATTGCCGTGAAATTAAAGTCTATCAGTTGAAAGAAATATTTTTTAGGTCAGAGGGTAGAGTCCGCCCTGAGTAATTCGATCTAACCTGAGGTAGAACTCTGTAAAAAATGATGAGTTACTCTCCTTATAGTCTTAAAGGTCAAAAAGCCCTGGTGACGGGGGCCAGCTCTGGAATCGGTGAAGCATCAGCCCGATGTTTAGCCAAAGCAGGTGCATCGGTGGTAGTTAATTACCATTCTGAAAAAGATGCGGCAGAAAAGATCGTTCACGATATCATCGCTGACGGTGGAGAGGCGATCGCCATTGGTGCTAACGTCGCCAAAGAAGACGATGTAAAAGCCATGTTTGACCAGATGTTGCGTGAATTTGGCACGATCGACATCTTGGTAAACAACGCCGGACTGCAAAAAGATGCTTCGTTTGTTGATATGACGCTGGATGACTGGAACTTAGTCATTAGCGTTAACTTAACAGGTCAGTTTCTCTGCGCTCGTGAAGCGGTCAAAGAATTCTTGCGACGGGGCGTGAAACCAGATGTATCGTGCGCGGCGGGCAAAATTATTTGTATGAGTTCAGTGCATGAAGTGATTCCCTGGGCGGGACATATCAACTATGCATCTAGCAAAGGCGGAATCGACATGCTGATGAAGAGCATGGCGCAGGAACTCGCACCGCAGAAAATCCGCATTAACAGCATTGCACCAGGTGCGATCGAAACCCAGATCAACACTGCCGCCTGGAGTACACCAGAGGCAAAAGCAAAACTGCTGCAATTGATTCCATCCGGGCGAGTGGGCATTCCAGAGGATATCG
This sequence comes from Crinalium sp., assembly GCA_036703095.1. Lineage (GTDB taxonomy): Bacteria > Cyanobacteriota > Cyanobacteriia > Elainellales > Elainellaceae > DATNPS01. The sequence continues at coordinate 2,285 of DATNPS010000549.1, read as the reverse complement.
GTAAAGCCGTGGTCTGGTTAGCGTCTGATGATTCGGATTATGTGAACGGCACGACGCTATTTGTAGATGGCGGTATGACGCTATATCCGGGGTTTGCAAAAGGTGGATAAACCATGCCAGCGAAAGTTTCGGTCAATTCAGGTCAAATTGCAATTAATGATGGATCGACCTTTCTCGTAACCGACTCCTACGGTTGGATTGACGATACGGTTGCACAAGGTTTTTTTGTCGCCGATACGCGACTGATTTCCTATTATGAGGTGTCGATTAACCGCGATCGCCTCCTTCTACTCGCATCCAGCCCGATCAATCATCACAGTGCGCTGTATCAATTTACCAATCCGCAGTTTCGTACTGTTAAAGGTATGGTGCCAAACGGTCGGCTGATGATTGGCATTCGTCGCGATATTGTCGGCGGAATGCATGAAGACATCGATATCACCAATCATCATTCGGAACGCGTTGAGTTTCAACTGATGCTTGCCATCCGATCGGATTTTGCTGATATTTTTGAAGTGAAGTCACAGCAAATCTTGACGCGAGGTGAAACAGAAACCGTTTGGAAAGACGGAAAACTCACGACACAGTATCACAATGATTCCTTCCATCGAGGACTGATAACTCAACCCGAATGCTCCAGTTCTCAACCCCGCTATGCCAACGGTCGTCTGTTTTTTGACGTCGCACTCGATCCGGGACAAACCTGGCACACCTGCATTAACTTCGCGGCGATCGTTGGTGATGAAATCATTGTTCCGCAGCAAACTTGTGCGGTCGAACACGATACCGAAGCGAAACGACTTAGCAACGATTTTCTGATTCAGGCAACCAAATTGCGATCGTCCAATGCTGACATTGCCGCTTACTATCAGCAAGCGTTGGTAGACATGGCTGCCTTGCGGATCAAAGTGGAGTCAGACGGTCATGACTTTTGGATGCCTGCGGCAGGAATTCCCTGGTTTGTAGCGGTATTTGGACGAGATTCGGTTGTGGTCAGTATGCAAACCATGGCCGTGTATCACGAGTTTGCTTACGGTACGCTGCTGCGACTGGCGCAACTGCAAGCGGCTGAGGTGGATGATTGGCGCGATGCGCAACCAGGCAAGATGCTGCATGAACTGCGACGCGATGAACTCACCCAACTACATCAGCTTCCTTACACACCGTATTACGGCACGATTGACACCACAATTCTCTGGATTACAACGCTCGCGGAAGCATATCAGTGGAGCGATAACAACCATTTGCTGAGCGAATGCCGTGCTCCGTTGGAGAAAGCGCTGACCTGGATTGAAAAGTATGGTGATGTGGATCAGGATGGATTTGTCGAGTATCAAACGCACTCGTCGATGGGATTGCGGAATCAGGGATGGAAAGATTCTGGCGATTCCATCGTGTATGCCAACGGTAAACAGGTCGAACCCCCGATCGCCCTTTGTGAAGTGCAGGGGTATGTCTACAACGCCTGGAAAGATGCTGCTACCATTTATGACCTTTTAGGCGAACCGGAACGAGCAAACCAGTTGCGACAGAAAGCAGACGACCTGTATCAGCGATTTAACGATCGCTTTTGGATGGAAGACGAAGGGTTTTACTGTCTCGGTCTGGATAGCCAAAAGCAGCAAATTGGGGCGATCGCCTCTAATCCCGGTCATTTGCTGTGGTCAGGGATTGTGCCACCCGATCGCGCGGATCGGGTGGTGAAACGGCTGTTTCAGCCTGATCTCTGGTGTGGTTGGGGCATTCGGACGCTCTCCAGTCAAAACCCGGCGTACAATCCGATTAGCTATCAGTTGGGCAGTGTGTGGCCCCACGATAACTCGGCGATCGCCATGGGGTTAAAACAATACGGCTATCACCACGAAGCCAACCAAATCGCTGAAGGCATTTTTGCAGCAGCCAGCTACTTTGAGTTTGGGCGAATGCCAGAACTGTTTGGCGGCATTGAACGCCAGTCCGGACGGTTTCCAGTGCCCTATCCTGATGCAAACGTTCCGCAAGCCTGGGCGGCGGGATCAATCTTTTTGTTGGTTCGCGCCATGTTGGGTTTAGAGGCTAACGCACCGGGGCGATCGCTTACGGTTCAGCCTATGTTACCGGACTGGTTGCCTGATTTGGAATTAATCAACTTACGCGTTGGTGACGCAACGGTAACGCTGCGCTTTTGGCGTGACGGTGAACAAACTCAATGGAGCGTGGTACATCTGGATGGAGAACTAAACGTACAAGCCAAAACATAATACATCTCCTGTGGGGTGCGTTAGCGACAGCAAAACGCACCGCAG
>DATNPS010000543.1:0-28958 GCA_036703095.1 Crinalium sp. | reverse complement strand
GCGGGGGGCAACTCTCTTGCGCCATTTCACCTGGGCGTCGCACGAGTGCAATGACGCTGTCGAATTCACGTTAATCTAGATGGCTACGGCTATATGCGTGCCGCACGACGCACTTGAAAGCCCAACTTTGAGCTACTTGAGCGAATCTATTAAGGATCGTGGATTTAATAAAACCCGAAACTTAATTTTGGGAAGCGCGACTGAGCCACGCTTTCCAAAATTGAAAATTTGGTTTTAATTTATTCATGATCCTAAGCAGTTGAAGCGGGGCGATCGCACCTGCTACTCCCAATCGCTATCGCCAAACGAATGGTCTACGTCCTGGCAGAGATCTTGCAGTGCCTGCTTTTCCGTTCGTCTCGAAGGACGCCGATATTTTTTGGTTTCTAGTTTGGGTTCAGCCTGAATCTGACCTTCCTGCCGAGTTTTAGATTTGGTGGTTGACTCACTGCTGCCTAACCGCTCCAAAGCCGACTGATAAGCGATCGCATCCTCTAGAAACATCAAATAATGCTCATAGCGTTCCCAATCACCCCGCACCGCACAGTTCGGTTCATCCCGGTGTAGACAATTGCTGAACTGGCAGCGATTTTGCTCTAAGCGCAGCCGAGCTTCCGGAAAATACTGGGCTAGCTCACCCGGCAAACAATCCAGATCGGGCTGGTTAAATCCAGGCGTATCTGCCAACAGCCCACCCGTTGGTAGCTCAAATAGCTCCACATGGCGAGTCGTGTGACGCCCCCGGCCTAGCTTCCCAGACACGGCTCCCACTCGCAAATCTACCGCCGGAATCAGGTGATTAATCAAGCTCGACTTACCTACCCCAGACGGGCCAGATACCACCGTTATTTTGTGTTCTAGCTGAGTCCGCACGGCTCCCAAACCTACCCCCACTCCAACGCTCAGCGTTAGCGGTTGGTATCCCCATTCCGCTAGGCGATCGCACCAATCCTGATGGTCGTCTGGTGTCACTAAATCACTCTTGTTCAGGGCTAAAACCACATCCAGATCGGTTGATTCAGCCTTGACCAGAAAGCGACTGAGCTGAAACGGATCGAGAGTTGGCTCAGCCAGGGCAAAGACCAGCAGAATTTGGTCTACATTTGCAATGGGTGGCCGATCCAGTTCAGTTCGTCGAGGCGCAACCTGTGTAATCACACCCCGGCGATCGACCCAGTCGGGTTCCGTTACTTGAACACGATCACCCACCATCACTTGCTGGCCAATTTTCTTCAGCCGAGAACGGCGAGTACATAGAAGGGATGTAATGTCTGAATGAGCCGTTGGAATCTGAGCATTTGCGTCAAGCTGAACCCAATAATAATTCGCTTGAACTGCCAGAACAGTTCCCTCAAAAAAACCAGGTTCAGAGGCTTGATCCGGATGGCGATCGCCTAACTCAACATCCATAATGTCTGTGCTGCCCAAGCTGACTCAATTGGCTGACTATTCTAAACTGCATAACAAAAACGTTTCCAAAAATAAATGGTTTCAATATTTGAATGGCTATTCCCATTCTGAATCCAATCTCTTGTTTCAGTAGGACATGAATTCAATAAACGCGCAAAAGCATACCCTGCACGATGTGCAAGGTATGCTTTTGCGCCAACGCAGCCGACCTTGGACGGTTGCATTGGCGCTCTTAAATTCACGCTACACTCCGTCCGGCGAATCAAGTTAGGAATTAGCACCTGTACTCTCTGGACGGCGTACTCGCAAGGCAAAAAATCCTCCTTGCTGCTCCTCCAACATTTCAATTTGATAGCCTTCCATCGATAAGCTATCGGGCACTTGTTCAATGGGTTCACCAGAGTCCAGCCAGACCTCCAATAAAGCACCAGGCTCCATTTTTTCCAAACATAACTTCGTTCGGACAAAGTTGATGGGGCAAGGGGTTCCGCGCAGATCAAGCTGCTGGTCGGGCTGATCGGCCTTTAGAGACGGTGAGGCATCTCCCATTACTGGAATAACCCTCCTAGAAAGCCAACGCCCCCTTTATTAACGCGATCGCCCCGAATTTTAGCCAATTTCTCTAGCAGCTCTCGTTCTTCGGTACTAATCTTGTTGGGAATATCAACCAGAATTTTGATCAGATGATCCCCACGGCTGGTGGGATTGCCTAATCGAGGAACACCGCGATTCTCCAAATGCAACACGGTACCGGGTTGCGTCCCTGGAGCAATGGTCAATTCAGTCGGGCCATCCACCGTATTCACATCTACCCGGCTTCCTAATATCGCTTGTAAGTAGCTAATTTTAAGCTCAGATAGAATATTGATCCCATCCCGCTGAAACTCAGCGTCTTCGTTCACAAACAGGTAAACGTAGAGATCGCCCGGTGGCCCACCTCGCTGCCCCGCATCTCCTTCCGAGGACACCCGCAACCGTGTACCGTTATCAACGCCAGCCGGAATGGTAATCTTGAGCTTCTTCGCTTCCTGCTTTTGGCCACTGCCGCCACAGGTATCACACTTATCTTCGATCACCTGTCCATTACCATTACAGGTCGGACAGACCGAGACCTGAGTAAAACTGCCAAATGGAGTCCGTGTTGCCCGACGCACTTGACCCGACCCTGTACAGGTTGGGCAGGTACGAGGACGCGTGCCAGGTTTTGCCCCAGAGCCACTACAAACCGTGCAGGTTTCCAGATGGCTAATCCGAATTTCTTTTTCTCCACCAAATACGGCTTCACGGAAATCCAGCTTCAGGTCGAGCCGCAGATCATCCCCACGCACAGGCCCACTGCGCCGCCGTGCTGACTGACCCATGCCTCCCGAAAAGCCACTGAAGAAGCTTTCGAAGATGTCTGCAAAACCACCCAAATCTCCAAGGTCTTGGAAACCAGGCCCAGCCGTAGAGCTTACCCCTGCTTCTCCAAAGCGATCGTAGCGAGCACGAGTTTCCGGTTCAGAAAGAACCTCATAAGCCCGGTTAATCTCTTTAAAGCGCTCTTCAGCGCCATCTTCTTTATTGACATCTGGATGATACTTACGAGCTAACCGACGGTAAGCACGCTTGATTTCTTCTTTATCGGCATCACGGGAGATGCCGAGAGTTTCATAGTAGTCACGGGACATAGGGTGCTACTTAACAGTTAAGGGAGAATAACAACTAGATGGGTATGAACTTGAGTGAAATGGGGCTGCATGTTGAACACCCAATACCCCTATTGAAAGCCTATGTGAAACCTCAGCAGAGCTGACCAGTCAGAAAACTTAAAAAAGTTTTCGCATAGACTTCTTACTAGCCTACATCCTAACCTAATCAACTGCCTCGTAGTCAGCAGTCACCGTGTCATCGTCATCAAAGGTGTAATCTTCGTAGTCCTCAGTAGCAGCAGATTCTCCATGACCATTCCAGGATGGCGCAGGATCTGAACTATAAGACTGGCTCATATCCTGATTGGCCTGCTGATATACAGCCGCACCAATCGCCAGAAGGGATTGTTGCAGAGCATCCAGACGTTGCTTCATCGCTTCTACCGAGATGGAGCGATCGCCAATGGCCGCACGCAGCTCTTTTGCGTGTCCTTCGGCCTGGGATTTCAGATCATCACCAATGAGATCAATGTGTTCACGCAGGGTTTGTTCATAGCTATAGAACAATCCTTCCGCCTGGTTTCTCAGTTCGACGAGTTGCTTACGGCGGCGGTCTTCTTCTGCAAACACTTCAGCTTCCTGACGCATCCGGCCTATCTCGTTCTCACTCAGGCCACCCGTGTTGGTAATCCGGACACTCTGTTCACGGCCTGTTCCCTTATCGCGAGCAGACACTTGAAGGATGCCATTTTCATCGATATCGAAGGATACCTCGATTTGAGGAACACCTCTAGGCGCAGGGGGAATACCCGTTAGCTGGAATTTACCTAAACTCTTGTTGTCTCTCGCCATCGCCCGTTCACCCTGGAGAACATGAATCTCCACAGAGGTCTGGCCGTCCGTTGCGGTCGAGAAAGTTTGGTTTTTGCTCGTTGGAATGGTGGTATTGCGTTCAATAATCTTGGTGAACACTTCACCCAACGTTTCAATTCCTAGCGAAAGGGGAGTAACGTCCAGCAGCAGAATGTCTTTCCGCTCTCCAGTTACCACACCCGCCTGAATCGCCGCTCCCAGAGCAACCGCTTCATCGGGATTGACCGACTTGTCGGGGATTTTTCCGCCGAAATATTGTTGAATCGCTTCCTGAACAGCAGGAATACGAGTAGAGCCACCCACGAGAATGATCCGGTCGATCTGATCGGGCGTTAATCCGCAATCTTTTAGCGCCTGCGTGACTGGATCAATCGTGCTTTGAATTAAATCACTCACCAATTCTTCAAACTTGGCTCGTGTCAACTCTGTCTCCAGGTGTTTTGGCCCTGTCTCATCCGCCGTGATGAACGGCAGGTTAATGGTCGTTGTCAACATGCTAGAAAGCTCAATTTTGGCCTTCTCTGCGGCTTCCCGCAGACGTTGCAGCGCCATCTTATCGGTAGACAGATCGATCCCTTCTTGCTCTCTGAAGTTATCAATCAGCCATCGCACCAGAGCATTATCAAAATCATCTCCACCCAGGTGATTGTTGCCAGAGGTTGCTTTCACCTCAAAGACGCCATCACCAAGCTGAAGAACAGACACGTCAAACGTGCCGCCCCCAAGGTCAAAGACAAGGACAATGGGTTCCTGATCCTGCTTATCTAAACCATATGAAAGGGCGGCAGCGGTTGGCTCATTAATGATCCGTAATACTTCTAAACCAGCGATCGTCCCAGCATCTTTCGTCGCTTGCCGTTGAGCATCGGTAAAGTAAGCCGGAACAGTGATCACAGCTTGAGTCACGGTTTCACCCAGATAACTTTCAGCGTCCTGCTTCAGCTTTTGCAGGATCATGGCTGAGATTTCCTGGGGAGTATAAGTACGACCCCGAATCTGGACGTCAACCGTATCGTCCTTGCCTCGGATACAGGTGTAGGGAACACGACTACGTTCCGTAACCGTATCCTCCCAGCGACGACCAATGAATCGCTTGATGCTGAAAACCGTATTTTCAGCATTCGTTACGGCCTGCCGTTTTGCTAACTGACCAACGAGGCGCTCGCCTGTTTTTCCAAATCCGACAATACTGGGGGTGGTTCGGCCACCTTCGGAGTTAGAAATGACAACCGGTTGACCGCCCTCTAGAACCGCAACGCAGCTATTTGTCGTGCCCAGGTCAATACCAATGACTTTTCCCATAATTCGCGGTCGTGTACGTGTTCAAGTGAATGAGCACAAGTTGTAGATGAATTGAACCCATTTCTAGCAAGTATTCCGCAATTTTCCGGGAATCCGATCAAAACCTAGCTAAAAATTCAAGAATTTTGATCGGAATACTTTCGGGATGGACTGCTACGCGCAAGGATGAAATGCGTGTTAAATGTCACCTTGCTATTCCGCATCAGCCTGATGGTCATCCCCTGAGGGTACCACGGTTTCCGGAGCCGCAGCAACTTTCACCATGGCGTGCCGCAGGACTTGCTCGCCTAATAGATACCCGCGAACCAGTTCTTCGACCACCGTTCCTTCTGGATATTCGTCTGTCGTTTCCCTCATCACAGCTTCATGAAACTGAGGGTCAAACTCTTTGCCTTCTGCCCGCATGGGAGCAACCCCAATCCGCTTCAGGCGATCGACTAAATCTTTGTAAACCCCTTGGTAGCTTTTGTGAATATTCATTTCAGACTCGGTCTGGGGCTTGATTTGCGATCGCGCTCTCTCAAAGTTATCAACGACGGGTAACAGTTCTACAACCGTACTGCGTTTGCTCTGTTGCTCTAGATCCTCTTTTTCCTTTTGAGTCCGTTTGCGGTAGTTATCAAAATCTGCCGCAATTCTCATACACTGACTGGTTCGCTCATCAAGCTGCACTTTTAATGACTCAAGCTCCTGGTTCAGAGCAGCGATCGTTGCCTGGTAATCCACCTGCGCAGGCGATGCTTCAGCCGCAGGTTCAGAGGTAGAGGCTGCATCAACAACCTCTACTTCCACCTCTTGACTTACGGTTGCTTGCTCTGCGCCTGTTGGGTCTGTCGTCACGTCTACAGCATCGTGCAGATTGGTTTCGGAGGACGGCATTTCGCTTGGAATTGGCTGTGAAGTACCCAGGGTATTGTCAGTCATGGACCTTAAATATATAGTTCTAGTTACATCTCTTCATTGTGCACCAATCTATTGTGCATCAACTTTCGATTCAGATTTAACCTCAGACCAGGATGAGTGGCAAGTCCCAAGGTTAGCGTGAGCCTCTAGATGTGAGTCTCTAGTAAAGAGAAATAGTGGCGCTGAGCATTATCTCCCCTCAAAGCTCGTTCGTCAAAGTCATGCCCGTGTTATCAGCCATTCTCATGATGCAAATTGGTGGTCTTCAAGCTTCCCGTAGGCAATCTTGAACGCCTACCAGTTGCGAGGTTTGCTCACTCGACGGGTGAGCAAACCTCGCAATTGGTTTCAACAGGAGAATTGCAGCCGTGTTCTGCAAGTTATTAATTGTTAAGTTCAGTACGATTTCCTCACTGGTTTTCCACGGTATGATTGGGCGAAAAGTACAATTTTCGTGTATCCAAATGCTTTTAGTCCACTTAAGATCGTGGATTTAATGAAACCCGAAACTTAATTTCGGAACGTGCGGCTCTGCCGCACGTTCCGAAATTAAAAATTTGGTTTTAATCTATACCATGATCTTTAGAATCAGTCGCAGTAAGGAGTCACCTTTGATAAGGATGCCTCTAACCTGATTTTTTCAATGAGTTTTTTGGAGTGGGAGAGCGTTTGGCCGTCTAGAACGGGAATAAATAAGTACAATCCATATACCTGGCTTAAAGCTTTATTGCTAAGTAGGAGGGAAGGCACTTGGTATTTGTGACGTGGCATCTTCATGAGACCGATTTGAAATCACTGCGCCCCGACCTTCCATATATCTCTTTAACTATTTAGTTGCTCAGTCGTCTGCCCCTCTCTGACAGAGAGGGCCATCTTATAAACGGATCATCTAGTACGTAAACTTTGCGCTTGCCCTGGTCACTCTAATTAAGGGAACTGGGAACCATTTATTAGGAGATCTTCTGCATCAGTTATGGCTAATTCCTCGTCGTCCCAACGCCGCGCTCTTGTCGTCCAACACAATCTTTCCCCGTTCAGCAATCAGCTGATTAAATCGGGCTATGTCAATAATGAGCAGATGCAGCAAGCTCTGGTCGAAAGCCGTAAATCGGGTAGACCTCTGCTCGATATTCTTGAGGTTCTGACCGGAAAGCCCATTCCCGCAGATTTACAGCGCCAGTACAAGAAGCAACAGCTATTTGAGCTGAAGATTCTTTACGGGGTTGAATCATTAGACCCTGAAATTAGCCAGATTTCTACCGCTCAGGTGGGTCTGTTAATCGATACGCTCATCCCGGTTGATATCTGTCGGCGCTATCGGTTGGTTCCCCTCTCTCGTACCGAAGTGGAACCTCAGTCCGTATTGGTGGCCATGGTTGATCCCGATGACCTGGCCGCACAAGACGATCTGAACCGAATTTTGCGGCCTCAGAACCTGATGCTACAGCGGATGGTAATCACCTTCGAAGATTACCAACGAATTATTAACCAGTATTTGGATGACCAGCAGGAGCGGCAAAAACAGCTCGACCAGCAATCCAAAGTAGACGTCAAAACAGAAATTGCAGATCTTGAATATTTAGACTTAGAAGAAGTCACCGATGATGCTGAAGCGAACCTGGACGTCGCGCTAGCCGATGCAGAAGCGGCTCCCGTCATTGCTTTAGTCAATAAAATCTTGGTTAAAGCGTTACAAGAAGGGGTTTCCGACATTCACATTGAGCCACAAGAAGACAATTTGCGGATTCGCTTCCGCAAGGACGGTGTTCTGAGGGAGGCATTTGACCCGCTGCCTAAAAAGATTATTCCGGCTGTTACAGCTCGTTTTAAGGTGATCTCAGATCTTGATATTGCCGAGCGAAGAATGCCTCAGGACGGACGGATTCGACGCATTTTTGATGGCCGCAAGATCGATTTCCGGGTCAGTACGCTTCCCAGTCGTTATGGTGAGAAAGTAGTGCTGCGGATTCTCGACAACTCTGCAACGCAGTTAAATCTCGACAAACTGATTTCCGACCAAGAGACGCTGCAAATTGTCAAGAGCATGATCGATCGCCCATTTGGATTGATCCTGGTAACAGGCCCAACCGGGTCTGGTAAAACGACAACTCTCTATTCAGCTCTGGCAGAACGAAACCATCCAGGCGTCAACATTAGTACAGCAGAAGACCCGATTGAATACTCGCTCCCTGGCCTAACGCAGGTGCAGGTGATTCGGGAAAAAGGGATGGACTTTGCCTCGATTTTGAGAGCCTTCCTGCGGCAAGACCCTGATGTGATTCTGGTGGGTGAGACGCGAGACCGGGAGACAGCCAAAACCGCGATCGAAGCTGCTCTAACAGGACACCTGGTTTTAACCACACTTCATACTAATGACGCCGCGAGTGCGATCGCCCGTTTAGATGAGATGGGTATTGAGTCATTCATGGTATCTAGCTCCTTAATTGGCGTGTTAGCTCAGCGGTTGATGCGGCGCGTTTGTTCTGAATGCCGTATTCCCTATACGCCATCGCATGAAGAGTTAGCGAGATTTGGCCTCTCCGCTTCCCGTGAAGCAGATATCACATTCTATCGAGCCAATGAACTCCAGCACGATGACATCCAGGCGGCCAAAGCCAATAACACGCTTTGTCCTGCTTGCAAAGGCGTGGGATACAAAGGCCGCTGTGGGGTCTACGAAGTGATGCGGGTGACAGAACGTCTGCAAACCCTCATTACCGAAAGCGCTCCTACGGAACGGATTAAAGAAGTAGCTGTAGAAGAGGGCATGAAAACCCTGCTAGCCTATAGCCTAAATCTAGTCCGGCAAGGATCGACTACGCTGGATGAAGTAGAACGCGTCACCTTTACAGACACAGGGCTAGAAGCCGAGCTAAAAGCGAAGCGCAAGAGTTCTCTCACCTGTCGCATCTGTGGAGCCGAACACAAGCCAGAGTGGTTAGACTGTCCCTATTGCACCACCCCCCGTTTCCAAGATTAATCCGTTCTATATTGAACAGAATTCAGTGTTTTCCAACACTGAATTCTATTTCCATCCTTCCTCAAATGCGAGTGGCACGACTGAAACTGTTTTAAGGAGAGAAACAACATGGAGTTGATGATTGAAGATCTAATGGAGCAGTTGATTGAGATGGGAGGTTCTGACCTCCACTTATCGGCTGGCTTACCTCCTTACTTCCGAATCAGCGGTCGCCTGACCCCCATCGGTGATGAACCATTGACCTCAGAACAGTGCCAACGGCTCATCTTCAGTATGCTGAACAACACTCAGCGTAAGAACCTTGAGCAGAACTGGGAATTAGACTGTTCCTATGGCGTTAAAGGATTAGCCCGGTTCCGGGTAAACGTCTATAAAGATCGCGGTACCTATGCTGCATGTCTGCGGGCATTAAGTTCCAAAATTCCAAGTTTTGACAAGCTAGGGCTACCGGATGTTGTGCGAGAAATGTCAGAAAAGCCAAGAGGCTTAATTCTCGTAACAGGCCCAACTGGGTCGGGGAAGACCACTACGCTGGCAGCGATGATTGACTTAATCAATCGCACCCGTGCAGAACACGTTTTAACCATTGAAGACCCAATTGAGTTTGTCTACGAACCGATTAAAAGCTTGATTCACCAGCGTCAGTTAGGCGAAGACACAAAAAGTTTTGCTAACGCTCTAAGAGCAGCTTTGCGGGAAGACCCAGACATTATTCTGGTGGGTGAAATGCGAGACTTGGAAACCATCTCGCTGGCGATCTCAGCCGCTGAAACAGGCCACCTTGTGTTTGGAACGTTGCACACCAGCTCAGCATCTCAAACGGTAGACCGGATGATCGACGTGTTTCCCGCAGAACGTCAAACTCAGGTACGGGTTCAGTTGTCCAACTCTCTCGTAGCGGTATTTAGCCAAACGCTGGTTCCCAAAAAGAATCCGAAGCCGGGCGAATATGGTCGGATCATGGCCCAGGAAATCATGGTAGTCACACCTGCTATTTCAAACCTCATCCGTGAAGGTAAAACATCCCAGATCTACTCAGCCATTCAAACGGGCGGTAAGTTGGGAATGGTGACCCTTGAGAAAGTGCTGGCGGATCTCTACAAAGCGGGTAGTATTTCCTTTGAAGCGGCTATGTCTAAAACATCCCGCCCTGACGAACTGCAACGCTTAATCGGAGGAGGGCCTGGAGCTGTCCCAGCTGGATCTAAACCGGGAGCCTCTGCCGCACGCCATTAAGTTGCAGTGGGTTACATATATCTCACGATCGTCACTTCCACACTGTTCTCTTCATTTCAGATGTGAGCCATGCCTACCTACGTTGTCCGAGCCAGGGATTCTAAAGGAAACCCTCGAAAACAAAAAATCACCGCCGATACGCCCGCAGAAGCACGGTCTGCCTTGCGGGAACAGGGGCTTTTCGTCCAAGAGCTGACTGAAGATCAAGGTCTATTTGAGACACTCAATAACTTTGACCTCAAGCAGATCCAAGACGCGATGGCTAAAGTCACCGTCAAGGACAAAGCTATCTTCTCCAGACAGTTCGCGGTTTTGATCAACGCGGGTGTAGCCATGGTGAGGGGGTTAGGGGTTCTGTCAGACCAGTGCCCTAACCCAAAACTGAAAAAAGCACTGCAAGAAATTAGTGCAGACGTGCAGCAGGGAACCAACCTTTCAGATGCCATGCGGAAACATCCGGCCTGCTTTGACGGGCTGTATGTCAGCATGGTGCAGGCTGGAGAGGTGGGTGGTGTGCTCGATGAGGTGATGAACCGTCTCGCGAAACTGCTGGAAGACATGGCCCGGTTGCAAAACCAGATTAAGTCGGCCATGTCTTACCCGATTGCCGTGGGCGTCATTGCGGTGACTGTGTTTATCGGGATGACGGTCTTCTTGTTACCCACCTTTGCCAATATTTTCGATGAACTAGATGCTAAGCTGCCGCCCTTTACCCAGTTCATGATGGGTATTAGTGCGGTGCTAAGAACGCCTCTCTATTCGGGAGGGCTGATCATCATCACCTTGATTTTGACGTTTGCCTACAGGCAGTACTACAAGACGAAGGTGGGTCGTGAAACAATGGACCGCTTTTTCCTGAAGATGCCCTTATTTGGTGATCTGATCCAAAAAACAGCAACTGCACGGTTTTGCCGCACCTTTGGTTCATTGTCCCGCTCAGGGGTACCTATTCTGACAGCCCTCGAAATTGTGCGGGATACGGCTGGTAATGTGGTCATTGCCAATGCGGTTGATGAAGCGCGCAAAGAAGTTCAGTCTGGCGGCATGATCAGTTTGGCCTTACAGCGCGAGCAGGTGTTTCCGGTGATGGCGATTCAGATGATCAGCATTGGTGAGGAAACTGGGGAAATTGACACCATGTTGATGAAGGTTGCGGACTTCTATGAGGATGAGGTGGAGCAAGCCGTGAAAGCCCTGACCAGCATCATGGAACCGATCATGATTGTGGTACTGGGGGGAATGGTTGGTTCGATTCTGGTGGCAATGTATCTTCCGATGTTCGCCGTGATGGATGCGATTAAGTAGTGTAGATCTTGAACCTTGAGATTTACAGCGCTTTGCGCTTGAGTAAGCCACGGTTATTTTTGTGAGAGCCGCGCTCCGCATGTCTCTTACAAAAACCATCTGGTTTTAATCGATCCGAAATCGCTGTAAGCCAAACCTATTTGAGATACTGGAGTTCTTCGGGCCGAAAAACTCCAGTTCCCTTAAATGGGCTGGTTTAATACTCCAATACTCACATTTTAGGTATGTCTGTTAAGCAATCCCAGTATGAGGAGTCGCTAGCAAACTACAGCGATCATGTAGGGGCGATCGCACTTTTGAAGCAATATCGTCCCTATCTCGAAATGATCCCCAGTATGCGGCGACCGATGGAGAGCGTCATGACGATTCCTCTCCCCATCATCCGAATTCGCAGCTCGGCCTCTGCGGCAGCTTCGGGAATCAGCAATGTCGCATCGGGAGAGGTATTGCGGCTGCCCTGTGACGTCGCCATTTTGATGTGCGATCCCGAGTGGAAAATTAAAACAGGGGCCGAGATTTTTGTATTTATTAGCCGTCCTCAAGAAGATTTTTCTGACCTGTTGAGCCGCTGGCGACAAACCCAAATCTGGCTAGACAAAGGCTATGAATGGATCATGCCGTCTCGCTATCAGCACATCTTGAGCGAGGGGGCCGATAAAGCCCATCCCTTATTTATCCTTTTCTCGGAAACGCCTGAACGGGTTAAGCGAGGCTTGCGAGGCGCACACCTACCGTTTGTAACGCAGAGCGTAGAGAGCACCGAACTGCAAGATGAGCCGCTCGCGGACATCAGGCAACCCCTGCCGTCTGACTTGAAGGGCGACGAAGACTAGCCGATCGTCATCCAGCGTTTTCGTTAGAGTCCGAGACATTCAGATTTAGGGAATATGCACCTGACCCTTCAATCTGAATTAAGCAGGGCGTTGTTACCGTGACAGATTCCGTCCAGGTTTGAGTGGCGTTGTCCCTGGCGATCGCCCTCCGTTGGTTAGCGCACTGTACCTGCATGTCAACACGCGGCCCTTGCAGATAAGCCTGGGCTATTTTTCCAGACGGAACTGTGAAACTGTAGGAACGGTAGGATGGATTAACCAGAATCTCCTGAAATGTAGCCGAAGTTTGACCGGGCGCAAACGTGATAGCTTGCGATCGCCCATTCAATTCTGAGCGTCCTATCCAATTGTTTGTCAACCGTTCGGGCAGTCGATTGGAGGATGGAGTACTGGCTGTATCGCTGCCGGACGATACCGGGTCATGCTTGTCTTCGATAATTTGAGAGGCTTCTGTGCGAGAAACCTGAATTCCCGAAATCCACACGCCCTGCGATTTCGGGGAGATGGTTGCGGGTAAGGACAGTTTCGCCAGTCCAGCCAGAATGGTCGCGCTAACCGCTATAGCGGCTCGTTGACGCTGAAATTTATTTAACGCCCAGCGAGGAAATGGTTTCGTCCGGGGTCGATCGGTACTGAGGCCCAAACGAGGTATCTGCTGCGCTCGCGAACGCACCGTAGGCGAGGTAGCGCTCTTGGGCGATCGCACTGCAGGAGAATAAGCTTGAGTGAGATCCAGTTGGGTAGCTGATAAGCTAGGCAGTTGGATGGAACGAACTGACATGGGTG
This sequence comes from Crinalium sp., assembly GCA_036703095.1. Taxonomy (GTDB): domain Bacteria; phylum Cyanobacteriota; class Cyanobacteriia; order Elainellales; family Elainellaceae; genus DATNPS01. The sequence goes on along the minus strand of DATNPS010000543.1, from coordinate 15,699 downwards.
CGATCGGTTGGCCTCCAGTCTGATCGATCGCTAGAGCAGCTTGCTGCTCCAGAAGTGGCTGTAGAGCCGTTTGCAGTTCGCGAACGGACTGGTAGCGATCGCCCGGTTCATCTGCCAACATCCTGCTCAGAATGGTGATGAAGCGATCGCTGATCGAAACCGTTTGCAGCATCGATTGGATATGAGAAGAATGCGATCGGGCATGAGGCGCGTTGCCCGTCAGCAGTTCCAGGGCTGTCATTGCCAGACCATATAAATCGCTATGAGGCGCAATGATTGCCCCCTGCAACTGTTCTGGAGGTGCGTATCCAGCCTGTGATGTGTCAACCAGAAGGGACGCTTGCAGAGAGGGAACTTTATCTAATCCAGTTCGGTGCAAATCACTCATGCTCAAGCCACTCATGCTCAAGCAATTCATCAGCATTTTGAGACTGCCAAACTCGATCAGCGCGGGCGTTCCTACTGTTAGATCCATCAGAGTCGCAGGGCAAATATTGTGGTGAAGGATGCCCTGACTGTGTATAGCCTGTAAGGGAGATAGCAGTGATGTGATGAGCTGGAGTATCTCTACTTCAGAAAACAGTTGACCGTTTAAGAGCCGTTTTTGGAGTAACTGCCGATAGGTTTTACCCTGAACGGCATCCTGAACAATCAATAGCGTTTGCGGTTGCTCAATGATGGCTGCACAACCAATGAGCTGAGGATGGCGCAGTTGGCTCAACCGGAGTGCAGCCCGTTGAAGCTGCACTCGCACCCGCTGGATTACAGACGCTTCATGCAGCGATACCTGAAACGCCTGGATAAAACACGGTTTTTCAGAATTGTAGAGGTCGATCGCCGCATAAGATTGACTCAGTTGAGTCTCACAAAGCAGGTTTTGAACTAAATATTGCTGGTTGAGCAAATATCCAGGTTGAAGAGCAAACATGACCATTCAATGCGCAATTTGATACCGTGATCGCCAACAAACGATATACGGAGTTTTATGTATCAATTGTCACCGCTTTAACCACCCCTGACCACGGTATGTCACCCCTCACATCTATCTATGGTCAGGTAAAACATCCATTTATTAAGGATTTCCAAAGAACAGACGGATAGAAAGGTGTGCTTGACTGCGTCCAGAAGTTAAGCGAAACTTACTTTAATTGAGGTGGAGCCTCAGGGCTTTGCTAAGTTTTTTTACGATTTGCCCCCAATTGATTCTTCTAATCAGGATTGGTTAATAGGATCATCTTCAATAAAGCGATCGCACATTTCTGTCTCAGGCTACATAGCAGGCAACGCTTGAATGGTTTAGCACTGATACAGGAGTCATTCCAGAAGGTTGAAAGCATGGAAACACTGGAGTTCATCATTTATCCAGATGGTAGGGTTCAAGAAAAGGTGACGGGGATCATTGGGTCTTCCTGTGCTGAAGTTACGGCTGCTATTGAAGCCCAGCTCGGTCGCGTGATTGTTCAAGAACCAACCTCTGAATTCTTTGCTCAACCCGTTCAGCAGTCTGCGTCCATCTCGGCTCAGGCGACCCACAGTGAGTGGTAGATACGACCTGTTTTGACACCTCTTTTGCCCAGTTCTCGTTAGTTTATAAAAGCAGATCCCATGTCACACTTTAGCCAAATCAAGACCCAAATCCGCGATCTCAAGGCATTGCAGTCAGCGTTAACCGATGTTGGCGTTGAGTGGAAGTCAGGCCCTCAAGCTGTTAGAGGATATCGCGGTCAAACCAAGACTGCCGAAGTTGCCATTGAGCAAGACAACGGATATGACATCGGCTTTAGCTGGAATGGTCAAGAATATGAACTGGTCGCTGATTTGCAGTATTGGAAGCAACCCTTAACTGTAGAAGGATTTCTAAACCGGGTGACGCAGCGCTATGCTTATCACACCGTAGTGAACATCACGTCTCATCAAGGGTTTCAGGTTGCCGAAGAGCAACAGCAAAAGGATGGTTCCATCCGGCTCGTGCTGCAACGCTGGAGTGCTTAGGGACTATGGATTTATTAAAACCAAATTTTATTTTGTGAAAGCACCGCATAGCCGTGCTTTCACAATATGAATTCTGGGTTTTATTAAATTCACGATTCTAAGTCAGACTTGGAATACCGCTTACTCATCCTGCCATCTAGGATTTCATGAGTGATTTCTCTTCGTTCCATGCCAATCTGTCTGATCACCAGCCGTGGGTTGATTCTGACGCTCCAACTGGGCTAGAGCCTGAATTGGGAGGTCATTGGCGTGATGCTTCTGAGCGTACGGGGCTTGAACCTGAACTGGGTGGCCTAGTGCGTCAGAAGGGCGTCTATGTCGATGAAGTGACCTGTATCGGCTGCAAACACTGTGCTCACGTAGCTCGCAATACGTTCTATATCGAACCAGATTATGGGCGATCGCGTGTTGTCCGTCAGGATGGTGATCCGGAAGAGGTTGTGCAAGAGGCGATCGATACCTGCCCGGTGGATTGTATTCACTGGGTGGATTATACGGAGCTAAGAAAGCTGGAGGATGAACGTAAGTATCAGGTCATTCCAGTAGCTGGCTTTCCAGTCGATCATGCTATAGTAACGCTGAGTCAGCGACGCCGAAAGCAGAAATCACGACGCCCTAAAGACGCTTAGGTTTGCTCATACAAAATTCATTTAATAGATTAAGAACCTCTGGCGACGCGAGAGGTTCTTTTTACGCTAATTTTGATGCAAGTTCGATCGCGCCATTTCAGCCGCACATTGCGCGGGTCAATTTTTTGGGCGTTCATTAAAATTACCTGTCATCCGAATCATTGGTATCCCAATCGTCTGATGATTCGGCAGCGCGAGGGGTTTGGTGGGCAACAATGTCGTAGGGCGATCGCGTCGGTACCAATTCCAGTTGAGTAGGGCGGGCTTTACGGTGGGTTTCAGGTTTAGTCCGGCGACGACGGGAAACGCCTTCTTCGGTTGTTTCTTCGGCCACCACTTCATAGAGAACCGCCTGTTTTTGGGATGATCCTTTTCGCAGGACTCGGCCTAACCGCTGGATATATTCGCGGGCTGACCCCGTACCGGATAGCAGGATGGCGACGCTGGCTTCAGGCACGTCCACGCCTTCATTCAACACATGGGAAGCGGCCAGTACTTTGTAAGTTCCCTCGCGAAACTTTTGCAGGATGTCATGCCGTTCCTTGACTGGCGTTTGGTGGGTAATGGCTGGAATCAGAAAATCTTGAGAGATGCGATAGACCATCGCGTTGTCGTTGGTAAAAACTAAGGTTTGCTCTGGGTAATGTTGGGCTAATAAATCTGCCAATACTCGGAGTTTGCCTTCGGTGCCCAAGGCGATCGCCCTGGCTTCTCGATGCGCTAACATGGCTCGTCGCCCGGGTTGGGATTGAGCACTGGCTTGAACGAAGCGCTGCCAGCCTTCCATGCTGCCCAGCCAGATATTGGATTTCTCCAGGAATGAATTGCGCGTTTGAATCAAGTGATCGTAGCGATCGCGTTCTTCTTTAGACAGGGTGACTTTGATTTGCACGATGTCGTGATGCGCCAGCGCACTGCCTGCTAGATCTTCGGCTGTGCGGTAGTACACGACGGAACCCAATAAGGTATCTAAATCCGCATGTCGGCCATCGGAACGGTCGGGGGTCGCGGTTAAGCCAAGACGATAGGGGGCGATGGTATATTCGGCAATCACTCGGTTAAAGTCGCTGGGCAAGTGATGACATTCGTCGCAAATCAGCAGGGCGTAGCGATTACCGAGGGATTCGGCATGAATGGCAGCACTATCGTAGGTCGCAACTAAGATGGCAGAGCGATCTTTGGAACCCCCACCTAACAGCCCGATGTCGGCATCTGGAAAGGCCGCCAGCAGGTTAGCATACCACTGGTGCATTAAGTCCAACGTTGGCACTGTAATCAACGTAGTGCGCGGGGTGGCCTGCATGGCCATTTGAGCCAGATAGGTTTTTCCAGAAGCTGTGGGTAAAACGACGACTCCCTGACGTTTGGCAGCAATCCAGGCGGCTAGGGCTTCTTTTTGGTGGGAATATGGTTCTCGCTGTTGGGATAGGGTGAGGGCGATCGCTTCAAAGCCTTTGGCGTCATCCTTAAAGTTTGTCCCTTCGGCCTGTAGGGTTTCGACCAGGGCGCGATATTGAATGGCGGGAATGCGAAATCGTTCAATGCGATCGTCCCAAACGGCATAATCTAACCAGGCTTTTCCTTTTGGGGGAGGATGGATTATCAGGGTGCCCCGATCAAACTTGAGAGTTGGAGTACGCGCCATTGCACCTTGATTGCACTGCTCCTCGTATTGTAATCGCGAACGCAGGTTTGTTGAATGAGCCGGATTGTGGCTTCTATGTCGCGTGAAGGCGCTTTTAAGTTTTAGGTGATGTGTTGTTGTAGTTTGGGATGCTGAGTTGGAGGTTTTCTGGGGGCTTGCCCCCAGACCCCCATTGGGGAGCGAGCGGCGCTCCCCAAACCCCTTCCGCAAAGGGTTGATAGTTGGCGGTATAAGGCGCTTCGCATTGCTTGGGTAATGGATCAGTCCATTTTAAGGAAGAGGAAGCACAGTGAAGCCGTGCTTCCTCTTCCTTAAGAATACGAACTCGTTACGCTGTGATGTGCTGTTTGACGGCGAGAATTAGGGTTTCACTCCAGTGTTGCACCAGGTCGGAGCTAGCCGCTTCGACCATGACTCGAATCACGGGTTCAGTACCGGATGCTCTCACGAGAATACGGCCTTGATCGCCCATCGCAGATTCGGCTTGGGCGATCGCCTGTTGCAAAGGCTCACAATGGTGCCAGTTGAGACGGCGATCGCGATCGTCAACGCGAATATTGCTCAACCGTTGAGGATAGGGTTGGAAGCTTTGATCCATTAATTCGGTTAGAGTTCCGCCCGATCGCTTCACGAGAGCAGCCAGGTGTAGTGCCGTCAACAAGCCATCACCCGATACGCTGTAATGACGGCAAAGAATATGCCCCGACTGTTCACCCCCCAGCATGGCTCCCCGGCTCATCATTTCGGCATGGACGTACTGATCGCCAACTGCCGTTCTGACCAAAGTGCCACCCTGACGGTTCCAGGCGCGTTCAAATCCCAGGTTTGACATCACCGTGGAGACAATGGTGCTTTGCGGCAGTTGGTTAGCTTGATTCAGCACCTGTCCCCAAAAATAAAGGATGTAATCGCCATCCACGACGCGGCCTTTGGCATCTACAGCTAATGCGCGATCGGCATCTCCATCAAAAGCAATGCCTAAGTCAGCGTTGTGTTCTTGAACGGCAGCTTTTAGAGACGCTAAATGGGTGGAACCGCAGTTAACATTGATGCGATCGCCATCGGGACGGTTGTGCAAACAAATGACCTCTGCCCCCATGCGGCGAAAGACCTCAGGTGCAAGCCAGACAGCGGCTCCCCAGGCTAGATCGAGCACAATCCGCATTCCGCTCAGGTTGATAGCAGGAAGCAGGGGGCGATGCAACGATTCAGTATATGCCGCGATTAAATCAGAACGGTGGTGATACTCTCCCCGTTGCGACTCGTCGGATCGCGTGGCCCAGTCACCCTGACCTCGCAAAGCCAGCTCAATTTGCTCTTGAAGAACCGTTGAAAGCTTGGTGCCATTAGAGCCAAAAAATTTGATGCCATTATCTTCGGGGGGGTTGTGGCTGGCTGAAATCATGACCCCACCCAAGGCTCCTGTGGTATGGGTCAAGTAAGCCACTGTTGGTGTCGGGCAAAGCCCCAGGTTCCAGACGTCTAAACCTGCCGCCGTAAGCCCCGTTGCCAGCGCAGCAGACAGCATATCGCTGGAGTTGCGCGAGTCTTGCCCTAAGATGACTGGCCCTGTTTCAGTGCTACTGGCCTTTAAGGTTTGTCCAGCCCAATAGCCAACCTGAGCAGCTAACGGAGCGGTTAGTAAATCTCCAACTCGGCCTCGAATGCCGTCAGTGCCAAACAGTTTTGTAGAAGGCAAGGCGATCGCTTGATTTAAGTCCAAATATGCAGCAATCCCAGATGCGTTGGATTGAAGCAGCGCCTGCTGTGGATCTGAATCAGCCGTCGAATCGGGAGATACAAACGATAAAACCATGAAAACACAAACTCCACACATCACACTCACAGTGGAGCATAACATTTCGTGGAATTAAGCATATATACTTCTTGTGACAGAGAAATAAGGAGATGGGATTAAAGGCAGATGGGGAAGGCGCGGAGGACAGGGACGGTAGGGAAATACGCAACACAGATCTCCCCCATCTCCTCTATCTTCTCCATCTCCCCTCCTGACTCCTGACTCCTGACTCCTGACTATTACGCGCCTGCCTTTTCCAGGAGAGGCAACATGTCCTGAAGGGTCAATCCCTGCTGAATGTATGAGGGTGCTTCTGGACGATAGGGGCTTTGCAGGCGATCGATTGTTTTGATGTCAGCGTCGTCGGGTAGAACTGGCACATCTGGATCAAACGCCGTTGGCCGCACGAGAGAACTGGAGAAGCCTTTAAAGATCAGAATTTGATCCCATTCGCCTGCAATTTCAGCCGTGACCATCAGCACTTCTTGAGGGCGTTTTAGAGTGTATTGCTCTAATCGATGCCCAATTATTGCACGACTCATGATCATTGTTCCGTAGCGGTGCGTCCTTGTTTAGAGAGGCGAACAAAGACGAAGTAAATCAGATACAGAAGATAGATAATCAGACCGACAATACCGAGGAACCCCAGAAACCCAGGCGTCGTGTTTTTATGGAACATCTCCTTGTAAAGGAACGGTGGATCAAGCCACACCTGACACAATGACTGAGCCAACGCTTCACGGGAGAAGGCACACTGCAATACCGGAAGGGTGGCGATCGCCCCCAGCCCGCTGAACACGCTAACGGCCCAACGCCATGCCGTAAATACCAGTTTTAAGGAATTTTGAGACTGCTCGTTAATTTCTTCATTCAGGTCTAGCCAGAACCAGAGGCTAACGGGAATCAGCACACTCGCCATAAATCCGGCCAGAAACCCGATCTGGAATCCACCAATCAGTAAGTAAACCGTAATCGCCAGTAAGCTTGCGACGCGCCAGTAGATGATGGTCAGCCTCTGAATGGCTTCTGACTGTTTAACAGTTGACCAGATTAACAATACCAATGGAGCCAGAACGGTGACTAAGAGAGCCAGCCGATAGTCTGTCCAAACAAGCGATCGCAGCAATTCCTGTGACATAAACGGTCTATTTAATTCTGGGTAGCCAGCAACTTTAATCCTAATTCACTGTGACGCTGTTTGGGCGTTTACGTTTGGCTATGGCTAAACCAGCGCAGCAGCACCCGCGCCAGTCGTTCCGAATCATGGCGAATCACGCCTGTATTTTCGTCTTCATAGACGACATTCGCGACCACCATGCGACGACCCAATTGCGTCACCCCATCGCGATCGACAAAAACAGGATGCGAATTTTCTTGAGCGTAGCGAATCAAGGCGCGAGCAGACGGGGTTTTCTTATGAACCAGGACGGCATCAAAAAGCTTGTGACCGCTGGCATTGTCGATCGCCCGGACGTGATCCGACACCGTGTACCCCTGCGTTTCGCCAAATTGGGTCATCACATTACAAACATAAATGCGGGGTACTTTGCGATTGGCGATCGCTTCTGCAATTTCGGGTACCAGCAGGTTAGGGATAATGCTGGTGTAGAGAGAACCGGGGCCAATGATAATGTAGTCGGCTTCTTCAATCGCCTGAAGTGCCTTGGGTACAGCGGGTGGATTGGCTGGGGTGCAGCCGATTTTAACGATGTGACCTCCCGCTTCTGTAATGTTCGATTCCCCCTGAATAAATCGCCCATCCGACAGCTCAGCCCAGAGCTGCATATCGCTCAACGTGGCCGGAAACACCTGCCCCCGCACGGCTAAAACTTTGGAAATGGCGGCGATCGCCCGCTCTAAGTCTCCCGTCACCTCACTCATCACCGTCAGAAACAAATTGCCAAAGCTGTGCCCAGTCAGCCCATCTCCAGCCTGAAACCGATATTGAAACAATTCAGTTAACAGTTTTTCCTCGTCTGCCAATGCCGCCAGACAGTTGCGAATGTCTCCCGGTGGCAACACGCCGATCTCGCGTCGCAACCGCCCCGACGAACCGCCATCATCGGCAACGGTGACGATCGCCGTAATATTCGCACTGTACGTTTTCAGTCCCCGTAACAAGGTGGAAAGGCCAGTCCCTCCGCCCAGGACAACGATCTTGGGACCACGATGTAGCTTTCGATGGGTAATCAGCAGATCGATGAGTTCTTCATCGCCCTCTGGCATAAGCACTTCGGTAATGGCTCCCAGACTGCGCGTTTGCCCCCATAGAATCAGCAACAGCCCCGCTAAAATAACCAGCGGGCCACTCACGTAATTGGGAAACAGCCGTGCCAGGGTTTCTAAAAAATCGCCAACAAACTGCCCGATGCGGTAGATTGGCGTTTGCCTCGCCCAGATGGCCAGACCCAGACCCACCGCCAAAACTCCAGTTGCACTAATAAATAGCCAGCGTTTGACTGACAAACCGGGAGACAGCCACTTAAACCAGTGGGTCAGCCGCTGAGGGGTACGATGGCGTGACTCTTGCTTGAACGCTCGAAACGCTTGCTTGAAAAGACCGTTTGACATGGCTATTTAGGAATGTGGATTTATTAAAATCCAACTCATGAGGGCAAAGAGCACAACACCCTGGTGCTGGCGGCTCCCAAGAATTGTTTTGATTGGATTGGCGATCCTTAGAGGCAAAACATCATATAAAAACTTGCACCCGATTTGTGGCATGGCCACATCCTATCTTCCTCTAAGAGATTGGTTGCATCCGTATGGCTCTAGAAGTGTTCCATAAAATACACGATCCTAACTAAACCTCTTTGCCCATTGCGATCGCCTGTAAGAGGTTGGACAGCATTAAAACCCAGAAGGGTGTGTGCCGCGCGCCCCAGGGGCGCGGCACACCCTTCTGGGTTTTGTATTTAGCTGTGTCTATGTACTTAATCTCTACTGATATAAGGGTTGGTGTTCTTGTCGGGGAGGCTGGATAAAATGGCGAAACATCAGCTTAAGCTATCTGCTACAGTCAATGCAGATAGTAAAGCCTTTAACGCAAGTTGCAAAGGGACGACAGCAATTCTCAACTGCCCCTAATCTTAGGGTTTGTGCCTCCAACCGGGGTGCGGAACGCCAGATCAGTAGTTATGAAACCTGTATCGCTACCGATTGGCACCATGAGAATTACTGAAGCGATGATGTCGGAGGTGAAACTTTTTTCACCCGGTTGGCGTTATGAACTCTATAAGTCACCTGGTTAAAATTGCAATACATTTATTCAGGTTGGCGTGGCGTGGTTGACATTTCAGTACTCTGGCCTTTGGGCTGCACGAATGTTTCTCTCGAAAAGTTGATTCAGATTGTATGGCTGAGCCACTAATTGAATTGAGGGGGGTGAGTAAGTCCTTCGGCTCGAATAAAGTGTTAGACCAGGTTGATCTCGTGATCAATCCGGGGGAAGCCGTGGCCGTCATCGGCCCTTCAGGAACGGGGAAATCAACCATTCTGCGCATTATTGCCGGATTGCTAGCTCCCGATGAGGGAGAGGTGTTTGTGCAGGGCAAGCGCCGAGAAGGGCTGGTCGATGATGCCAAAGATCCGATTGGAATCGGGATGGTGTTTCAGCAGGCCGCCTTGTTTGATTCCTTAACCGTTGATGAAAATGTAGGGTTCTTATTGTATCAACGCTCTAAGCTATCGCTAAAGAAAATTAAAGAACTGGTGAATCAAAAGCTGGAAATGGTTGGCTTGCCGGGGATTGGCGATCGCTTTCCAGCAGAGCTATCGGGCGGGATGCGAAAACGGGTGAGCTTTGCCCGCGCCATCATGGAAAACCCAGAGAATCCGGCAGACAGTCCAGAAGTGCTGCTTTACGATGAACCAACGGCTGGACTAGACCCGATCGCCTCAACGGTGATTGAAGATTTGATTCGCGATTTGCAGTGTCGCGATGGGGGATGCGGGAGCTACGTCATTGTCACCCACCAAGACAGCACTATTCGACGCACAGCCGATCGGATTATATTTTTGTATCGGGGCAAGGTGCAGTGGCAAGGAACTGTTCATGACATCGACACAACTGATAATCCGATTGTGCGGCAGTTCTTTAGTGGCAAGGTAGAAGGGCCGATTCAAGTGGTAGGCTGAGTTTCGAGTGTGGTTCTTCGGGGAAGACAAGCCGTTGTAAGGAGAAAACATGCAATCGCGAACGATTCGAGAAGGCTCCGTTGGGCTGCTGATTTTGCTGGGGCTGGGCTTGTTTGGGCTAATGGTGATCTGGCTGCGGGGATTAAACCCTGGCAATCGCAGCTATCGCGCCATTGTGCAATTCACCGATGTGGGAGGAATGCGAGCCGGGGCACCTGTTCGGTATCGCGGCGTTACAGTCGGCAAAATCAGGTCGATTATGCCGGGGGCCAATGTGATTGATGTCGAAATTGAGATTACCCCAGCCAGTCTGCTGATTCCGCGCAATTCTCTAATCGAGGCCAATCAGGCCGGGTTGATTGGGGAAACCTCAGTCGATATCACGCCTACGGCTCAACTGACCTCTACCCTGGAGATCAACCCGCTGTCGCCCAACTGTAAAGGTGGCCCCATTATTTGCGATGGCGATCGCCTCCCCGGTTCAGTCGGCGTGAATTTTAACGAGCTGATTAGCTCCACTGTTCGCCTCAGCAATCTCGTCTCCGATCCCGAATTTTTTAACGAGATTCGATCGCTCGCCAGCAATACCTCAGATGCGGCAGCCGGAGTTGCTACCCTGAGCCGCGAAGTGACTCGCCTCACTCGCTCCGTCGATCGCGAATTACGGACACTATCTACAGCAGCGACAGCCACCACGGCGTCGGTCGGTCGAGCCGCCGATCAGTTTGGCTTAACAGCCGTCCAACTGAATAGCCTACTGTCTACCAATCGCACCACCCTAATCAGTACACTCAATAACCTGAATTCAGCCAGCTATCAATTGCAAGCCGTTTTAACCCGTCTCTCGCCAGTATTGGAAGAAGGAGAGTTTGTGGAGAACCTGCGCACTCTGTCGGCCAATGCAGCGCAAGCTTCAACCAATCTCCGCACCTTCTCAGAGGGGTTTGGCTCACAAGAAAATTTGCTGCTGCTCCAGCAAACACTGGATTCGGCCCGGGCCACCTTCCAGAATGCTCAAAAAATTACGTCTGATCTGGACGAACTCACGGGTGATCCAGCCTTCCGGCGCAACGTGCGCGATTTAGTGAATGGACTCAGCGGACTGGTATCCTCAACCCAGGAACTTCAGGAGCAAACGGAACTGGCCCAGCGATTACACTCAGCCGCGATCGCCGCTCATGAACCCCAACCCCAACCTTCGGCTACTGCGCCTTCCCCAGTGTCCTCTCCAAATGTCTACGCGGAGCCAAGCCGTCTCTCCCTGCTAGACCCCAACTATCGTGTCGAGCTACAGCCATTCCCTGAGCCAAGTGCCAGTCCCACTCCAAACAGCGCAACGACAACCAGTGACGTTCCTCTGGTGACAAATCCGGAATAGTTCAACAATACGAGAGACGCGCGGCGTTGCCGCGCGTCTCTCGTCTAAACCACTGCGGCTACTCGCGCCAGCAACCCTTCAAACAATTTGATGCCATCGGTAAAGCCCAACGCTGGATCGGAGGCCCGTTCCGGGTGGGGCATCATGCCCAGCACATTGCCGCTACGGTTGCAGATTCCGGCGATGTTGTTGAGCGACCCGTTGGGGTTACTGCTTGAGGTCACAGATCCATCCGGCGTACAGTAGCGGAAGATAACCTGCTGGTTGTCTTCTAACGCCGCCAGCGTGTCTGGATCGGCGTAATAACAGCCTTCCCCATGGGCGATCGGGATGGTGACAACTTCTTCATTTTGGTAGCCCTGAGTCCAGGGCAGGTCATTGCGCTCGACCCGAAGAGGAACGCGATCGCAAATAAAGTGTAAGCCCTGATTGCGCACCAGCGCTCCCGGCAGCAGCCCGACTTCGGTTAGTACCTGAAATCCATTGCAGATACCCAACACAGGTTTGCCCTGCTCGGCATGTTGGATAGTAGCCTGCATGGCCGGAGAAAAGCGGGCGATCGCCCCACAGCGCAGATAGTCGCCGTAGCTAAAGCCCCCCGGAATGATCACGACATCCAGATCGGACAGGTCACTTTCTTCATGCCAAACCATCCGAGTCGGCTGCCCCAACAAATCGCGAGTCACCATCGCTACATCGCGATCGCAGTTAGACCCCGGAAAAACAATCACGCCAAATTTCATAAGAGCCTCTTGCTGCGTTTACGCTTGAGCCGTCAAAACCTTTAAGTCAAACCGATAGTTTTCGATCACCGGATTTGCCAGCAATTGATCGCACATCCGATCCAGTTGTTCACGCGCCGACGCCTCATCGTTGGCCGTCAGCGTCAACTCAATATATTTACCAATTCGAATCTGCTCTACATTGTCATATCCCAGATGGGTTAACCCAGACTGAACGGCTGTGCCTGCCGGGTCAAGCACTGAAGGACGAAGCGTTACGTAAATTTGAGCGTGGTAAGTGTGGCTCACTGTCAGTTACAAAATTTGGAAGAACTACCCTCATTTTACGTGAATTCGATAGCCGCAATTTAGCGGTATGGTTTAAGGCTGAAATCACGACAGGCTATCGTAGAAGAGCCACGATGTTGGTTTTATAGCTGTGACCATTTAGATTTGGGACGGGGTGCAGGGATTAGGACGGGGTGCAGGGGTGAAACCCCGGGCTGGGGGCGCAGCCCACACATACCCTTTGGCTTTCGTTGTTCTAACCAATGGGGCTACAGCTATATAACCTGAGAAGATTAGGAATAAGGTCTCGTATTTTGCCATGAAAGCTCAGCGTACTCGCAGCCAAAGCCGCATTCTGGAGTTGCTCAAAACCCTAAACCAGGCGGTATCGGCGCAAGACATATACATGGAGTTGCGACATCAGGGGCAGAGCATGGGATTGGCTACTGTGTACCGGGCCTTAGAGGCACTTAAATTAGAAGGAGCCGTGCAAGTGCGGACGCTGGCCAGCGGAGAATCGCTCTACAGTTCCGTCCAGGAAGACAAGCATCACCTCACCTGTTTGCAGTGCGGTAACTCGATTCCGATTGATGAATGTCCGGTACATGACCTGGAAATCCAGCTCCACAAGTCATATGACTTCAAGATTTACTATCACATGCTGGAGTTTTTTGGCCTCTGTACTCAGTGTCAGGCTGCCGACGCAATCCAAACTCCAACCCCTGAGACATAACCCGGAACCTTGCCCCAGGTAGACGGCAGAACTCAGCCTCCACGCGTCAATGGGTAAGAGTAACGCTGTTTAGGATTCATGGATGGATGAAACCCAAGTTTTTAATTTTGGAAAGTGCGGCTGAGCCGCACTTTCCAAAATTGAGTTGCGGGTTTTATGAAATCCCGATCCTTAGCACTCAACGACCCAGGATTATTTATGGCCCCTACCGTACTCATCACCGGAGCCTCTCAGGGAATCGGCAAGGCGATCGCTCATCGATTTGCCCGTGAAGGCTATAACCTTGTGCTGGCCGCCCGTCATGGCGATCGCCTAGAAGCTGTGGCACAGGAATTACGCAATTTGAACTGTCAGGCGATCGCCGTTCCAACCGACGTGAAAGACCCCGAACAGGTCAAGCATCTGGTTGAACGAGCCTTGGCCGAATATGGTGCGATCGACGTTCTTGTCAATAATGCCGGAATCTACATTTCCGGGCCAGTAGACGCCTTCTCGCTGGATGATTGGCACCAGGCCATTGATACAAATCTATGGGGCTATATCCACACGATCCACGCCATCTTGCCGCATTTCTTGCAACGAGGCAGTGGCACCCTCGTCAACATCAGCTCCATTGGTGGCAAAGTTCCGGTTCCATATCTGGTGCCTTACACAACCAGCAAGTTTGCCGTCACTGGACTAACACAGGCGCTAGAAGCAGAATTGTCTGCCAAAGGCATTCAAGTTTGCGGCGTTTATCCGAATTTGATTAAGAGCGATTTTCTGGAACGAGCCATTTTCCGGGGACAGGATGCTGCCGACCAGCAAGCCCGACAGCAGCAGATCGAAGACATTTTGCAGGTGCCTCTAGTCGAAAAGCCTGAGGATGTCGCCAAAGCCGTTTGGGATGCCGTTCACAAAAAACAAAGCGATGTGACGGTCGGTTCGGCGAACCTTTCCGTCGCATCGCATCGACTGTTTCCGGGTCTAATGCAATGGGTGTTCAGAAAGGTTTTCCGAAACCGCGATCAGGATCAGCCCGTAATATCTTGACTCGATGAACCAAAATTTAAGGGTGGTGCGCGTCGCACACCACCCCTAAAAACCTATTGGACGAATTCACGTTACGCTACACACCAACCAACCGGGTCACTTCCTGCTGCTTCTCAGAAATATCCGCTTCAAGATCAGTTGCGTACACTTCACAGGAATTATTGGGGCTTTCGATCAGCTTTACTTTGTGGAGCGTCGCGCCGAGCTGCTGAATGGGCGATCGCAACAAATCGCGAATGTGAACGGCAATATTCTCAGCCGTAGGCACCACCTCTGCAAAATAAGGAATGTCCTTATTCAAAAAAGTATGGTCAAATGGCTCGACCACGTAATCATCCACCGCTTTTTGCAGCGCGACCAGATCGACAATCATGCCCGTGCGCGGATCGATTTCGCCTTTAACCGTAACTTCCAGATGATAGTTGTGGCCATGCCCATTCACGCGAGCGCACTTGCCGTAGATTTCCGAGTTTTGCTCTAGCGTCAGGTGAGGCAACGCCAGTCGATGAGCCGCGCTAAAGTGAGTGCTAATGGTGAGATATGCTTCCATGCCGTTTCCTTCGTATTCAGCCCAAAGTTCAGGATGTTCAAATAGTTGAATGCGCACCAAGGGAAGATGGGGCGCTAAGCGCTGCCAGATGGCTCGTGCGATCTGCTCGGTGGTCGGTAAGGTGGTTTGAAAGTCTGGCCAGACCTCATTGAGATAGGAGAAGTCAAGCTGGCTGGTCACTTCGCGCTTAATTACCTGTTTCACATCAGACAGGTTTAGCACCATGCCATACTCGTCTAATTCCCCTTCCATCGACACATAGAGGACATAGTTATGACCATGCCCCGGAAAGCGGGCTGTAGGGCCAAAGCGTTCAGCGTTTTCGGATTCGCTCAATTCTGGTAGCCAATAGCGATGGCTGGCCGAAAACTGAGCACGGCGGTTAATGATGCATCTCATGGATGGCAGTTAGAGAAAATCTGTTAAGTTCCGTAAACTGGAACTCTTTCTAGGATAGACCGATTTGGGTTCTAAAGGGATGATTCAGACACGGGGTTTCTATGCCTGAACTGGGAGTCTGCTAACTTCATCTAGAAGAAACCCGGTGTCTAAAGCTCATCTGAGAGCGAGACACCGGGTTTCTATGCCTGAACCGACTGGCTAACTCCAGCGAGAAGAAGCCCGGAGTCTAAGCCTCAGCCGAGAACCAGAAGCTTAGGTCAACAGCCCTTCTTTTTTCGCCATTGAGATAATTAAGTCAATGACGCGACAGGAGTAGCCCCACTCGTTGTCATACCAGGAGACGACCTTAAAGAAATTGGAATTGAGTTCAATCCCGGCTCCGGCATCAAAGAT